>JBGVIW010000029.1:0-6480 GCA_045128995.1 Ruminococcus sp.
CGTCGAAATACTTCAGGGTAAAACAAAGGGGACTCTTTATGACCTGTGCATAGAGCTTACAGCCGGAATGCTGGAGCTTGCAGGAAAGGGAAGTTCTCATGAATGCAGAAAAGCAGCCGAGAATGCGATCAGCTCCGGAAAGGCTCTTGAGATCTTCCGGGAAACAATAAAACTTCACGGAGGAGATGCACGTATCGCTGACGATGTTTCACTTCTCCCTCAGGCGAAATACAGCTACCAGCTCAAAGCTGCGGCAGACATGAGGATATCAGCGATAAACAGCGAAGAGATCGGAATGGCATCCCTTATCATCGGAGCTGGAAGGACGGAAAAAGATAGTCAGATAGATATGAGCGCTGGTATCGTAATGAATTGTGAATGCGGTGAATACGTTGGAAGAGGAGATACGCTCCTGACGCTCTATTCATCGACTTGCAGTGATTTTTCAGCAGCTGCACAGCGTGCGCTGAATGCAATTTCTTTCACAGAAATATCATTTTAATAGTATTGACTTATCTGCTTTTATGTGCTAAAATATAAAATATCATAATGAATAAGATGGAGGTTTCTAATTATGGGATTCATGGATAAAATATATGGTATGACTCAGAAAGTGGGCGATACTTTTGAAAAAGGCGCAAAAAATGTAAGCGACGGCTCTAAGAAGGTTGCTGATAAAATGCGTATCAAAAAGGAAATCAACCAGACTGAGGGAGAGATAAATTCCATCCACCTTCAGCTCGGAAAAAAATGTTATGAACTTAACGAGAAAAATCCGTCGGCTGAATATGCTGACATGGTCAATGAAATAAATTCTAAGCTTGCAAAGATAGAGACTCTGAAGAATGAGCTTAATGCGCTCGAGGATAAGCTTCCTTGCCCAGGCTGCGGTCAGACTGTAGCAAGAGGAAGCAAGTTCTGCGCTGGATGCGGTACAGATGTATCTGCTCTTTTCCCAGTAGTTGAGGCAGCTCCTGAGGTTGCACCTGTAAAGAAGTGTACTAAATGCGGATATGTCTTAGCCGAGGGACAGAAATTCTGTGAAGGCTGCGGAACAAAGGTAGAGGAAGCTCCAGCTGCACCAGCTGAGGAAAAGGCAGCATCTGAGCCTGTATCAGCACCTGTTGAGGAGAAGCCTGCATCTGAGCCTGTAGCGGCACCTGCACCAGCTCCGGAAGAAAAAGCTTCCGGATTTACACAGGCTGCATCATCCTTTAAGACAGCACCAGATGCTCCCGCATTCAAGGAAGCTCCTGCATTCCAGTCAGCTCCGACACCTGCACCAGCTCCGGTAGCATCGGAGAAAAAGTGCCCTCAGTGCGGAACAAAGGCTGAGGATGATCAGAAGTTCTGCGAGAACTGCGGAACTCGTCTTGATTGATGGAAGGTTACATATAGCCAAATTCTCTTTTTCAGGCTGCCTTTAAAACTGGCAGCCTGAAGTTTTATCCGTAATTTTCAGAAAATCAACCAGTGTTCTGGGAATTCAGAAAAAATTTAAAACAGGTCAAAAAAAGACTTTACTTTTATGCGGTGTTGTGTTAAAATGTAAAGTGTAAATGTAACAATTGCCATTTGGCAGACTGGAGCTAATGTAATGATAGATAAGATAAAATCTGAAAATATGGATCTGCTTTTTGAGGCTATTCTTTCACTTGAAACAGTGGAGGAATGCTATAAATTTTTCGATGATCTCTGTACAAGCATTGAGCTGAAGTCCTTCGCTCAGAGACTTCAGGTAGCAAAGCTGCTCGATGAACATAGAGTATACAACAGTATTGTTACCGAAACAGGTGCGAGTACTGCAACTATAAGCAGAGTAAACCGCTCTCTTAAAGATGGAAATGACGGATATAATATCGTTTTCAACCGTCTTAAGGAGAAGGGACTGCTTTAAAAGCTTCTGTTCAAGATAAAAATCTGTCCAGAACTTCCGGCAATGCTCTTTGCCGGAAGTTTTCTGTAATTAATGCCGGCGGCTGATTTTACCGCTTGCAATTTAAATACTGTTGTAGTATAATGTAAAAAGCTGATTCCAGCGATTTGTATATAAACCTGATCGAATAGAATAGTGGTGAATAAAATGGAACAGATCATAAAACCTGCAAAGGATACAAATACAGAAAATGTTTTCTATACCGTCGCTATGAGAGGTCTTGTAGCATTTCCGAAAATGGTAATGCACTTTGATGTAGCGCGTGAAAAATCGATAAATTCAATCGAAAGAGCATTAAAGGAAAACTCAAGAATCTTTCTCGTAACTCAGCATGAGGTCTATGTAGATACTCCTAAGGCATCGGATCTGTATAAAACAGGTGTTGTAGCTGAGATAAGACAGGTTCTTAAGCTGCCGGATAATGTGATGAAGGTTCTTGTTGAGGGTGTATATAAGGCGAATCTTGTACATCTTATTGATGATGGCGATGCGCTCAGAGCCGAAGTAAAGCGCACCCCTACATATTCAAGAGCTAAATATGATGATGTCGAGGCAGAGGCGCTTATGCGTTCTGTTAAGGATGTTTTTGAACGCTATGCCTCATTCTATCCAAGAATGCCACAGGAGCTTCTTGCATCAGTTATGGCGCAGGATTCTCCTATAAAGCTATTTGAGGCAGTAACATTCAACTGCAATCTCAATTACCGTGACAAACAGACTCTCCTTGAGGAGTCAAATATACTTAATAAATTATCAGTTCTTTTTGCCTGCCTTTCCTCTGAGGTAGAGATTCTCGAGCTGGAGAATCTCATAAATGAGCAGACTAAAAGCAATATAGAAAAAGGTCAGAAAGAGTATTATCTTCGTGAACAGATGAGGATAATCCAGGAACAGCTCGGTGAAGATGATTCAGATGAGGTGTTCCATTATATCAATGATATAATGGCGCTTAAGCTTGATGACAAGAGCCGTGACAAGCTTCTTAAGGAGGCTGACAAGCTTTCAAAGCTTCCTCCATCATCGCAGGAGGCTTTTGTTATCAAGAATTACCTTGATACAGTTCTTGATCTGCCGTGGGGAAAGTATTCCAAGGCAAAGGTAACGCTTGACAAGGCTGAGAGCATTCTTGACAAGGATCATTACGGTCTGAAAAAGGTAAAGGAAAGAATCCTTGAATTTCTTGCAGTCCATATGCTCAATCCGGAAATCAAGGGGCAGATAATCTGCCTAGCCGGACCTCCCGGAGTAGGAAAAACATCAGTTGCACGTTCTATTGCCAAGGCCATGGGACGCAAATATGCACGAGTATCACTCGGAGGAGTACGTGATGAGGCTGATATAAGAGGTCACCGAAAAACCTATGTCGGAGCAATGCCCGGACGTATTATTACTGCTCTCCAGCAGGCAGGCACAGCAAATCCGCTTATCCTTTTTGATGAGATAGATAAGATGTGCAGCGATATCAAGGGAGATCCGTCATCGGCAATGCTTGAGGTGCTTGACAGCGAGCAGAATAACGCCTTCCGTGATCATTTCATCGAAGTACCGTTTGATCTCAGTAAGGCAGTGTTCATCACTACCGCCAACAACGTATCTGCAATACCTCAGCCGCTGCTTGACCGTATGGAGCTTATTGAGCTTCCCAGTTATACTGCCGAGGAAAAGTTCCATATTGCACGCAATCACCTTATACCAAAGCAGCTTAAGGAACACGGACTGAAGGCTTCCCAGTTCAAGATCGAAGATAAGGCTGTCGACGAGCTTATCCAGTATTATACAAAGGAAGCGGGAGTTCGTACACTCGAGAGGTATATTGCTTCACTCTGCCGCAAAGCAGCTAAGAAGATAGCATCAGGCGAAGCAAAAAGAGTAACGATAAAGCAGGGTACACTTGCAAATTATCTCGGAATATACAAGTATCTTCCCGATCTTACTTCAAATGAAAGTCAGGTAGGTGTTGTAAACGGACTTGCATGGACATCAGTCGGCGGAGTAATGATGCCGCTTGAGGTGCTTCTGTTAAAAGGAAGCGGAAAGACTGAAGTTACAGGCTCGCTGGGTGATGTGATGAAGGAAAGTGCAAAGCTTGCACTTAGCTACAGCCGTACCGTTGCAGAAGAATATGGCTATGATCCTGATTTTTACAAGGAGAAAGATATCCATATCCACGCCCCAGAGGGTGCAGTTCCGAAGGACGGCCCTTCTGCCGGAGTAACAATGATAACAGCGCTCGTTTCGGCACTTTCAGGCATTCCGGTGAGAGCGGATGTAGCTATGACAGGAGAAATAACGCTCCACGGAAAAGTTCTGCCGATAGGCGGACTGCGTGAAAAAACGATGGCTGCATATAAGGCAGGCATAAAAACAGTTGTCATCCCGATAGCAAACAAACCTGATCTCGAGGAAGTCGATGATGCTGTAAAGCAGCAGCTTGAATTCGTTTTTGCTGAAAAAATAAGCGATGTGCTCAATGCAGCACTCGATTTTGACAATAAATAATCTGACACAGAAGGAGGAATACCGATATGAACTACAATAAAGCGGAATTCTGCGCCTCATACGGCAAATACTCCCAGATACCGCCGCCGGAGCGAATTGAGATTGCTTTCGCTGGCAGATCAAATGTAGGAAAATCCACACTAATCAATAAGCTCTTCAACCGCAAGAATCTTGCAAGAGTAAGCTCGGTTCCCGGGAAAACTGCTACTATAAATTTCTACGGACTTGAAAACGTGTATTTTGTAGACCTTCCGGGATATGGCTATGCTAAAGTCGCAAAAACTGAAAAGGAACGCTGGTCAGGGCTTATTGAGGGTTATCTCAACTCTGACCGAGACCTGCGTTTAGTGTTCATGCTAGTAGATATGCGTCATGCGCCTTCAGCGGATGACCTGCATATGATAAACTACCTGATAGAAGCTGAGCTTCCGTTCGTGATAGTTCTCACAAAGGCAGACAAGCTCAAGAAAATGCAGCGTGAAAAGCGTATGGAGGCATTCAAGACAGAGATCCCGTACTTTGACGAGATACACGTTATCCCATTTTCATCCCAGACCTTCGAGGGTGTGGATGAGCTGAGACAGATTATTGAAGAGATCGCCGCTGATGATAACGGCGATGACGAAGAGGTGTAAGAAATGTTCGTATCAGAAAATCTTAATATCAATGAAAAAGGAAACCTTACCATTGGAGGCGTGGACACAACTGCTCTCGCTGAGGAATATGGTACTCCGCTTTACGTCATGGACGAGCAGCTGATCAGAAAGAATCTGCGCCGTTTTCATGAAAGTATGCAGAAATATTATAATGGCAAGGGACTTGTGTGCTATGCAAGCAAGGCGTTCAGCTGCCTTGAGATGTGCCGTATCGTTGCAAGCGAAGGAGACGGTCTTGACGCTGTTTCAATAGGAGAGCTGTATACCGCAGTAAAAGCTGGCTTCCCAATGGAAAAGGTAGGCTTCCACGGAAATAATAAAACTGATGAGGAGCTACACTACGCCGTGGAAAACGGTGTGGGACATATTATCGTTGACAATATCAGCGAGCTGCATCGTCTCGAGGCGATTGCCGGAGAGATAGGCGCAGTTCCTCATATTATGTTCCGCATCAAGCCTGGCATCGATGCTCATACGCATGATTTTGTAAAAACGGGTCAGATCGACAGTAAATTTGGTTTTGCACTCGAAACAGGAGAGGCTTTTGATGCAGTTAAGGAAGCTCTCGCCTGCAAGAATCTCAAGCTCGTCGGACTCCACTGCCATATCGGTTCACAGATCTTTGATATCGCTCCCTTCGAGGAGGCAGCAAGAGTGATGCTCGGATTAATTGCAAAGATCAGGGATGAGCTTGATTTCGAGGTTCCAGGACTTAATCTCGGCGGCGGTTTCGGAATAAAGTATCTTAATGAGCATGACCCTGTGCCTTTTGAGACTTATATCGAGAGAGTATCTCATGTAGTCAGCGAGGAATGCGCAAAGCTGAATATTTCCCAGCCCTTTATCTATATCGAACCCGGCAGATCAATAGCTGCTCCGGCAGGAATCACGCTTTATAAAGTCGGCGCACGCAAGGAAATTCCGGGCATCAGAACATATATTTCAGTTGATGGCGGTATGTGCGATAATCCGAGATATGCGCTTTACAAGTCCGAGTATGAGGCTGTCGTGGCGAATAAAGCAAATGAGGAGCGTACAGAAAAGGTAACTATTGCCGGAAAATGCTGCGAAAGCGGAGATCTTATCGGCGAGAATATGCCGCTCCAGCACGCAGAATCAGGAGATATCATCGCAGTATGTGCAACTGGCGCATACAATTACTCCATGTCCTCGAATTACAACAGGATCCCTAAGCCGGCAGTAGTTTTTGTAAACGAAGGCAAATCCCGCATCGGTGTAAAGAGAGAAACTCTTGAGGATATAATAAGAAACGATATTTAATATAATCTGAATTATTTCCCTTGGCGTATGCTGAGGGAAATATGATTTTATGGAGAAGTGTTTATGAAAAACAATAGATTAGCTTGTATAATGCTGATGCTGCTTATC
>JBGVIW010000030.1:0-16046 GCA_045128995.1 Ruminococcus sp.
ACTATTTGAAGCATTATGAAGAATATGTGTATTCAGGTGTATCTTGTTTTCGGGATGCATGAACAAAAGAGAGGTTTTAAAATATGTTTAAAAAAATATTATGCACCGCTGCGGCGCTGACTATGATTGCGGCAGCCGGATGCGAGGATGCTCCAGAGGTAAAGGTGGAGGACACTGCCTCCGGTACATCTTCTGAGGTAACCGATGAGACTGTCGGCGAGGCTACTGAGCTTCAGACTCAGGAACAGATCGCTGCACTTGTTAATCCTCTGACCGGAGAGAGCGGATATAATGCCGCAGCTGCCGGAAAAAGACCTGTTGCTGTTATGGTAAACAACCTCAAGGATGCTCTTCCGCAGTACGGAATCGAGCAGGCTGATATCGTCTATGAGCTTCCGGTTGAGGGCGGAATTACACGTCTTATGGCAGTTTATGCCGACTATACGGCAGTTCCGGATGTCTGCTCAGTAAGAAGCTGCCGCTACTATTATCCGCTTCTTTGTCTTGGTATGGACGCTATCTACGTTCACTGGGGCTCAGATAAGACCATTGCGCTGGATACGCTCAACAGAACGGGCATAGATCACCTTGACGGCGAATACGACTCCGGACTTTTCTACCGTGATCAGGAGAGAGCTGGAAGCTATGCGACGGAGCATATTGGCTATATAAAGGGCGATGAGCTTGCCGGAAAAATTGCGGAAAAGGGATTCCGCACCGATACAGCGGCAGAGTATGCCGGCAATTATTTTAACTTTGCGCCCGAGGGCGAGAAGGTTACTCCGGCTGATATGACGGCGGCGACTGTTACTGTGAATTTCTCTGGTGAGTATTTCAGTACATTTAATTTCGATGCCGCATCTGGAACTTACCTCAAGCAGCATTCCGGTAATCCGCATATCGACGGAAGAACAGGTGCTCAGCTTAATTTTGAGAATGTGTTCGTTCTTCAGACCTCTATAGGCTCATACGATGGTTATCTGCTCGACATTGCACTTACAGGCGGAACAGGCTACTACTTCACAAATGGAGGCGCTCAGCCGATTACATGGTCAAAGGCAACAGAAAATTCTCCTATCGAGATATTCGGTGCTGACGGAACAGAAATCACTGCCAACGTCGGAGAGAGTTATATCGGCATCCTCGGCAGTGACTGTGCAATTTCTTTTTCATAACTGAATAATTTCCTGCAATCGTCCAATCATTGACAATGAGGTGATTGGAATGAGAAGAATTACGTTTTCATTAATGGCTGCGGGACTCGTGGTGTCGATTGCGGCATCAAATCTTGCGTCGATAGCAAGCGACGGTGCTGAGCTGGAAAAGCTTCGTGAGGATGTTCTTAGGCTCCATATACTGGCAAATTCGGACAGTACTTATGATCAGCGGCTGAAGCTGAGTGTGCGTGACGCTCTGCTAGAGCGGAGCGATGAGATTTTTGGTGATGCTGTCGGAATTGAGCAGGCTGAGATATGCGCTCGTCAGAATCTTACAGAGATCGAACGGATAGCTGAGGAAACTTTGCTTGAGCAGGGATGCTGTGCAGACGTGAGGGCTGAGGTCACGGATATGTATTTCGATGAACGTGTTTACGGTGATATTACGATGCCGTCGGGTGAGTATACGGCGCTGAGGATCGAGATCGGAAAGGCTCAGGGCAGAAACTGGTGGTGTGTGATGTATCCGCCGCTGTGTATACCTGCTGCCGGAGGAGAGGATGTCTCCGATGATAAAGATGCCGAGGACGAATACTTCGACGAAAAACAGCGGGATATTATGAAAAATCCTGAAAAATATGAAGTGAGATTTGCTGTATGGGACAAAATTAAGGACTGGTTTGGTTTGTGATTTGTGCAATGTGACAAAAATACTGTAATTGCTTGACAATCGGAGTGCAATGGTGTATACTTACATGGTAAACAAAGCGGAACACTGCGTTCTCACCGTCAGGCTAAGCTTAAACGGTCAATATGTTTTTTCCCTTTTATTAGAGGGCATAAGTGCGTATTGTAATGAGTGCAGGATGTTTCTGCACTCATTTTTGTTTTATTTATTAGTGCTTGGAGGTGCTGACTATTAGCAAACAGGAACTTCAGATCAACGAAGAGATAAGAGATAAGGAAATTCTCGTAATCGACGCTGACGGAACAAAGCTCGGCGTGTTATCAGCCAGAGATGCTCAGAAAATTGCTTTTGAAAAGAATCTTGACCTCGTGAAGATCGCTCCGCAGGCAACTCCGCCGGTGTGCCGAATCATGGACTACGGTAAGTATTGCTTCGAGCAGGCTAAGCGTGAAAAGGAAGCAAGAAAAAATCAGAAGGTAGTTTCAATAAAGGAAATCAGAATGTTTTCAACTATTGATACTCATGATTTTGAAACTAAGGTTAATCAGGCTGTGAAATTTTTGCAGGGCGGCGATAAGCTCAAGGTTTCTGTAAGATTCCGTAAGAGAGCAATTGCTCATCCCCAGCTCGGAGAGGAGCTGCTCGATCGCTTCAAGGAGGCGGTTTCGGGAGTCGGCACAGTCGAAAAGCCGGCAAAAATGGAAGGACGCAGCATAGTTATGTTCGTCTCTCCAAAGGCATCAAAGTAAGAACTAACCTGTTCTAAATAAGGAGGATTATACAATGGCAAAGGTTAAAGTTAAAACTCACTCAGGCGCAAAGAAGCGTTTTAAGGTTACAGGAAGCGGTAAGGTAAAGTACCAGCACACAAACAAGAGACACAGACTTACTCAGAAGGATACAAAGCGTAAGAGAATCGCTCGTAACGCTGGCGTTTGTGACAGCACTAACGCTCCTACAATCAAGAAGCTCGTTCCTTACATGTAATTAGGATTCCCGTAATTTTATTTTTGGAGGTATAAGACTATGGCACGTATTAAGGGTGCAATGATGACTCGTAAGAGAAGAAATAAGACTCTCAAGCTTGCTAAGGGCTACTTTGGTGCAAAGAGCAAGCACTTCAAGATGGCTAAACAGGCTGTAATGAAGTCAGGCAATTACGCATATATCGGCAGAAAGCAGAAGAAGAGAACATTCAGACAGCTCTGGATCGCTAGAATCTCCGCTGCTGCTAAGATGAATGGTATGAACTACTCAACATTCATGAACGGCTGCAAGAAGGCTGGCATCACTCTCAACAGAAAGATGCTCTCCGAGATCGCTATCAACGATGCTGCTGGTTTCACAGCTATCGTAGAGAAGGCTAAGGCAGCTCTTTAATCGTACTTAATAAACCACGCTCCTTTAATTAAAGAGCGTGGTTTGTTGTATGACTGCAAAATACCCGGAGGTGACTTTTTGAATAATATAATTACTTCAAAGGATAATCCTTCAATCAAGCTGTATCAGAGACTCTCGTCTTCCAAAAAAGACAGGCTCGAGTACGGCTTATTCGTGTTGGAGGGACTGCGTATAGTCGAGGATGCCCTGAGAGAGGACAGCGGTATATCTCAGCTTATCCTCACTAAAAATGCTGCCGAAAAGTTCGGTGATACGCTTTTTCAGGCTGATTTGAGGAATACAAAAACTATTGTTATTTCAAATGAGCTTGGAAATAAAATTGCTCAGACTACCCAGACTCAGGGCGTTTTTGCAATATGCCGCATACCAGAGAAAAAACGCATGAATTTTGTGGAAAACGGTAAGTATATCGTACTTTTCGGACTTCAGGATCCCGGAAATGTCGGGATGATCATTCGTACTGCTGACGCCCTCGGGATCGACGGGATAATTATGTCCGGTTCGTGCGATCTGTACAGCCCAAAGGTTATCCGTTCCACTATGGGCTCGGTTTTCAGAACGAATATCTGCATCGAAAATGATGAAGATACGCTCTTTGAGATGCTGAGACAGAATAATATCTGCACCTGCGCTTCGGTCATCGACTCCGATGCCGACAGGATAACTCAGTGCAGCTTTGACGGAGGACAGGCTGTATTCATCGGCAACGAGGGAAATGGTCTCCCGAGAGAGGTCTCGATGCGCTGCGACAGAAGGATCACTATCCCGATGTGCGGAAGTATAAATTCACTTAATGCGGCAATGGCTGCCGGAATCGTTATGTGGGAGCTTGCAAGAAGCCGTCAGGTTTGATAAGGGAGGCGTTAACGTGAATGTGAACGAAACCAAATACTGGATATGGCTTACAATGATCTTCGGAGTCGGAAGCAGAAGGATATGGGAAGCTATGCGCCTTTTTGAAACTGCCGAGGAAGCCTATCAGGAGCTTTCGTCAGGTGCATTCAGCGACCGTCTCAGCGATGATGAGCGCCGGAGTATATCTGCTGTTGATATCGATAAGGCGGTCGAGCATATAAATCTTTGCTCAGGCAAGGGGATCTCGATCGCAGGCTACAGCGATCCTGAATATCCTCCTCAGCTGCGGCATATATTAAATCCGCCGCCTGTACTTTATTATAAAGGGAACCTAAGGTGTCTCTGCGGTACGAAAACTGTTGCAAGTGTAGGTGCACGAAAAAGCTCACCATACAGCATCAATGCTGCTGAAAGAATATGCCGGGAGCTTGCCTTGAATGGAGTTACCGTGATCAGCGGCTTTGCCGTAGGAATCGACATTGCCTCGCATCTTGCGGCTGTATATGTAAACCGCCCGACGGCGTGTATTCTTGGATGTGGGATCGATGTGGATTATCCCAGGGAAAATTTCAGATTCAGGGAAGAGATAATCGCAAACGGAGGAGTTTTTCTTAGCGAATTTCCACCGGGAACATCTCCGCTTCCGGGGAATTTTCCGAAGAGGAACAGGATACTTGCGGCTCTTGCAAGGGTTACGATAGTATTTGAAGCCTCCCGCAGGAGCGGTTCGCTCATTACTGCATCGTTAGCACTTGAGCAGGGAAGGGATATATTCTGCCTGCCGCCGGCTGATATCTTCAGTGAGCAGTTCTCGGGCAATGTCATGCTGCTTCGTGACGGAGCCTATGCGTTATACTCCGCCGCAGACGTTATGGACTGCTTCCGACTGGGCGGAGCTAATGACAGTGAGATAAGAAATGATAATTATAGAGGTATCAGCACATTTGGCGTGGGAGAGCTTGTACCGATAAGGAAAAATCCACGCAAGACAGATACAGAAAAGAAGAAAAAACTGAAGCCGGCGGATGATAAAACTGACGCAGCTGCTGATGCTCCTACCGTTCCGGAGTTTCATGACGAGGCTGAAAAGCCTGAAACAAAGGATATCCCGAGAGAAGAGCTGACTGAGCTTCAGAATAGAATAATAGATGAAATACTCGCAGGAACTGCTCATGCCGATGCAATTGCAGCTGAGATATCCGTCGACGCAGTGCAGGTAAGCTCAGAAATTACCGAGCTTGAACTGCTTGGAATACTCAGAATGCTGCCTGGCAATACATACGAGATATGTTAAGGCACAACTTCCGGAATATTTCAGATAAGGGGTAATTTAAATGTCAGATTTAGTTATAGTAGAGTCGCCTGCAAAGGCTAAAACAATCCAGAAATACCTCGGCTCCGGATATGAAGTAATGGCTTCAATGGGACATATCCGTGACCTCCCGAAATCTAAGATCGGCGTTGATCCTGATAATGATTTTCAGCCGCAGTATACTGAGATGAAGGGCAAAGAGGATGTAATCAAGGAACTTAAAAAACGTGCGAAAAAGTGCGATAAAATATATCTCGCAACCGACCCTGACCGTGAAGGTGAGGCGATCTCATGGCATATCGCCCATATCCTGAAGCTGGATATGGAGGAAAGCAACCGTGTTGCGTTCAATGAGATCACAAAAACAGGCGTCCAGTCCGGAATGCAGAACCCACGCAAGATCGATATCGATCTCGTGAATGCCCAGCAGGCAAGACGTATACTCGACCGCCTCGTGGGATATAAGCTCAGTCCGTTCCTCTGGAAAAAGGTCAAGAGAGGTCTCTCCGCTGGAAGAGTACAGTCAGTGACCGTGCGTCTCGTTGTCGACAGAGAGAATGAAATAAGAAAATTCGTGCCGAAGGAGTACTGGACTATCGACGCAAAATTTACTGCTCCGGGTTCAAGAAAGATCTTTGAGGCACAGCTTGCTTCAGTCGACGGAAAGAAGCTCGAGATTCCGAATGAGGCAGAGTCACAGAATCTCCTCCAGAGACTTGAGGGTGCGGTTTATACAGTAAAATCCGTCAGAAAAAGAGTTACCAAAAAACAGCCTGCACCGCCGTTTATCACTTCAACTCTCCAGCAGGAAGCCTCCAGAAAGCTTGGCTTTACCGCTAAGCGTACCATGAAGGCTGCACAGGAGCTTTACGAAGGTGTGGAAATTACCGGAGTAGGTGCTGTCGGACTTATCACCTATATGAGAACTGACAGCCTGCGTATTTCTGATGAGGCAAGAGCCTCTGCTGCGCAGTACATCGAGACAGTGTTCGGCAAGGAATATCTCCCTCCCGAGCCGAGAATCTATAAATCAAAAAGCAATTCACAGGACGCTCACGAGGCTATCCGTCCGTCAATGACAGACTTCACTCCCGAGAGAGTAAAGCCTAACCTTACTGCTGACCAGTTCAAGCTCTATAAGCTTATCTGGGAACGCTTCATCGCAAGCCAGATGGCGAATGCTCTGCTCGACACCGTTTCTGTCGATATCGAGGCAAATGGCTGCATTTTCCGTGCATCAGGCTATTCTGTCAAGTTCGACGGCTTCACTGTGCTTTATGTCGAGTCGGCGGATTCTGCTGAGGAGAATAAAAAAATGCTCCCACCTCTTGCGGCTGAGGATGTCCTTAAGCTGAAATCCATCGCCGGAAATCAGCACTTCACTCAGCCTCCGGCGAGATATACCGAGGCTTCACTTATCAAGGCACTCGAGGAAAACGGAATCGGCAGACCTAGTACCTATGCTCCGACGATCACTACTGTCACAAGCCGCCAGTACGTTGAGCATGAGGGAAAACAGCTAAAGCCTACTAATCTTGGTGAGGCTGTGACTGAACTTATGAAGGAGCATTTTAAAAATATCGTCGACGCAAATTTTACCGCTCAGATGGAGACGAGTCTCGATGAGGTCGAAAACGGTGAGAAGGATTGGGTAGAGTCACTGAGAGAATTCTACGGTGACTTTTCTGAGACTCTCCATAAGGCTGAAGAGGCTATGGAGGGAAAGAGAGTCAAGGTTCCCGATGAGGAAACTGACATAATCTGCGACCAGTGCGGAAGAAATATGGTCATCAAGATCAGCAAGTATGGAAAATTCCTTGCATGCCCGGGATTTCCGGAGTGTAAGAATACAAAGAAGATCGTTCAGGAAACTGAAGGAGACTGCCCGCTTTGCGGAAAGAAAATGCTGCTCAAAAAATCAAAGAAGGGCAGAAGCTTCTACGGCTGCGAGGGCTATCCGGACTGCAACTTCATGACATGGAATGTTCCGTCCGAGGAGAAATGTCCCGACTGCGGCAGCTCGCTCTTTATAAAGGGCGGAAAATCAGGCAGACTGATCTGCGAAAAGCCGGATTGCGGATACGAAAGAGAGCTGAAAAAATGAGCGTAACAGTAAGTGTTATTGGTGCAGGACTTGCCGGCTGCGAGGCAGCATGGCAGCTTGCACGGGAAGGTATAAATGTTAAGCTGTACGAGATGAAGCCACAGAAATATACTCCGGCTCATCACTACAGCGGCTTTGCAGAGCTTGTATGCTCGAACTCACTCAAGGCTGCACGCCTTGAGTCAGCGGCAGGTCTGCTGAAGGCAGAGATGGAAATGCTCGGTTCGCTGACAGTTCCGTGTGCAAAGGAAAACGCAGTCGAAGCCGGCGGAGCGCTTGCGGTCGACCGAGAGAAGTTCTCCGACAGCGTTACGGAAAAAATCAGAAATCATCCTCTCATCGAAGTCATCGGCGAGGAGGTGACTGAGATCCCCGAGGGGATCGTGATCATCGCAACAGGTCCGCTTACTTCAGAAGCAATGGCTCAGAAGATAAGCCAGCTCTGCGGTGAGGGACTGAGCTTCTACGATGCGGCAGCTCCGATAGTAACCTTTGACAGCCTCGATAAGGAGAAGGTTTTCTTTGCCTCGAGATATGACCGTGGTGATGCTGACTATATCAACTGCCCAATGGATAAGGATGAGTACCTTGCGTTCTATAATGCGCTGATCGAGGCAGAACGCTGCGAGCTGAAGGATTTCGAGACTCACCCGTTCAGCGTTTACGAGGGATGTATGCCTATCGAGGTTCTTGCCTCGAGAGGTGTGGATACGATGAGATTCGGTCCCATGAAGCCAGTGGGAATCACAGATAAGCGTACCGGACGCCGTCCGTATGCTGTAGTTCAGCTGCGCAGGGAAAACCGAGAGGGAACACTATTTAATCTTGTCGGATTCCAGACAAATCTGAAGTTCGGCGAGCAGAAGCGTGTATTCTCGATGATCCCAGGGCTTGAGAATGCAGAGTTTATGAGATTCGGCGTTATGCACCGCAATACCTTTATCAACAGCCCCGAGCTGCTTAATGCGGATTTCTCCATGAAGAGCAATCCTGATATTTACTTCGCCGGACAGATCACCGGCGTTGAGGGATATATGGAATCAGCCGCAAGCGGAATTATCGCCGGAGTTGCTGCTGCAAGAAAGATCAAGGGTCTTGAACCGGTTCAGCTCCCGAGGGATACCATGACGGGTGCGCTGACTGCTTATATCAGTGACCCGTACAACAGCGGAAAGTTCCAGCCTATGGGCGCAAATATGGGAATACTCCCGGAGCTTGGCGTGCGGATAAGGGATAAAAAGGAAAAATACGGCGCTTATGCGCAGAGAGCAGTAAATTCACTCAGACAGGAACTGGAAAGGATCGGCTATGAAAATAATAATTGATGCATTCGGAGGCGATAACGCTCCGCTCGAGGTGCTCAGAGGAAGTGAGCGTGCCGTAAAAGAGCTTGGAGTCGATATCCTCCTCACCGGAAGCAGACAGAAGATCATGGACTGCGCCGCAGAAAACGGGATAAGTCTGGATCATATCGAAATCGAACATACCGACGAGATATTTGATATACATGAAGAGCCAAAGGAAATTATAAAGTCAGGTAAGAATACTTCGATGGCGCTGGGACTTCAGCTTCTTGCCGATGGCAAGGGTGATGCATTTGTCTGCGCAGGCAGCACAGGTGCACTCGTTATGGGAGCAACTTTTATAGTAAAGCGTATCAAGGGAATCAAACGTGTAGCTCCGTCGCCTGTAATGCCGGCTGATAAGGGAAGCTTCATTCTCCTCGACGCAGGCGCAAATACAGAGTGCCGTCCTGAGATGCTCGTGCAGTTCGCAGTGATGGGCAGTGCCTACATGGAAAAGGTTATGGGCATTAAAAACCCGAAGGTGGGACTGCTGAATATCGGTGCTGAGGAAACTAAAGGCAGAGAGCTTGAGATCGAGGCGTATAAGCTGCTCGAAGGCTCAGGTCTGAATTTTATCGGCAACATCGAGGCTAGAGATATGCCAAAGGGCGAGTGTCAGGTAGTTGTAACTGACGGCTTTACGGGAAATATCGCACTCAAGCTTTATGAGGGAATGGGATCGTTCTTTGCAAAGAAGCTGAAATGGATTTTCTCCGGCACAGGAAAAATCGGAGCACTCTTCAGTCTCGGCAAGATAAAAAGCTTCAGAAAGCAGATGGACTATAAAGAGGTCGGAGGTTCAGCGCTCCTTGGTGTGAAGAAGCCTGTAATCAAGGCTCACGGAAGTTCAGATGGTACAGCATTCTTCAATGCAGTGCGTCAGGCTAAGCAGTGCGTCGATGGAAATGTGATCGGCGAGATCGAAAATTATGTCCAGCAGCTTCCGGATTCCGGAAAGGATAGGTAATAATGAGTACTATCGGAAAATTTGAAGAAATTATTGGCTACACTTTTAAAAATAAAAAATACATCCAGCAGGCACTGACGCATTCGTCATATGCGAATGAAAAGAAGATCCCAGGAGGAAGCAATGAGCGTCTGGAGTTTCTCGGCGACAGCGTTCTGTCGATCGTCGTGTCATCCTACTTGTATGAGAATCTCACCAGTGTTACTGAGGGTGAACTTACTAAAATGAGAGCGTCGCTTGTGTGCGAGAAGTCGCTGTATGTATTTGCTCAGGAAATTAACCTCGGAGATTTTCTGCTGCTCGGAAAGGGCGAGGAAAATACCGGCGGAAGAGAGCGTCCCTCAATACTTGCAGACGCATTCGAGGCGGTTATTGCTGCAATATACCTCGACGGCGGCTATGAGCCTGCCGCAAAGCATATCCTGCGCTTTATCCCCAAGGACATCCAGATCCGCAGAAAGCCAGTTTTCAGCGATTTCAAGACGATCCTTCAGGAAATAGTACAGAAAAATCCCGAGGAGAAGGTGGAGTATGTTCTCGTCGGAGAAGAAGGCCCTGACCATAATAAGCGCTTTGTGGTGGAGGTATGCCTCAACTCTAATGTGATCGGCAAAGGCAAGGGCAGAAGCAAAAAGGAAGCCGAACAGCTTGCCGCTAAGGAAGCGCTGGAGCTTATGGGATATGAAGCACAGTAATATTTCAATTTTTATTCCGCATATCGGCTGTCCGAATAAGTGCAGTTTCTGCAATCAGCATACCATAAGCGGCAGCCAGAAGGCTCCGACGGCAGAGGAAGTAAGGGATGTCTGTGAAAAGGCACTCAGAGAGTCAAAATCTCCCGAAAACACCGAGATAGCGTTCTTCGGAGGAAGCTTTACTGCAATTCCGAGGGATTATATGATCTCGCTTCTCGAGGCAGTGCAGGATTTTATCGGTGATGGTAAATTTTACGGAATCCGCATTTCTACCCGACCTGACTGTATTAGCGAGGAGATTCTGTCTGTTCTGAAAAAGTACAGAGTAACAGCAATCGAGCTGGGAGCACAGTCGATGATCGACTATGTTCTTGAGGCTAACGACAGAGGTCATACGGCTCAGGATGTTGTGGATGCAAGCTTCATGATACGCAAATACGGCTTTGAGCTGGGACTTCAGGTTATGATCGGCTTGTATAGAAGTCATATCGGTGAAGAGATCATGACTGCTGAAAAAATATGCGATATAAGACCTGATACTGTCAGAATATATCCGGTGGTAATTCTCAGAGGTACAAAGCTTGCGGAGCTTTATCAGTCGGGCGAGTATATTCCGGTAAAATCAAGAGGAAAAATGAGGGCAGTCCTTGATATTGCAGCATTTATGATGCGCAGCTTCGAGAATTGCGGCATCAGGGTAATAAAATGCGGACTTCATGCAAGTGAATTCGTAGAGAACGACATGATCGGAGGTTTCTACCATCCGGCATTCCGTGAGCTTTGCGAGGGACGTGTCTACCGCATGAAGCTTAAAGAGACTCTCGGAGATTTCAGCTATGCGGAGGTTTCCGTTCCGGCACGATGCCTTAGCAAGGCGATCGGTCAGAATAGGCGTAATATCACATATTTTGCTAAAAAGGGAAAAGAGCTGAGGATAATTGCAGATCCTGAGCAGACTGAAGATTTGAAAATTATAAACCGGCGGTGAGTGAATGTACTTAAAATCATTGGAAATACAGGGATTCAAGTCCTTTCCCGATAAAATAAGCCTGACCTTTGACAAGGGACTGACGGCAGTCGTAGGCCCGAACGGCAGCGGAAAAAGTAATATCGGCGACTCGGTTCGCTGGGTTCTCGGAGAGCAGTCAACTAAGACGCTTCGAGGAAACAAGATGGAGGACGTTATTTTTTCCGGTACTGTTGCAAGAAAACCTATGGGCTTTGCTGCTGTAACGCTGAACATCGACAATACCGACAAGACACTTCCCGATCAGGGCGAAGAGGTTGCGATCACCCGAAAGCTCTACCGCAGCGGCGACAGCGAGTACATGATAAACGGAAAACAGGTTCGTCTGAAGGATATCAATGAGCTTTTCATGGATACAGGACTTGGACGTGACGGATATTCTATTATCGGTCAGGGACGTATTGCTGAGATCGTCGGAGCTAAGAGTAATGAGCGCCGTGATATCTTCGAGGAAGCAGCGGGAATCTCAAAATTCCGCTATAAAAAGCTAGAGGCTGAGCGAAAGCTCACAGGTGCACAGGAGAATATCCTTCGCCTTACGGATATACTTTCTGAGCTTGAAGGCAGGGTTGAGCCGCTGCGCATACAGTCGGAGAAGGCAGAGAAATTCATAAAGCTCGCCGAGCAGCGTAAAAAGCTGGAGATATCTGTCTGGGTCAGCCGACTCGATGAGCTGAAGCTGAAGCTTGATCAGCTCGATGAGAAGATCCTCGTCAGCCGTGGTGAGTATGAAAATATAGAAAATGACATCCAGCGTCAGGAGGAAAAAATTCAGGACGGCTACCGCAATATGCAGCAGAGCACCGTCCGCTCCGATGAGCTGAGAAGAAAAATGCTCGAGGAGGAGCAGTCGGCTTCAGAACTGAAGTCCGACATTGCCGTGTTCGAGAACGATATCCGCCACTGTGAGGAGGCAATAAAGTCTGCTGAGCGCAGAATCGCTGATTCAGAGGCTTCCCGAAAATCGCTTGAAGCAGAGCTTGAAGCTGCCGGAAAACGTCTCGAAAAGCTGATCGCTGACCGTCAGGAGCTTGAAACTGAGATAGAAAACATCACCCAGAGCTTCAATGAAACAGAGCGTAAAAGCTCTGAGCTTGGAAGCAGCTTCGATAAAGCCGGCAGTGAGATCAATTCGCTCTATATCAAACAGAGTGAGTATAGATTTGCCTGCGAATCGGCTAAAACTGCAATCGAGGAGGAGACGCTCCGCCTTGAACAGCTCAGGGAAAGCTCTGGATCAGCTAAACAGTCGATTGATGAGTACGAGAAAAATATCAATGACAGCATGGCTCAGATCTCTCAGATCGAGGAAAAACTCACAGGACTGAAAAATCGCCAGAGCGGTCTGGAACGTCTCTATAAATCACGCCGTGAAGGCTTTGAACAGGCTAAAATCGAGTTTGAAAAGGCTCTATATGAGCTGAAGGGAAACCAGCAGCGAAGAAAGATCCTCAGCGATCTTGAAAATAACATGGAAGGCTTCGCTGGAAGCGTAAAGACTGTGCTTAAAGCTTCAAAGCAGGGCAGACTCGGCGGAGTTTTCGGTACAGTTGCTCAGAATATCAGCGTCGAGCCGCAGTATGCCGTTGCGATCGAAACAGCACTCGGCGGAGCAATGCAGAACATAATTGTCGAGCATGAGGATATCGCAAAGCGATGCATCCGCTTCCTCAAAGAACAGAAAGGCGGAAGAGCTACATTCCTGCCGCTTACATCTGTAAAGGGCTATGAACTGCGTGAACAGGGACTTGAAGCCTGCGAGGGATTTGTTGCGTGTGCAAACAGAATAGTATCCTACGATGAGCGCTTCAGCGGAATCATTGCTTCGCTGCTCGGAAGGATAGTAATCGCTGAGGATATCGACAGCGCAACCCTTATAGCCAAAAAATATGGCTATAAGTTCAGGATAGTAACGCTTGACGGACAGGTGATAAATGCCGGAGGTTCTTTTACCGGAGGTTCAGCTCAGAAGTCAGGCGGAATTATTACACGTAAGCACGAAATAGAAACACTCGACGCAAGGATAGAAAGTCTTTCCAGAGAGAAGGATGTTCTGAGCGAAAAGGCTGAAAAGCTTCGTGCGGAGTCTGAGAAGCTGAGGTTTGAGATCGATGCTGCAAGATCAGAAACTGCGGAGGCAGAGGCTGAAAAGGTTCGCCTCGATGCCGGACTGGCAAGTCAGGAGTCGCTGATCGGACAGCTCCGCCAGCAGGAAGAAAACTCTGCGAAGCTTGCTGATGAATCGTCCAGAAAAATTGCTCAGGCTGAGGCTTCGCTGAAGGAATCTGAATCTGCTCTGGAAGAACTGGAAGAAAAGATCCGTATCGCCGAGCAGGAGCTTGCACAGGAGCAGGATATCCGTGAAAAGCTAAGATTGCAGCGTGAGGAGCTTTCACAGAAGCTCTCACAGCTCAGGATCAGGGGAATGGAGCTTGAAAAGGATGCTCAGGCTCAGGAGATCGAGATCACACACATAAAGCAGAGTATCGCTGAACTTGAAAAGGGAAGCGGACTTGTTTCTGAGGAGATCACACGCCAGAGAGAGCTTATCGCTCAGAAGCATCAGGATATTGACAATACAAATAAAAGGCTGGAAGAGCTGCGAGGCAATACTACCGTGTACAATGAAAAGATAAAGCAATATCAGGAAATGTACAACGAGCAGAATCGTGTCGTAAAGGAGATGCAGCTCGGACTTAAGCAGATAAATGAAGCGAAGGAAAGACTCTCGGGCGAGATAACACGTCTTGAAGAGCGCAGGGAAACGTCCTGCCGTGATTATGACGGCATCATAAAACAGCTCCTCGAGGTATACGAGCTGACCCGCTCAGAGGCTGCTGCAATAGCCGATAAGATCGAGGATATCACCTCCGCTCAGCGTGAGCTGAACGATGTGAAAAATAAGATAAGGCTGCTCGGAAACGTAAACGTCGAGGCGATCGAGGAATATAAGGAAGTTTCGGAGCGTTATGAGTTTATGTCAGCGCAGCTAGCCGATGTTCACAAGTCAAAATCAGAGCTTGAAAAGATCATCAGCGACCTCACTGAGGAAATGTGCAGAATATTTGCTGAGAGCTTTGCAGTGATAAACTCAAATTTCAAGGAGATCTTCGTTGAGCTTTTCGGCGGAGGAAAGGCAGAGCTTATCCTTACAGATCCTGAGAATGTTCTGGAATCAGGAATCGAGATCAGCGTTGCACCTCCAGGAAAGGTCATAAAGAATCTTATCTCGCTGTCAGGAGGAGAACAGTCCTTCGTGGCGATAGCGATATATTTTGCAATACTTCGTCTAAGACCTGCACCGTTCTGTATCCTCGATGAGATCGACGCAGCGCTTGATGAGGTCAATGTAAGAAAATACGCTCAGTATCTCAAGAAATTTACCGATACTACACAGTTCGTACTTGTTACTCACCGAAGAAGCGCTATGGAGGAGGCAAATGTACTCTACGGCGTAACGATGCAGGAGGACGGAATCTCCAAGCTTCTCAGGATGGAACAGGTGGACTTCCAGGACAGCGGAGATACCGCTGAAATGAATCAATAATCCAAATGGAGGATAGTTATGGGATTTTTTTCAAAAATCAGAAAGGGCTTGCAGAAAACGAAGGATTCGCTCATAGGCAGCTTTCAGAAAATCGCAAACTCTTTTACAAAAATAGACGAGGAGCTTTTTGAACAGCTTGAGGAAACAATGATCATGAGCGATATCGGAGTAGAGACTTCACTCGAGATATGCTCCAGACTGCGCCAGAAGATCAAGGAAAGAGGAATCACTGATCCGGCAATGATAATGGGACTTCTTCAGGAGATCATTGCCGAGATGATGGGCGACGAGACAGGACTTGACCTTACTCAGTCACCGGCAGTTATACTCGTCATCGGTGTAAACGGTGCGGGAAAAACTACTACCATCGGAAAGCTCTGTCACAGATTTAAAAACGAAGGCAAAAAGGTTATCGTAGCCGCAGCGGATACCTTCCGTGCAGCGGCTATCGATCAGCTTCAGGTGTGGACTGACCGTGCCGGAGTGGATATCGTAAAGCACGCCGAAGGTTCAGATCCGGGAGCTGTAGTATATGACGCTCTCGATGCTGCAAAAGCAAGAGGCTGTGATATCGTGATAGTCGATACCGCCGGCAGACTTCATAACAAGAAAAATCTCATGGATGAGCTTGCAAAGATCAACAGGATCATTGATTCCAAGGCAGGCGAGTGTTCACGAGAGGTACTTCTGGTACTTGACGCTACAACAGGTCAGAACGCCGTAAATCAGGCACGTCTTTTCCGTGAGACAGCTGATATTACCGGAATCGTACTTACGAAGCTTGATGGAACTGCCAAGGGCGGAATAGTTATCTCCATCAAGAATGAGCTGGGAATTCCGGTGAAGCTTGTCGGAGTCGGAGAGAAGATCGACGATCTCCAGTCCTTTGAGAGCAAGAGTTTCGTTGAGGCATTGTTCGATACAGAAAACCGTCCGGCTGATGACGA
>JBGVIW010000031.1:0-25529 GCA_045128995.1 Ruminococcus sp.
CAGCGATGATACAGGACGCTGTGTCGCTGATAACATCATCGCCGGAAACGACGGCGCAGAGATGGTCGGAATCCATAATTCGATCGTTTATAAGGCGTTCGGCGATCATGCTCAGGTCGCAACGTGGGCTGATATCACAAAATGGGGACAGAATTCCGTTATCTACTGGACGGATGTCCTCGAGAGAGCTGTGCTCGACAGAACTATGGTCGATCAGCACGGCAAGGGCAGAGTTTTCACCGGCGACGGCGTAACCTACAACAACTACTCAAAGTCGAATATGTGCCTTACAGCTGATATCTTCGGTGACTGGCGTGAGGAGATAATCGCTCAGAAGAGCGACGGTACCGGACTGAGAGTCTTTGCTACAACTTGGACAAATGACAATGCTGTCTACTCCCTCATGCATAACCCGCAGTACAGAGTTCAGGTTGCCGCTCAGAATACTGGCTATAACCAGCCTCCGCATACCGATTTCTTCCTCGGTACAGATTTCGTTCTCCCCGAAGAACCAGACGTCTGGAGCATTGACTGATAAAATTCAATAAGTAAAATATCCCTGCCGGAGATGTGAATTTGTCCGGCAGGGATATTTATTTATAAGGCTGCTTGCGGTCAGTAAGACCAAGGATATAATCGGTGCTTGTATTGTAGAGCTTTGAAAGCTTTATAATGATGCTGACCGGAACATCCCTTACTCCTCTTTCATATTTTGAATACAGCGATTGATCACAGAAAAGATACTCCGCAACCTCCTTCTGGGTCTTATCATTATCCTCTCTGAGATTTCGTATTCTAACAAACATTTCATCACCTCTATATAATTATAAGTCAGGCGATAAAAAGGCTTGACAATTAGGACTATTTGTCCTATAATATGAGTATGGACATATTGTCCAAAGTATTAGTGCAATGAGGTGGAATTTATGCCATTTTGCGAACACTGCGGAGCGCAGGTCTCCGAGGCTTCAAGATTCTGCCGCAGCTGCGGTGCGGAGCAGAACAGCGTCAGGAATGCTCCTTTGGATGAACAGATATTATTTCACTCTGATTATACCTATGAAGCTTTGAAAAAGCCAATCATCAGTGCTAGTATCATGTTAATCGGAATAGCTTTGATCTGGATCATTTTTGAAATGATGCCATATTTAGATATATCGTTTTCCTACTCGGAGCTAATGGAACGCAGGACTATCGGTAAGCTTTTTCCTATTATATTTATTGTGGTACTGATTTTAGATCTGCTTGACATTGTGCCTAAGCTTATAGCTGTAAAATCAAATTTTATCACTATTACCAACACTAGAATACGGGGCGCGGGATGTGTTGGTATTGGAATTACGGTTTCAGAAAATTTTGATCTCACATTCGATAAGATCGAACGAGTGGAATCAAAAGGAAAGCTATTATCTATCCGTGCTAAAAACAAGACTTATTTCTGCTACATCCAAAAACCCGTCAAAGCGAAGAAGCTCATCAGCAGATACATAAACGATCTGGCATATGAATAATAAAAAATCAGCGGCATTTTTCATAATGCCGCTGATTTTTTATTTT
Source organism: Ruminococcus sp. (assembly GCA_045128995.1). Lineage (GTDB taxonomy): Bacteria > Bacillota > Clostridia > Oscillospirales > Ruminococcaceae > Ruminococcus. Next base: position 1,558 of record JBGVIW010000031.1, read on the forward strand.
TTGTCGAAGAATGTCGTAACGTGTAGAATAAGCTCATATCTGCATGGAAGATATAAAAAGAAAGCAAAAAAATTTTTGTAAAGTCTTGATTAATTTTCAGGATTAATGTATTATAATAGTAGTTCCAGAAAATTGGAGGTGCGGAAAGGTATGGATAAATTATATAAGGCGGTTGCTGAGAAGCATGGAGTTTCTGAGGCGGAGGTCAAGGCTGAGATCGACAAGGCTATTGCTGAGGCTTACAAGAATTCAGACGCTCTTGCTAAGGAGTTCCCCGACGGCAAAGTTCCGGAGGCTGATGATGTGATAGCGCTCATCATGAATAAGCTCAACAAAAGCAGTCTCTCATAATTTAAAACGTAAAAAAAACGCCCCCGATTTTTAAAAAATCGGGGGCGAATATTTTAAAAAGACTTAATTAGCCAGCAGCATTGAGCTTCTTAGCGAGCTGAGACTTCTTTCTTGCAGCAGCGTTCTTGTGCATAAGACCCTTAGCGCAAGCCTGATCAACTCTCTTGATAGCAACCTTGATAGCCTCTGCCTTATCAGCAGCGCCAGTTGTGCAAGCAACATCAGCCTTCTTGAGGACAGTCTTAAGATTAGACTTTCTAGCCTTGTTAGCAGCAGCCTTAGTCTGGTTAACCTTTACTCTCTTCTTAGCGGATTTAATGTTCGGCATTTCGTTACACCTCCTTGAAAATTAGCGCAGTCAAAATCTACCAATGGTAAACCGCTGCGTGATACATATAATAGGTATGCTTGGGACGCACACCCCAGCAGATGCAACGCACACCTGCGAACACGGATTTCTCCGCACTGAGACAATAATAATTGTACCATTTTCTGAAAAATTTTTCAATAGGCAAAATAAAAGTATTACAACAAAATTTTCTCCACTATTTGAAGCAATATGCACAATTTTTTTAAAAGAGAGGTAAAAAAATGGAAACCAGAACAGATCTTGCACTTGAAAGGCTGGCGGCTGCGCCGGAATTTGGTGAAGGAATACATCAGATAAAGCGAGGAAGGAGCTTCAGGATAACCGAGATCGTCATCGACGATGACAGCCATCTTTCCACGATCGGAAAGGGAAAGGGCAGGTATATCACGCTCGAGAGCAGCGGTCTAAGCCGTTTTTCGGATGATTACGAGGACATGACTGCCGAGCTTGCACAGGAGCTTAGTGAGCTTATACCAGCGGGAGACATCCTCGTCGTGGGGCTTGGGAATAACGATATCACGCCCGATGCGCTTGGCCCTCAGACGGCGGCAAAGGTGCTTGCGACGAGGCATCTCAGAGATGAGCTTGACAGCACCGAGGAAGAGTTCCTCACGTCGCTGAGGCGTGTGAGTGTTTTTGCCGGCGGAGTTCTTGGTCAGACAGGAATCGAGACTGCTGAGCTTGTAAAGGCGGTCTGCCGTGAGACATCGCCTGCTGGAATAATCGTGATAGATGCGCTTGCCTGTTCAGATGTCAGCCGGCTTGGGACGACGATCCAGATTTCTGATTCAGGGATATCGCCGGGAAGCGGCGTATCGAATGCCCGACGTGAGCTTTCGCAGAAGCTTTTTGGCGTTCCGGTGATAGCAGTCGGCGTGCCGACGGTGGTGGATATGCATACGATCGTCCGCAGTCTTGCCGGAAAGACTCAGCTCTCGCAGCTGCCGAACATGATGGTCACTCCTCGTGATGTCGACCGCCTGATCGAGCGCTCAGCCCAGCTTATTGCCTTTGCGATAAATCTTGCGCTCCATCCTGCTCTCAGCTTTGAGGACGTTCAGGGGCTTTTTTAGGTCTATTAATTAATTCGGAATGCGGAATGCGGAATTGCGGTATAGCCTTCGGCGATCAATTGAAAAGAAAGGGACGTCGAGGACGCCGTCATCTACAAAATTTAAATCTGTCGGCGCAGCCGACACAACTAATTCCGAATTCCGCATTCCGCATTAAAAAGGACGGCTTAAAAGCCGTCCTTTTCAAATCTACATATTATTCCTGTTCTCGAGCGCCTTATAGAGCGTTACCTCGTCGGCATATTCGAGTATTCCGCCGACGGGAAGTCCGAATGCGAGACGAGTTACAGTAACTCCCAGCGGCTTGAGCAGATTTGCGATATAAAGCGCAGTTGCATCGCCCTCGACCGTAGGATTTGTCGCCATGATTATCTCCTTCACGCCGCCTTTTCCGACTCTTGAGAGAAGCTCACGCACTCTCAGCTTGTCCGGAGTTATTCCGTCCATCGGCGAAAGCAGCCCATGGAGAACGTGGTAAGTGCCGTTATATTCCTTGGTGCGCTCAAAGGCAGTAACATCCTTAGGCCCTTCGACAACGCAGATGACGCTCCTGTCACGCTCATCGTCGGAGCAGATAGGACATATATCCCGCTCGGTAAGGTTCTGGCAGCAGCGGCAGGACTTTACATTCGTCTTAGCGTCTATCAGAGCCTGAGCGAAATCCTTCACCTCTTCGGTATCCATTGACATTACGTGGTATGCAAGCCGCTGAGCGGATTTCATGCCGATTCCCGGAAGCGAAGCGAACTTCTCCGCCAGTATCACCAGCGGAAGAGCGTTATGGTCAGCCATCAGCTATTAAAAGAGTCCCGGAAGAGATACGCCGCCGGTGATCTTGTTCATCTCGTTCTCAGTAGTCTCATCAATATTCTTAACAGCCTCATTAACAGCACTGATGATGAGATCCTGGAGCATCTCGATATCCTCGGGATCAACGACCTCGGGCTTGAGTGTGAGTGACTTAATAGTCTTGTTTCCGTTTACAACAACCTCAACAGCGCCGCCGCCGGCTGTTGCAGCAAACTCTCTCTCCTCGATATCAGCCTGAAGATCGGTGATCTGCTCCTGCATCTTCTGAGCCTGCTTGATCATGGAATTCATATTCTGATTTCCGCCCATATTCTTAGGTATTCTTGCTCTCATTTTAAATTTCTCCTTTTAGAAAATTTATAGTTTTATTGATTATTTTCAACAGCGGTTTCAATACTGCTGTCAATAGCTTTTTTCACGAGCTTTTCCGCCATGCTTTGCTGCTGCTGAGCCGAGACAGCGCAGCGTGCCCTGATGACATATCTCTGTCCGAGGACACGGCTTATGGCTTCGCCGAGCGAAAGGGCATTGTCCTTATTTTTGAAAAGCGTGATAAAGAATCTGTTCTGCGCCGTAATGAAGATGACATTTCCGGCAGAAGCAGCAGTCGAGCCTTCAAGGCTTCCGGCGACAGACGGGTTGACCTTTTTGAACTCCTCGAGCACCTCGTCCCATCTTTCGCACGGTACGAGATCGCCGGGGCTGAGCTTTTTGAGGTCGATATTTGGTGCAGGCTCTGCATCGACAGCAGGGCTTGATGCCTTCAGCACCTCAGGAGCCGAGCTTCGTCTCACCGGAGCATCCGTAACGGATCCGACGGCGCTGAGCTTATTCTCCAACTGTTTTATTTTATCATATATTTCAGAATTGTCAATAGCCTCAGCGGTTTTGGTTACATTTCCGCATAGCTTTATGAGTGCCATTTCAAATTCGACTCGTCTGTTCATGACCTTAGTCATGCGCTCACGGCATTCCTGAAGAATTTCGAGGCGGTTCATAACGGAGTCGAGGTCGGTATCAGCGGCGAGTTTTTTCAGCCTTTCAAGCTCATCCGGCATACAGATTATCAGCCGATCGGCAGTTTCTGGAGACACCTTCAGCAGCATGATATTTCGCAGCTGCATTATAAGCTCCTCGCAGAGGCGTGTGAGGTCTTTTGACATATCGTAAAGCGAACCTGCAACAGCCAGAGCGGATGCGGTATTTTTTTCAGAAACAGCCTCGAGGATCTCGTAGAGATACTCTCGTCCGGCGATTCCTGCTACGGCAGAAACAGCGTCAGCGTCCACGACCTCGGCGCATACTGAGCATTGATCCAGAAGCGACACAGCGTCTCTCATACCGCCGTCAGCGAGCTTAGCTATGAGCGCAGCTCCGTCATCAGTTAGGTTTATCTCCTCACAGCCTGCGATATATTTCAGCCTTGCGGCGATATCCTCAGCCCTGATCCTTCTGAAGTCATATCTCTGACAGCGTGAAGAAATAGTAGCCGGAACCTTATGGATCTCGGTCGTAGCGAGGATGAACTTTACATACGGAGGCGGCTCCTCCATGATCTTGAGCAGCGCATTGAACGCGCTGACGGAGAGCATATGCACCTCGTCGATGATATATATCTTATAAGCTCCCCTCTCGGGAGTGTATACAGCGCCGTCACGCAGATCACGGATATCGTCAACGCCGTTATTTGAAGCAGCGTCTATCTCGATGATATCGGTAAGCGCACCGCTGTCGGCGTCACGGCAGATATCGCACTCGAGGCAGGGATTTCCGCCCTTCATTGACTGGCAGTTAACAGCCTTTGCGAGGATACGTGCGCACGTAGTTTTTCCGGTACCTCTCGAGCCGGTAAAAAGGTAAGCGTGAGCAGTTTTTCCGCTCTGTATCTGATTTTTGAGCGTATCGGTGATATGCTGCTGTGAGATTACGTCATCGAATGACATAGGTCTCCATTTTCTGTACAGTGCCTTATACAAGCTCATCGCTCCTTTCGCTGGAAGTATCGTAGTGGGTGGGGAAGAAGATAATATCGTCCCTCTGCAAAAAATTCCGGAACATAGATGTGCAGGCTTGCTGCGGCACACAAAACGATCCGCTTAATGCTGCTCGGTCTCCCGCCTGACATGGTTCACGGTGTTTCATTGCACAGGGCCCGCACATCTATATTTCGGAATTTCCTGTAAAATCATATATTAAATTACGACTGTACTAATAATGATACCACATTTTCCTCTGCTTGTCAAGAGAAATCCATAAAAACCGCAGAAAAAGCTCCGCCGCAGAGCGGTAACGCTCCTAGAGAAATTTTATGTGCAGTGATCGGGGGGGAAAGCTTTCTCAGGAAAAAAGTTTGAGGAAGAACCCTTTTCTGAAAAAGGCTCTTCCTCAACAATACATATAAAACTCCTGCAAGAGTACAGCCGATAGCGGCGTACTCTTATGCAAAATTCAGAGCGTAGCGCTGATTATTTTCTGTCGTACTTCACGTGGAGCAGCTCATGAGTTTTTCCACGCAGCACGCCGTCGTAGAGAAGCGCAGTGAGAGGATTCTCCTCGGAGCGTCTGATTCCGCAGAGCTTGTCAGCTGAGTAGAGTCCATCGCTGCGGAGCTGCTTGTATTCCGAAGTGATAAAGGGCTGACCGCCGCCGTTGATGCAGCCGCCGGGACAAGCCATTACCTCGACGATATCGAAGTGTTCGCCTGCCTTGATCCTCTCGATGAGGTCGGAAGCGTTTTTAAGTCCGCTGACAACGGCTACCTTGAGCGTTTTGCCCTCGTACTCTACCTCGGTATATTTAGCGCCCTCAAGACCTCTTATGCCCTGATAAGCGATGGCGTTGAGACCGTTTCTTGTCTTATCGTCGGAGAGTCGTCTGAGGACAGCCTCAGTAACGCCTCCGGTCACGCCGAATATTACAGCTGCGCCGGAATGTCCTGTATACGGTGAATCCGGAGCCTCAGGCTCGAGATCCTCGAAAGCGATGCCGATCTCCTTGATCATACGGATAAGCTCCTGAGTTGTGATCACTGCGTCAACGGGATCCTTTCCGTCGAGCTTCAGCTCATCACGCTTAGCCTCGAATTTCTTAGCGGTACACGGCATCACAGCTACGTGATAGTGCTTCTTAGCGGAGTTCTTGCTCTCCTCGTGGAGGATAGCTGCGAACATTTCCATAGGTGAGCGGCAGCTTGAAACATTTGGCATAAGCTCGGGATAGTTATTCTCGCAGTACTGGATCCACGCCGGACAGCATGATGTAAACAGCGGGAGTCTCGGATTCTCTGAAGAAAGGCGCTCAAGAAGCTCGTCTGTCTCCTCGAGAACGGTAAGATCTGCGCCGGTTGAGGTATCGAAAACCTCGTCGAAGCCCATCTTATGGAGCGCAGCCACGATTCTGCCCATTGCGTCCTCGCCCTCTTTGAGTCCAAGCTCCTTGCCGAGGGCAACTCTTACTGCCGGAGCTACCTGAACAGTAGTCTTGACATTTTCGTCATCGAGAGCCTTCCACACTTCGCTTACGTTGCTCTTGACGGTGATAGCACCCGTAGGACAGGCAGCAGCACACTGTCCGCAGCCTACGCACGGTGACTGTGCAAGCGGAATATTAAAGGCAGTGCTGATGGTCATTTTTGAGCCTCGGTGAGCAAAGTCGATCGCTCCGACATTCTGGATCTCGTTGCAGACTCTCACGCAGTCGCCGCAGAGGATACACTTACTGATATCCTTTACGATGCAGGCGGACGAGTCGTCCATCATGGGCGTTGAGGATGTATTCGGGAAGCGCACGTTCATGATATGGAACTGCGCAGCAAGCTCCTGAAGCTTGCATTTGCCGTTATTTACGCAGACTGTGCAGTCTCGGCAGTGGTTTGCAAGCAGAAGCTCGAGGATATTTTTTCTATATTTTCTGAGACGCTCTGTATTGGTTCTGATCTCCATGCCAGCCTTCGGGATCGTTGAGCAAGCTGCATCAAGTCCGCCCCACTTATTCTCGACCATACACATACGGCACGCACCATAGATGGAAAGCTCTGTATGATAGCAGAAGGTAGGCATTTTGATCCCTGTTTTTCTGATAAGCTCAAGGAGATTCTTCTCCCCATTGATCTCGACGGGCATACCGTCGATAAGCATATATTCCTTTTTATTTTCCATAATTCATCAGCCCTCCTTGATTGCATGGAACGGACAAGCTGAAAGGCAAGCTCCGCACTTGATACACTTTGCGCTGTCGATAACGAACGGCTCTTTGATCTTTCCGCTGATAGCGCCGACGGGACACTGTCTTGCGCACTTTGAGCAGCCCTTGCAGAGTGCCGGATCGATAGTGATGCTCTTGAGCTTCTGGCAGGCACCTGCGGGACATTTCTTGTCACGGATATGAGCCTCGTACTCCTCACGGAAGTTCTTGATAGTGCTGACAACAGGCATCGGGGCAGTTTTTCCGAGTCCGCAGAGAGCTGTGGCGGAGATAGTATCCGCAAGCTCGAGGAGCAGTTCGATATCGCCCTCCTGACCCTCGCCGGCAACGATCCTCTCGAGGATCTCGAGCATTCTCTTTGTACCCTCACGGCACGGAACGCACTTTCCGCAGGATTCATTCTGGGTGAAGTTCATGAAGAAGCGTGCAACCTCGACCATACAGGTCTTGTCATCCATTACAACAAGTCCGCCTGAGCCGATCATTGCGCCTACGCTCTTGAGCGAGTCGAAGTCGAGTGAGATATCGAGGTCGTTCGTCACGAGACATCCGCCCGAAGGGCCGCCGATCTGGACAGCCTTGAATGTACCGCCGTCACGCATTCCTCCGCCGATGTCGAAGATTACCTCACGCAGCGTAGTTCCCATAGGAACCTCGATAAGACCGGTATTGTTGATATTTCCGGTAAGGGCGAATGCCTTTGTACCGGGGCTTCTCTCAGGGCCGATGGACTTGTACCACTCAGCTCCGAGGGCGATTATATGGGGAACGTTAGCATAGGTTTCAACGTTATTGAGGACAGTCGGCTTGTCGAAAAGACCGTGCTCGACAGTTCTTGGAGGCTTAACACGAGGCATACCTCTCTTTCCCTCGATGGATGCAGTAAGGGCGCTTCCCTCACCGCAGACGAAAGCTCCGGCACCTCTGTTGATATGCAGGCGGAAGCAGAAGTCTGTTCCGAGGATATTATCTCCGAGAAGTCCCATCTCCTCAGCCTGAGCGATAGCGTCCCTGAGGCGGCTTACAGCCATGGGATACTCTGCACGGACGTAGATATAGCCCTCATTAGCGCCGCAGGCAAGACCTGCGATCATCATGCCCTCGAGCATTCTGTGGGGGTCGCCCTCCATGATGCTTCTGTCCATGAAAGCGCCCGGATCGCCCTCATCGCCGTTGCAGACAACATATTTCTGAGGTTCTTTCTGGCTGCGCACCTGTGACCATTTTCTTCCCGCAGGGAATCCGCCGCCGCCTCGTCCTCTGAGGTTGGACTCGGTGATTACATTTACTATCTCCTCGCCGTCCATGTCGAACAGTGCCTTCTCAAAGGCAGTATATCCGCCGATAGCGAGGTATTCATTGATCGAAGTAGCATCGATATTTCCGCAGTGCTCGAGAACCTGACGTGTCTGCTTTTTATAGAAGGGGATCTCGTCCTGTTTTTCGCACACCTCGCCGCCCTTCTGGTAGGCAAGTCTCGGGATATGCTCGCCGAGGGCGATAGTTTTCTCGACGATCTCCTCGCAGTCGGAGAGCTGAACCTTTACATAGAGCCAGCCCTGCGGCTCGATACGAACAAGCGGGCCCATCTCACAGAAGCCGTGGCAGCCGCTTTTCTTGATGCCGACTGATTCGCCGTGCGGCTCTTCCTGAAGCTCAACTGAGCAAGCCATGCCCTTCTCCTCGACGAGAGTCTTGAGTCTGTCGAAGATATCGAGCGAGCCGCTTGAAACGCAGCCTGTACCGGCGCAGACGAGAATTTTCTTAGTTTGCTGATTCAGGGCAGCTCTGTAAATTTCACGGGCTTTCTGAAGATCTTCTCTTGAATTGAAATACATAGCTCAGACCTCCTCTTTCAGTGATTTAATAAGCTCTGATGCCTTATCGGGAGTCATTGCGGGATAGACCTTATCGTTCACGGTAATGACCGGTGCAAGTCCGCACGCTCCGAGGCATGATACTGTCTCCACGGTAAAGCCGAGGTCATCGGTAGTAGATTTTTCCGGTGAAAGACCGAGGTCGCTGCGCAGTCTCTCGAGGATGGGGATGCTTTTTCTTACGTGGCAAGCTGTGCCGTCGCATACCTTGATGACGAATTTTCCCTTAGGTTCGAGCGAAAAATTCTCATAAAACGTAGCGACGCTGTAGATTCTGACCTCGCTGACGCCGATCCTTTTTGCGACGTGCGGAAAGATCTCTCTCGGCAGGTAGCGGTAATGCTCCTGTACAGCCTGAAGGATGGCAATGATCGAGCTTTCCTGTTCGCCCAGCTCATCGACGATCGAGTCAACAACGGTGTAGTCAAAATTTTCTGCCATTTATCTTTACCTCCTTATAAAAAAACGGCTCCGGAAGTCTTTTAGTATAGTAAAATCAGCAATGCGACTATCCGAGCCGTTATATAATTATAAATATATATTATCTGTTATCAGGAATTCTTGCCCTGTATGTACTCGTCGATCGCAGCAGCTGACTTCTTTCCTGCTCCCATAGCGAGGATTACGGTAGCTGCGCCTGTAACAGCGTCTCCGCCGGCATATACGCCTTCTCTTGATGTAAGACCTGTCTCCTCATCAGCGATGATTCCGCCCCACTTCTGGGTATCGAGTCCCTCAGTTGTGGACTTGATGAGCGGGTTGGGAGAAGTACCGATTGACATGATCACGCAGTCAGCCTCGATCTCGAAGTTGCTGTCCGGAACGGGAACGGGACGTGCTCTTCCGGAAGCGTCAGGCTCTGAAAGCTCCATCTGCTCGCAGATAACGCCCTTTACCCAGCCGTTTTCAGTAGCAGTGATCTCGACGGGATTTGTGAGGAGCTTAAACTCGATGCCCTCCTCCTTAGCGTGGTGAACCTCCTCAACTCTTGCAGGAAGCTCTTTTTCTGTACGGCGGTAGACGATAGTAACGTCCGCACCGAGTCTCTTAGCGCAGCGTGCAGCGTCCATAGCAACGTTTCCTCCGCCCACGATAACAGCCTTCTTTCCGGGCTGGATCGGAGTTGTAGCGTCGGGGAGATAAGCCTTCATGAGGTTAATTCTTGTGAGGAACTCGTTTGCGGAATAAACGCCGTTGAGGTTCTCGCCCTTGATGTTCATAAATCTCGGCAGACCTGCACCTGAGCCGATGAATACGGACTCGAAGCCGTAGTCATTCATAAGCTCGTCGATGGAAACAGTTTTTCCGACAACGATATTAGTCTCGACCTTTACGCCGAGAGCCTTGAGTCCCTCGATCTCCTTCTGGACGATCGACTTAGGAAGACGGAACTCAGGGATTCCGTATGAGAGAACGCCGCCTGCGAGGTGGAGAGCCTCATATACAGTTACATCATATCCCTTCTTTGCGAGGTCGCCTGCGCACGCAAGACCTGAAGGGCCTGAACCGATAACAGCAACCTTATGACCGTTTGACTCCGGCTTTTCGGGAGCTTCAGTAACGTTTGCGTTATGCCAGTCGGCAACGAATCTCTCGAGGCGTCCGATAGCAACAGGCTCGCCCTTGATGCCTCTTACGCACTTGCACTCACACTGTGACTCCTGAGGGCAGACACGTCCGCACACAGCCGGAAGTGAGCTTGCCTGAGTGATGATCTTATAAGCCTCCTCGAACTCGCCCTCAGCAACCTTGGAGATAAAAGCGGGGATATCGATCTGAACGGGACAGCCGTTCACGCAGGGCTTATTCTTGCAGTTAAGGCAGCGCTGTGCCTCGTCAATAGCCTGCTCGGGAGTATATCCGAGGGCTACCTCTTTATAGTTAGTATTACGGATCATCGGATCCTGTACGGGCATTTCGTTCTTTTTAAGTGACATATTCGGCATGATTACTTTACCTCCTGCTTAAAGAGATTGCAAGTATCCTCGTGCGCCTTGCGCTCGAAGGGCTTGTACATAGCGCCTCTCGCCATAGCCTCATCGAAGTCGATCTCGTGACCATCGAACTCCGGGCCGTCAACGCAGGCAAATTTTGTCTGACCGCCGACAGTAAGACGGCATCCGCCGCACATACCAGTGCCGTCGATCATGATAGGATTCATGGAAGCAACAGTCTTGATACCGAACTCCTTAGTGAGCTGACAGACGAACTTCATCATGATAAGAGGGCCGATAGTGATTACCTCGTCGTACTTCTCACCGCTTTCGATGAGCTTTCTGAGGGCGTCAGTAACGAGTCCCTTTTCGCCGACGCTTCCGTCATCGGACATAAGCACGAGCTTTGAGCTTGCGGCTTTGAACTCATCCTCGAGGATAACGAGATCCTTATTTCTGAAGCCGACGATGGAGTGAACCTCGCAGCCAAGCTCGTGGAGCTTCTTAGCCACAGGATAAGCGATAGCGCAGCCCACGCCTCCGCCTACAACAGCGACCTTCTTGAGTCCGTCAGTATGTGTAGCTCTTCCGAGAGGACCCACGAAATCGTGGAGACAGTCGCCCTCGTTGAGATGATTAAGCTTTTCAGTAGTAGCTCCGACGATCTGGAAGATGATAGTAACAGATCCGGCTTCACGGTCGTAATCAGCGACTGTGAGCGGAATACGCTCGCCGTTCTCGTCAGTTCTGAGAATGATAAACTGACCCGGCTCAGCCTTTTTAGCGACCATAGGTGCATTGATCCTCATGAGCGTAACAGTCGGATTAAGGCACTTTTTCTCGAGTATTTCAAACATTGCAAATACCTTCCTTCAGAATAATTATGCATCTGGGGCAGAGGATTCTGCTCCGCAAAAATTCATACGCAGATACACGTTCACTATTTTATTATATCACACAACCCGAAGCGTCGGAAATATATATATAAAATATCGATATTCCTAACCGATATTGTGAAAAAGCTGAAAACGGCAAAAAAAATGAGCCTACCGGACTTCTTTTCAGAAGCGGTACGCTCGTTACCAAAAAATATGGTGGTTGGCAGCAGCCTGGCAAATGAGAAAACTTTAAGAGATATTTAAAAACGTAACATGAATATCTGCCAGAAAGCTGCTGAAAAAATTATACCATATTTTTCCTTATGTCAGAAATATAAAAACGGCATAGGATTATATATGATCTAATATGGATAATCAATAATAATTCCCGAATGCAAGTCTGTTTCGCACCTCGAAAACCTTGTTCACAAACTGTATCTCGCTCTCCGCAAGCTTATGACCTGAGGCATATATCAGCATATCATCATAGCAGTTTCCCTCAAAGCAGCACCGGCGCTGGATAAGCCCCATGCGGCTGAGCTGAGCCTCGCTGGCTGGCGCATCAAGCATGAATGCTCCGGGCACTGAGTATAGCAGATCAAATCTCGTCGCACGGTCAAAAACGCCGATTCTGCGCTTGTTTCCAGCCTCAGCAGCGCATTCCGAAGCGTGTGGAGAATCCTGACGAAGGTGATATGGAATGCCGTTATCGCCGTGACAGATCTCAGTGTGATCCCTGCGCAGATCGTCATACAAAAGCTTCTCCAGACCTGCCGAAGGATGGTTTTCTGACATCACCGCCATCATCTCAAACTCCCACACAAGCTGGTGATCGAGACTCCTCTCAGCGAGGTAATCGAGGAAGTATTTCTCGTGTTCTTTTTTGTATCGGATTATTCCGAAATCATATGAATTCTCACGCACATCAGCGATTGTCTGTAGCGCATTCGTCTCATTCAGGACAGCATCGACACTTTCCGTCATATCAAATCCGGCAGAAAACTCGGCAAAAGCTGTTGAAATATAGGATGAGCGAGGAACAGAGATCTTCATTTTTTGTTTCTGGAGCTTATCGGGCGAGTGGATCGCCTCCATGTTGTCGATCTGGATAAGCACCTGTTTAGCGTAGCTGAGGAACTTCATGCCCTGTTCAGTGGGAATAACGCCCTTTGAGGTACGGCGGAATATAGTGATCCCGAGTGTATTTTCGAGTTCTTTAATTGCCTTACTCATATTTGGCTGCGCCATATAGAGGTTCTCGGCAGCCTGCGTGATCGAGCGTGTTTTCTCGATCTCGACAGCATATTTGAAATGCAGGGTGTTCATGGGTTCCTCCTTTTTTAATTTGCGCCGCAGGCAGGGCAAAAGTCTTTTGCACTGCTTTTCTCTCAGAAAAGCGGTCGTAGAGCACGAGACGAGAAGTCTCATATCGACCTACGGGCGATGTGCCAGCATAAAGCAGCGCACGGGCGAAGCCTCGTGCAGCGGAGGGTCTGTATCGGCTGCAACCGGCGACCGTAGGGAGACCGCTCGTAAATTTACTCGTTAAACTCAGCAAAAGCAGACCGTCCGCTCAGCATTGCTGCGCTCGCAGGGAGCTAACTTAAGCTGGCGCATGATTGGCTTATGCAAATCATATGGGGCTAGCCCCATGCCCCTGTCGCCTTTCTGAAGAAAGGCGACACCCAAAGACTTTATGCTTTTTATCTCTTGCTTCCCTTTGCGCCAAAGCTTCCGCCCATCGAGAGAATATTCGTATCGAACGAGTAGCTGATCTTTGAATTCTTACGGTAACGCTTGAGCGCAAGGCTGATCATCCTCTCGAGCAGCTCGGTGTACTTCACGCCCTTAGGCTCCCAGAGATAGAACGAAAGTGAGCCTGGAATGGTGTTGATCTCGTTGAGGTAGACCTTTCCGGTCGCCATGTCGATCATGAAATCTATACGTGTAACGCCGCAGCATCCGAGATAGCGGAATGCGTCAACGGCAGTTTTTCTGATGAATTCATCCTGCTCGGGAGTGATCTCAGCGGGAATTTTTCTCTTGAGCGTAGCCATGCCCTTGCTTCCGCCGCCGGACTTATCTCCGGCAACATATTTATCCTTGTAGCTAAGGATATCATCGCACTGAACAGGCTCTTCGCACACGGAAGCCTCAGCGCTCTCGCTGTCGCCGACTACGGAACAGTTGATCTCCTTGAGCTTCACAACAGCTGGCTCTACGAGGATCCTGTCTGCGAATTCAAAAGCCTCCTCGATGGATTTTTCAAGCTCTCTGCGGTCGTTAGCCTTTGAGATGCCGACACTTGAGCCGAGATTGATGGGCTTTACGATAACGGGATAGCTGAACTTCTCCTCGACCTGAGCGATGCATTTATCGATATTCTGAGCGTCAAAATCAGCAAATCGGCAGCAGTCAAGTACCGGAAATCCTGCGTCCTTGAGGAGGATCTTCATGACAAATTTGTCCATTCCGACTGCTGACGAGAGCACGTCACAGCCGACATAGGGGATATCGAGCGTCTGGAGGAAGCCCTGAAGAGCGCCGTCCTCGACGTTAGTTCCGTGAACGATCGGGAAGGCAACGTCGATATCGGAGATAACGTTGCTGCCGAATTTCTTCATTTTCTGGCGGATGAGCTGCACCTTGCCCTCACTGCGGAGCATAATGCACTCGGTGCATTCCTTCAGAAGAGCGGGGATATCCTTGAAGGAGTTGATATCCATGAGCTTTTCGCCGGTATAGAACTCATTTTCCTTAGTCATATAGACGGGGATGATGTTATATTTTTCCTGATTGATGCTCGCCATTGCCTGAACGGCTGAGATGACCGAGACTTCGTGTTCTACGCTTTTTCCGCCGAAAAGTACGGCAAGATTGATCTTCATAAATATCTGCTCCTTTATAAATTGAATTGACTGATGTAGGGGACGGCGTCCTCGACGTCCCGAAATCAGGCGTCCTCGACGTCCCATTATTTTAAATCCATCGCCGACAGGCGATACCTCAATTCCGAATTCCTAATTCCGAATTCCGAATTAATTTGATCTCTTTAATAATTATCCGGCAGATCGTTCTCCAGCAGAACGACCTTTTTCTTTCCTGCCGGATACGACTTGACCTTTCCGAGTGCCTCATTCAGCCCTCCGGCTACGAAAATTTTCTCCGCCGGATAGCCTGAATCAATAAGTCCCCTGTAGATCGGCTCAGTCTGAGCCTTTCCGACAAGCGCAACAAAATCGCATACCTTTGCCGCCTGAGTACCGAACTGATAGTTCAGCTCCTCCTGCTTTGCGCCAAGCTCGACCATTCCCGGAGTTACGAGGATCCTGCACGCATCGAACAGTCCGAGAACCTCGAGTGCAGCCTTGCTTCCGCTGGGATTGGAGTTGTAGGCATCGTCAATGTAGCACATATCCGCACCTGCATCGATGAGCTGAAGTCTGTGTGGAACGGCAGCTATCCTCTTCACCGGAAGAACCAGCTTTTCAAGCGGAATTCCTGCACTGCCGTGGCAGTAGGCGATCGCTCCGAGGAGATTCTGGACGCTGTGCTCGCCGAGGAGCTTTGTAGCATATCTGCATGAAGTTCCATCCGGCGCAGTTACAGTAAACTCCGTGCCTCTGTCGGATACAGAAACCTCGCTTCCACGGTAATCGCTGCCTTCTCTTGTGCCGTATGTAACGGCATTTTTATACTCTGAGTAATTTTCATAGATATACTCGTTGTCGATATTGAAGTACACCTTGCCGAGTGCAGAGATGCTGTCGGCAAGCTCAAATTTTGTTTTTATGACATTCTCCACCGAGCGGAAAGTCTCGAGATGCTGAGGGCCTACTGATGTGATGATACCGTCGTGAGGTGACGCAATACCGCACAATTCCTTGATCTCTCCGACACGTCTTGCACCCATCTCACAGACGAAATACTCATGCGTCGGCTTGAGGTGATTGCGCACGGTTATAGTCACGCCCATCGGCGTATTGAAGCTCTCGGGCGTTTTGAGAGTATTATACTGAGAGTTTAAAAGCTCGCTGAGGTAGAACTTCATGCTGGTCTTGCCGTAGCTTCCGGTGATGCCGATTACATGAAGATCACGGGAACTGCGGAGGATTTTTTTCGCATCGTTGATGTACCAGTTCTGCACAGCCTTTTCGATCGGCTTGTTGATGAGGTTTGCCAGCGGCACGAGTATCGGCGTAAGGTAGAGTGCAGAGCCGATGATGACTGTTCCGACACGTCCCCTGAGGACAGCTCCTGCCGCAAAAGCAGCGGCGATGAGGATGAAAAACGTCGTCATCATGCGCTTTACTCTCGCAGTATACACGAGCGGCTTCTTGAACTTCTTACCGGGCTTATTGGCGATGATGATGAAGCAGTTCAGCAGGCTGAGTGCGATCATCTCAAGCGTCAGCCCCACTCCCGAAACCGCAAAAAGGCTGAACTGTACCGCCAGAAGCGCCAGCGGACAGATATATCTCCGGAAATTTTTCTTCATCCACCATGAATGCTCCGGTGTTTTGTAGCCGTTGAGCTGGAGCATATGGAACTCCCTGAGCGACATGAAAACTATCGCCAGCAGCGTCACAGCTGCATGTATGCAGAATATTGCTGTATTCATATATTCCTCCTTTTATATGAAATAACTTTTATAATTCGGATTTCAAATTAGTAGGGGACGGCGTCCTCGACGTCCCGAAATCAGGCGTACTCGACATCCCGAACTTTGGCGTCCTCGACATCCCGAACTTTGGTCGTCCTCGACGTTCAGTAATTTAAATCCATCGGCGCAGCCGATACCACAATTCCGAATTCCGAACTCCGAATTCCGAATTCTATGCTACTCTTCGATCTTCAGAAACGAACACATGACCCTGTTGAAGATGAACTGCTGCTCGAGGAATGAGTAATGCCCTGCGTTCTCGAGCTTTACAAGTCCGGCATCGGGAATGAGCTGTTCCATTTTCTCGCCGTCGGAAAGCGGCGTTGCCGTATCATTAACTCCCCAGACAAGAAGCGTGGGGCACTTGATATTCGGAAGAAGATGCTCGAGATCCTCGTTCACGACCTTCACGAGTACCTGTCGCATGAGCGGCGACGCTGCCGCATAGTCAGCGCTGCCCATCTTTTTGCGGAAATTTTCCAGCGCATCAGGCGCAATCTTCCGCATGAGCTTCGTCGAGAGGAACCATTTTCCAATCTTATAGTAACGTGTACGCCATGTTTTCTTATTTGTGCGCTTCGGCAGGATTCCTGCGCTGTCGACGAGAATGACGCTCTTCACCTCAAACGGAAGATCGGTGCGGCTGCAAAGCTTTATGATAACTCTTCCGCCGAACGAGTGACCGAGGAAGGTGATTTTCTTTCCGCTGTGTTCCTCGCTGAGGAAGTCGATGACGAACTGAACGTAGTCATCCACGCACCATGCTGACGGCGGCTCAGCGCTCTGACCAAAGCCAGGCATATCCATTGCAAGTGCAGTGTATTTCTTTGAAAAAAGCTCCATCATGTTTGCATGAAGCCCAATATTCGAGCCCCATCCGTGGAGGATGACGATAAGCTCGCCCGAGCCTTTCTGCTCGTAATTTATCGTTATACCGTTTATTTCTCTGTACAATCCGATTATCTCCAATTTTTTTATATTTCTAGCATATTTCTCCCGGCACCGTTTTATTCACGCCAGAAAAATCTGCCTCTGCATATTCCATTTTATTATACCACGCCTGCAAAATATTGTCAATCTCATGCTTCGATTTTTTGTGGCAGTGTCTTTTGCTGCTTCTTATTGAGGGAGACCCTTTTGAAAAAGGGTCCTCCCTCAAACTCCCTCCCTAAAACTTTCGTATTAAATTTCAGCCTGACAGGGCACACTGAATTCAGTAAATGAGGGATTTTTCATTGCTCATAGTGTGCCCTGTCAGGCTGAAATTTGTATAAAAGTCTTTGGAAAGGGGTCTGGGGAAGAACCTTTCTTCAGAAAGGTTTTCCCCAGTAGGCAGCAAAAACACCGCCGCAAAAAATCGAAGCTAAACAGAAAAAACCGCCTTAGCGGCGGTTTTTGTTATTTTTTTCGTCTGAGTAGGAGGACTGCGGCGATGAGGGTAGCGCAGAGAGAGAGTACTGTAGGGAACCACGTATGTGCAAGGGGAAGTCCGGCGGTATTCATGCCATAGAAGCTATAGACCATCGTCGGGATAGCCATTATAATGGTGATCGTCGTGAGTCTCCACATAACTCTGTTCAGGTTATTCGAGATAACTGATGAAAAGCCGTCCATCATACTCGATAGGATTCCTGTGTAGATGCTTGCCATCTCGATCGCCTGCTTCATCTCGATGAGAACGTCCTCGAGAAGATCCTGATCCTCGTCATAGAGCTTTACCACTCGTCCTCGGAAGATCTTTTCGATGGTAGCCTCATTCGCCTTCAGCGAGGTAGAAAAATAGACGAGTGACTTCTCGAGGGCGAGAAGCTGCATCAGCAGCTCATTTTTCATCGCATCGTGAAGCTCCTGCTCGGCTGAGGACGAGATCTTGTCGATCTGTTTGAGGTAGGCAAGAAAGAGCGTAGCGATCCTCAGCAGAAGCTGGAGGACAAAGCGTGTCTTAAAGTTCGGGCGCAGGTTGCGGATGCTTCCGCTCACAGCGTCATCTATGATTTTAGTGGGCTTGTGGGAGATCGTAAAAACGTAATCCTGAGTGATGATGATACCGATAGGCTGGGTATAGAAAAGCAGCGTCTGATCCTCATCCACAGAGGATACCGGCGTATCGACGATAATAAGCGTCTGGTCGTCCTCTCTTTCGATACGGGACGACTCCTCCTCATCTATAGAGGATCTCACGAAGCCGCTGTCGAGACCATATCCCTCGATAAGCTCTTTTATCTCCTGAGTAGTAGGATCGACGACAGAGATCCAGCAGCCCGGTGCGAGCTTATCTGTCGGAGTGATCATGCCGTTATCCGATGTATAAAAAGTAATCATATTAAATTTGCGTCTGCGGCAGTTTTTTTGCAGCAAACGGCACTCCTTTCACCGTATTTTACTCCGGTGAAGGTCTGGAGAGCGTGTACGAGCCTTTACCGAAGTGACAAGAATATTAAATTCATATTCCCGTAAGGGTCAGCGCTCATAGTACACCTCCGTTCAGACACAGGTCTGAGTATTTTCTGCGATCTGCGCTTCAGCGCACATCTTAATCTATTATATCAGATTTTTCAGCTTTTTTCAAGTGCCGGAAAAATTTTTTCCCGTACATTTTTCCTGATCATCAACCTCGCTTGAGGAGCTTTTTTGCCATGGCGAATATCGCACTATAGTTGCACACCACCATGAACAGGAATCCGCAGACGAGGTATGCGGGATAGAACATCGGCTGCTGTACGGCAGCAAAGCAGAGTCCGCTGAGGACAAGCAGATTGAGGATAAACCTGCCGTTTTCGAGCCTGAAGGGGACATAGCGTCGTGCGTCGACGATCCTGATGCAGTAGCAGACGAAGTAGCTTGCCAGTGTTGCGAGCGATGCGCCCTGAATGCCGTATCTCGGGATGAGAATGATATTCAGCAGGATATTCACTGTGCAGGCGATAAGGCTTGTCCAGAAGGAATTTTTGGTATGCTTTGTGGCGGTATAGATACTGCTGAGGAACTGGTTGAAGCACATGAACATTACTGCGATAACGAGAACCGGTGTATAGAGATAAACCGTTGAGTATTCCGAGAAATTCGCTGTGCTTACGAAAAGCGGAGTGATGAACTGTACGCCGGCGATGAGGAATGCCGAGGCGATAAACATCACGGACTGGTAGGATGAATAGACCTTTTCATAGAAGCGGCTGCGGTCTTTTGAGTCATTTTCGGTGATGGCGGACATATTCCACGCCTGGAAGAAGATAGTTGACACCATCGAGATGAGGTTCGGGATCTTTGTGGCGTAGCTATAGATTCCGGCAGCTGCCTCGCCGAGCTGGACTCCCTCGTTTCCGTCCATATAGCGGATGAAGAGTCTGTCCGAGAAGCCGGTGACGATCCACATTACAGCTGTCGGGATAAGGGGCACTGCGAATCGGAACATACTCTTAGCAAGTGAAGGGCTGAAGTAGCGGATATTGAGGTAGTCATAAAGCCTTGCCACCACAAACAGAAACAGCGCCGAGAGAAAGTCGGAGAGTATTACTGACAGCATAAAGCCGTTTACGCCCATGTCGAGTCCAGCGATGAAGATGATGTTGAAAATAAAAAGCGTGAGCGTCGTGAGGATTCCGTCGAACGAGAACAGCTTCACGAGTCCTCTTGCACGCACAAACTGCGAACAGAGTGCCCTGAAGGACGATGTGCAGATGTAGACCAGCAGCAGTATCGTGTAGCCGTCAATGTAGTCGAGGAACGATATAAGCCCCAGAAGCGGCGATATCACCAGCATGAGCAGCAGTCCTCCGCCGGATATGCAGCACGCCGAGGTAAATACCTGACGCTTGTTATAGCGCTTATCGAGTCCATAGCGGATTATCGCTTCATTCATTGAGAATGTAAAAATCGGGATAAGGAAATTTGCGGTGATCTCGAGAAGCTCCTTAGTACTGCTGTCAGCAGGGCTGATGTTGCTTGTATAGAGCCTTGTGAGCAGCAGGACGAGTATCTTGGAGCCGAAGTTGCCGACGGCGAATATCATCGTATTCATCGCCAGCTTTTTATATTTATTCATTACGTCACACTCCAGTAAAACAGTTTCAACTTTTATTATACCACACTATTTCACAAATGTCACGCTTTTTGGAGAAGAGAAATAAAATTCGGAATGCGGAATTCCGCATTCCGAATTCCTATCCTCCCCTATAGATATACCGTCCGCAAAAAGAAAAAACGCCCTCAGGCGTTTTTTTCATCAGGCTCATCCGGAATATAGACCAAAATATCCTTGATCTCACAGCCGAGAGCTTCACAGATTTTTGACAGAACATAGCTGTCATAGCGGATGATTTTATTTTTGTAGTATTTATCAATAATTGGGTATCGGATATCCGTCATCTGTGCAAGCCTGTATCGGGTTATGTTCCGCTCATTTAGAACCTTGTCTATCGTCAGTTTTATCATATATACGTCCTCTTTTCAATTATCTATATTCAATATAACGCATATATTTATTCTTGACAATTTCCTCATTTAAGTGTATACTTAAATGAGATTATTTTTGGGGAGGTGCATAAAATGCCTGATTACAGAAAGCTTTACTATAGCTCTCAGGCTCAGCTTGCTGAGGCTATCGAGACGCTTGAAAATTTAAAGCAGAAACTGATCCTTTTTACTCAGGAGTGCGAAAGAAAAGTTATCGAAACAGACGACAATGATAAATCCGGTACGATCACGATGACTACTCAGAAGGATTGATCCTCTTTGCTGCACGTATACAAAAAGAACGCCTTTTAAGGGGAATGCTCTTACAGAAGCTTTACGTATAATTATTGAGGAAAACCCTTTTGAAAAAGGGTTCTTCCTCAAACTCCTTTCCTAAAACTTTCGTATTTAATTTCAGCCCCATAGGGTGCATATCAAGAACAAAAATGAAACTTCTCAATAAAATGGTAGGCACCCTATGGGGCTGAAATTAGTATAAAAGTCTTTGGAAGGGGGCTCGGGGGAGAACCTTTCCTCAGAAAGGTTTCCCCCGATAATTACATATGAAACTTCTGTAAGAACATTCCCCTTAGGGGCGTTCTTTTTAATTTCAGAATGGCATTTATTCCTTTACATAAACAGCAGTTATCTCTGCAATATATGCTCTGTGAAGCGGATCGGATGTGTAGAACTTTTCAACAAGATTGTCATCCGAGATGAAGGACTCTGCCTTCATATCATAGCTGTAGAGCTTTTTGCAGACTACTACCATATCAGCCTCTGCGAAGCCTGTGCAGCCGTCAAAGTCAACGGGTGTTATACCTGTCTCGCCTGCCTTGTCACAGTCACGTCCTGAATGCGAGCCGCAGAATGAGAGCGCACTTCTGTACTGCTCACCCAGAAATGACGCTGTAAAGCACTCATTTCCCTCGACGAATTCAAAGGTGTATCTGTTTGGTCTGATATAGCAGGTGAGGACGTCCTTGTTCCAGAGAACGCCGAGCTGTCCCCATGATGCGGTCATTGTGTTATAGTTCTCAACACTGCCGCCGGTAAGGAGCATCCAGTCCTTTCCGATAAGTTTGAATGGATTGAAGCTTAGCTCTGAGAGCTGGATCTTTCTGAAGCCCATGATGATCTGTCCTTTCGGTTTTGAAATTTTATTATGATTTTGGCAGCACCGCACAAGCTCTGTGCGGTATTGCCTTTATTTTATGCAGCCGCCGCAGTTTACAGTCCTCACCACAGGCGCAGGTTATCCTACACTCTTCCGAGGACGGACTTATAGCGCAGCCGCAGCTTATCCGTTATAAGCGCAATGAATTCTGAGTTTGTCGGCTTGCCTTTTTCGGTATTTACTGTATAGCCGAAAAAGGTGTTTAGCGTATCAAGGTTTCCTCTGTCCCATGCGATCTCAATAGCATGGCGGATCGCTCTTTCAACACGGGATGACGTTGTGTCATAGATCTGTGCGACTGTAGGGTAGAGGAGCTTTGTCACGCTGTCGAGGAGACTCTTATCCTTTACAGAATATACTATTGCTGTTCTCAGATAATGATACCCCTTGATATGTGCCGGTACTCCAAGCTGGTGGATGATATCTGTCACAACGATCTCGAGATCGTCGCTTGATCCAGCCATCCTGTCGCCAAGCGAGGAGTTTATCGCACTCATAAGGTCATCGGCAGAATATGGCCGCAGCAGAAATCTTGCCGCACCGTTTGCCATTACCTGATGCTCGATAAATTCGTTGTCGAAAGCTGAAGTGATGATGAATACCGGACATCTTGCTCCGAGATCACGGGCACGCTTCATTATAGCTATAGCGTCGCCGTTCTGGGCTGAGACATCGAGTACCGCAACATCCGGCGGATCGTTCCTGATGGACTCGAGGATCACATTGCAGTCTTTTCTTCTTGTATATGCATACAATCCTCTCTCCCGGAGCTTATTCGCTATGCTTACTCCGCTTTCCGCAGAATCATCGCCAATAAGTACTTTTATTTTGTTGTTCATTTTCTTTGACCTCCTTTGTTCTACATTTCTATCATAACACAGATAATAAGCCGTTTTCAATAGCTGTTTTTCTTGTTAATAGGAATTTCCTACTGAAAAATGCAGAATGACCGCACCTCTGTAATGGTTTGTCGAAAAGGCGTTGAAATACGCTGGGCAGAGCTGTCGTAATCTGCAATAATCGGGCATATACGCTGAGAGAGTATGTCGTCCCGCACTGAAACAGTGTCAGTTCTGGGAATTATATGCATTTATATGCAGAATACTGCGTTTTTATGCCTGATCAGCAGCCTCAGGAAGCTTTTCAGCTTCTGCTTCAGTCTTTTTCAGCTCATTTTTTCTGATATGCTTTCTGATTTTTCTCAGAATAACAGCAACGATCGTCTCAAATGCGCCTGTAGCGGCTGCGATCGCCGCAAAGGGTACGAGGAGTACTGACGCTGCATAGTCAGCTGCTGAGCCGCTGTAGAGCGCAGATACACCTGATCCGATGAGGAACGCTGCTGACGGAAGGAGAAACAGCAGTCCAGTGATGAGCAATATGGTGCTGATATAGCCAGTAATGTGTTTTCCTTGTCTTCCGAGAACGACTGTGATCCAGATAAACAGCAGAAGCACGAGTGCAGCTGCTACACCTATCGTGATGAATGAGAAGAAAAAGTGGAAGCTGTGGACGCTGAAGCCGATCTCGTCGCTCCATACCGTAACGGATGCGTACTCGTTAAAGTCATCCCCGACGGCATTTTCCACAAGGTAGTCATAATCCGAAGCCGCAAGCTCGCTGTCAAGCTCAGCCATCACGATATCGCCGTTCTCACGCAGAAAATCTGCGATATCAGCCGTTGTAAGCGACGGATTTTCTGTATACGAACCATTAACAATATAAGCCGCATAGCCGCTGAGCGTCTCTGCGATGAAATCCTGAGTTTCGCACTCTATGAGGATCTCACGGATATCCTTGACCTGAGCGCCGGTCTTGCTTTTAAAGCTGTGGTCGAGGCTGGAGTAGATATACTCCGCCACAGTCTGACCGTTTTCAAGCTCGCTGTCGAGGAGCGTCTCCATCCTCAGCTTTTCGGCGGTATTATGGATAATATCGCTGCTGAAGCCGATACGTGCGCTGATCAGCACGTTGAAGAGCATCAGGAAAATGAATGCAAACAGGGCGATGACTCCTGCGCCGATGAATCTTCCTGCGCCGATTTTTACAGGCTTTTCCGGCTCTTCCTCATGCACAGGCTCAGAAGCAGACATAGCCTGCGAAGGAATTTTAACCTCGGGAGCGTTCTCCTCGGGCATCTTTATCTCCTCAGCCTGAGCGTCGTTATGTACAGGATTCTCAGCC
>JBGVIW010000032.1:0-5837 GCA_045128995.1 Ruminococcus sp.
GCCCAGAAGCTTGTCTGGAACTCGGTAGATAACGGTTATCTCGTCGGTTCACGAGGTTCAGTAGGTTCGTCGTTCGTAGCGTCGATGGCGGGTATTTCAGAGGTAAATCCTCTTCCGCCGCATTATGTCTGCCCGAAATGCAAGCATAGTGAGTTCCTTCTGGACGGTAAGTACGGTTCAGGATTTGATCTTCCACCGAAGGATTGTCCTGACTGCGGAACAAATATGATCCGTGAGGGACATGATATACCGTTCGAGACGTTCCTTGGCTTCGACGGAGACAAAGCTCCGGATATCGACCTTAACTTCTCAGGTGAGTATCAGTTCTACGCTCACCGCTATACGGAGGAGCTTTTCGGAAAATCAAACGTGTTCAAGGCAGGTACTATCTCTGCCGTAGCGGATAAAACAGCCTTCGGATATGTAAAAAAATACTGCGAGGAGAACGGGATCACACTCAATACATCTGAGATGAACCGCCTTGCGATCGGCTGTACCGGAATTAAGAGAACGACCGGTCAGCACCCTGGAGGAATGGTAGTAGTGCCGTCGGATTTCGAGGTGTACGACTTCACGCCGGTACAGCACCCTGCGGATTCGACTGACTCAGGAATCATTACCACGCATTTCGACTTCAACTCGCTTCACGATACCATCCTCAAGCTTGACGAGCTTGGACACGTCGTTCCGACGCTTTATAAGCATCTCGAGGACATGACCGGAATAAAGATCAAGGACGTTCCGACATCTGATCCTGATGTTATAAGGATGTGCACCAACTGCGACGCACTCGGTGTAACGCCGGAGGAGATCTACTGTCAGACGGGAAGCCTTGGAATACCTGAAATGGGTACCGGATTTACGATACAGATGCTTCTCGACGCAAAGCCGACGAAGTTCAGCGACTTCCTCCAAATCTCAGGGCTTTCGCATGGAACGGACGTATGGCTCGGCAATGCGAAGGATCTCATCGACAACGGAACGTGCACGATCTCGGAGGTTATCGGTACTCGAGACAGTATCATGACATATCTTATTTATAAAGGCGTAGAGCCTGCGAAGGCTTTCAAGATAATGGAGTTTACCCGAAAGGGAAAGGCTTCAAAAATTTTTGATGACGAGCTTATCGCAATGCTCAAGGAGCATGATGTCCCTGACTGGTACATCGAGAGCTGTCTGAAGATCAAATATATGTTCCCGAAGGCACACGCTGCGGCGTATGTAATCGCAGCAATAAAGCTGGGTTGGTTCAAGCTCCGCCGTCCGCTGGAGTTCTACGCAACGTTCTTCACCGTACGAGGCGAGGACTTTGATGCTGAGCTTGCCGTAAAGGGCAAAGCAGCCGTCCGTGCAAGGATAGAGGAGCTTAAGGCACTCGGAAATGAACGCTCCAAAAAGGAGAGCGATCTATATGACATCCTTCTGATCACGAATGAGATGCTGTCAAGAGGCTACGAGTTTCTGCCGGTTGACCTGTATAAATCCCATGCGGTGAAATATCAGATCGAGGATGGCAAGATAAGAATACCGTTTGCGGCTATCGGCGGAGTCGGAGAAAATGCTGCAAAGGGAATATATGAAACTGCTCAAAAAGGCGGATTTATCTCAATCGAGGAGTTCCAGAGCATGAGCGGTGCGTCAAAAACAACAATTGAGCTGTTGAAAAACATGGGAGCATTGGGCAGTCTGCCGGATTCTTCACAGATGTCGTTCTTTTAGCTTGACTTTGTTGTGGTAGTATGTTATTATGTTATCATGTTAGCGCGCTAAAGTGCAATGAACCATTGGAGGTTATTATGAAAAACTATGATCTTATCACTCCCGAAGGTACCAAAGACCTTCTCTTTGAGGAGTGCGTACTGAGAAGAAATATAGAAGGCTCTCTGCATGAAATATTCAAAGGCAGAGGCTACAACGAGATGATCACTCCGGGACTTGAATTCTATGATGTGTTCAATCTTAACTCACGTTATTTCCCGCAGGAAAATCTCTATAAGCTCACCGACAGCAAGGGCAGACTTCTTGTCCTTCGTCCGGATTCAACAATGCCGATCGCAAGAGTCGTTGCAACAAGACTCAAGGACGCAGTGCTGCCGCTGAAGCTTTACTACAACCAGAAGGTCTACAGAACTACTCCTGCACTCAAGGGAAGAAGTGACGAGATCGCTCAGACAGGTATCGAGCTTATCGGCTCAGATCTTAAAATCGCCGATCTCGAGGTTATCGCTACAGCAGTAAGCTCACTTAAATCCTTCGGCATGAAATTCTCACTCGAGCTTGGTCACATCGGCATCTTCAAGGAGCTTGTCGGCAGACTCAATATCTCCGCAAACCAGAAGGAGGAGATAAGAAAGCTCATCGAGACAAAGAATTTCCCGGCGCTCAATGATATGCTTGATTCACTCGAGAACAGCCCTGTAACAAACGCTCTCAAAAAGCTTCCAGGACTTTTCGGCGGCGAAGAAGTCTTTGAAAAGGCACAGAAGCTCATGGCTGACGACAAGATCGAAGCGATCCTCGACGAGCTTAAGGCGATCTATAACGACGCAGCTGCGATCTGCGGAGCTGACGGTGAGATCACTGTTGACCTTGGACTCGTAAACAAGACTGACTACTATACCGGAATCATTATCAAAGGCTATCTTCAGGGCTACGGCAGGGAAGTGCTCTCAGGCGGACGCTATGACAAGCTTATTTCTGAGTTTGGATACGATATTCCGGCTGTAGGCTTTGCCGTAAACGTGGACGCAGTAGCAAAGGTTCTCGCAAAGAGCGGCTCACCAGTTGAAATGCCGTGCGCAGACATTATCGTGTACGCCGAGCCCGGCTTTGAGGTAGAGGCAATAAAAGCTGCCCAGAAGCTCAGAGAAGAGGGCTATATTGTTGAGAATGCGCTCTTTGATGACCTTGAACTCGTGAGAGAATACGCAAAGGAAAGAAAGATCCCGAAAATCGTCGTTATCGACAGCGAGGATGACAATAAAACGGAGGTGCTGGCATGAGCAAACCATTGAGAATAGCTCTTACAAAGGGCAGACTAGAAAAGGATACAGTCGGACTTCTGGAGAAGCTTGGCTTTGACTGTACAGCAGTCCGTGAAAAGGGAAGAAAGCTTATTCTTCCTGTACCGGATGCAAATCTTGAGGTCGTTCTTGCAAAGGCAAACGACGTTATTACATACGTTGAGCACGGCGTGTGCGACATGGGAGTTGTCGGCAAGGATACGATCATGGAGATGAACGGTAAGTTCTTCGAGCTTGTCGACCTCGGCTTCGGACGCTGTAAATTTGCCCTTGCAACAAAGAAGGGAACTGATTTCTACAGCGGATTCGGCATCAAGACTATCGCTACTAAATATCCTAATGTAGCAAGAAATTTCTTTGAAAATAAAAATATGGATACCGAAATAATCAAGATCGAAGGCTCAGTAGAGCTTGCACCGCTTCTTGAACTTGCTGACGGAATCGTAGATATCGTCGAAACAGGTACAACACTCAAGGAAAACGGACTCGAGGTGATCGAGGATGTTGCTCCTATCTCAGCAAGACTTATCGCTAATACCGTAAGCCTCAAGCTCAGACAGAAGGAGATCGAAAACCTGATTAAAATGATAGAGGAGAATCTGTAATGAAAAAGATATATGCAAACGGAACTGACGAAGTTGCTTTTCTTGCGGAGCTTCAGAAGCGAAGCGGCGAGACAAATAAGAAGGTGACTGAGACTGTTTCCGCAATCATAGAGGATGTAAAAGAAAACGGTGACGAGGCTGTAAAGAAGTACACTCTCAAGTTTGACGGCAGCCTTCCGGAGTATTATGAAGTTCCCAGAGACGTCATCAATGACGCTCTTAACGAGGCTGATGAGGAGCTTGTAAATGCACTTCTCAATGCGATGGAGAATATTGCTGATTTCCACAACAGACAGCGTGAGCAGGGCTTCATCAACGCAAAGGAAAACGGAGTTATCCTCGGACAGCGAGTAAGAGGTCTTGAGCGAGTGGGACTTTATGTTCCCGGCGGTACAGCTGCATATCCTTCAAGCGTGCTTATGAACGCTATTCCCGCAAAAATTGCCGGAGTAAAGGAAATCGTAATGGTAACACCTCCGCTCAAGGACGGTACTCCGAATAAGGATATCCTTGTGGCAGCAGCTATCTGCGGAGTGGATAGAGTATTCATGTCCGGCGGAGCGCAGGCAATTGCTGCACTTGCTTACGGAACAGAGGAGATCCCGAAGTGCGACAAGATCGTTGGACCCGGAAACATTTATGTTGCAACAGCAAAGAAGCTCCTTTACGGAGTTGTTGATATCGACATGATCGCAGGCCCGAGTGAGATCCTCGTGCTTGCTGATGAGACAGCTGATCCGAAATTTGCAGCGGCAGATCTCATGTCACAGGCAGAGCATGATGTTCTTGCGTCGTCCATCATGGTAACGACAAGTGAACGTATAGCTGATGAAACTCTTGCTGAGATCGAGCGCCAGAAGCAGTATCTCTCAAGAAAGGATATCATCGAAAAATCACTCGAGGATTTTGGTGCGATCATCATTACCGACTGTCGTCACTGCGCAGTAGAGCTTGCAAATGCAATAGCTCCGGAGCATCTTGAGGTTCTCATGGAAAATCCGATGGAGCTTCTCGGAAGTCTCGACAACGCAGGATCAATTTTCCTGGGAAATTATGCGTCAGAGCCGCTTGGTGACTATTATGCAGGTCCAAACCACGTTCTTCCTACAAGCGGTACAGCAAGATTCTTCTCGCCGCTTGGCGTAGCAAGCTTTACAAAGCGTTCAAGCTACATCTACTACACCGAGGAGGCTCTCAGAGAGGCTAAGGATGACATCGTCCTCATCGCTGAGAGAGAGGGACTTACAGCTCACGCAAATGCAATAAAAGTAAGATTTGAATAATTAAGGCAGGGCGAACTCAGTTCGCCCATGCGTGTATACAATAAAATTTAGGAGAGATAGCTATGAGTCTCACAAATTCATGGGAAAACAACGTCCGCAGAGTGGTACCATATACTCCAGGCGAGCAGCCGCAGTTTGCTGACGTGATAAAGCTCAATACAAACGAAAATCCATACCCCCCCTCGCCTTCAGTAAAGACAGTTCTCGACAGCTACGACTGCGGAAATATGCGACTTTATCCCGATCCGGACTCGACAGTTCTTGTGGATGCGATCGCTGAGCGCTATGGACTGAAGCCTTCACAGGTTTTTGTTGGCGTAGGTTCAGACGACGTGCTTTCAGTAGCATTTCTGACGTTTTTCAATTCCGAAAAGCCAGTTCTTTTCCCGGATATTACATATTCATTCTATGACGTCTGGGCGGATGTATATAGGATCCCCTACGTTCAGAAGCCGCTTACTGAGGATTTCAGGATCGATCCTGAGGACTATAAATGCGAAAACGGCGGAATTATCTTCCCGAATCCGAACGCTCCGACTGGATGCGAGGAGAGTCTTGAAATGATCGAGGAGATTGTGAAGGCAAACCCTGATTCAGTCGTGATAATCGACGAGGCTTACGTTGACTTCGGAGCAGAGAGCGCTCTTGCGTTGATCGATAAATATGAGAATCTTCTTGTGATCCAGACCTACTCAAAGTCCCGTTCAATGGCAGGAATGAGAATAGGCTTTGCAATGGGAAGCGAGAAGCTTATAAAGTATATGAACGACGTAAAATTCTCGATCAATTCCTACACCATGACTCCGCTCACACAGCTATGCGGAGCAGCAGCAATGAAGGATGAGGAGTACTTCCGCAGTACGCTTAATAAAATTATCGACACGAGAGAATATTCCAAGAAAAAGCTTGCAGAGCTGGGCTTCAGC
>JBGVIW010000033.1:0-3357 GCA_045128995.1 Ruminococcus sp.
AAAGAGGGCGTGGATGTAAGGCTTATGTATGATGGTATCGGTACCTGTATGCTGAATATGCGTGCAAGTGCTTTTGACAAGCTTCGAGCAGGAGGAGTCAAATGTAAAGTGTTTAACCGATTTACTCCTTTCCTTTCTTCTGTTCAGAATAACCGTGATCATCGTAAAACTATTGTTGTTGATGGTAATATTGCATTCAACGGCGGAACTAATCTTGCGGATGAATATATCAACAGGATCGAGCGGTTCGGTCACTGGAAGGATACTGCTGTTATGATACGTGGCGAAGCAGTATGGAATTATACGGTCATGTTCCTTCAGCTCTGGGAATTCGGTGAGAAAAGTACTACCGATTATGAGCAGTTTATTCCTTCAGAGCTTGACTTTAATGATCATCCGTCTGATGGCTATATCCAGCCATTTTCTGACTCTCCTCTCGATAATGAGCAGGTCGGAAAGATGGTATATATGGATATGATAAATAATGCAACTGAATATGTCTACATTACAACGCCATATCTCATTCTTGATCATGAGATATTTACCGCTCTTAAACTTGCAGCTCAGAAAGGCGTAGATGTGAGGATCATTACTCCGCATATTCCGGATAAGTGGTATGTCCACCATATCGCCTGGAACAGCTACCCTAAGCTGATTGAAACCGGTGTGAAGATATATGAATATACACCGGGCTTTATTCACGCAAAGAGTTGTATTGCTGATGGAAAAACTGCTGTTATTGGTACTATAAATCTTGATTACCGCAGCCTTTATCTTCATTTTGAATCAGCAGTTGTTCTTTATGGCTGTTCAGTTATCGATGAGATGAAGCAGGATTTTGATGACACTCTTAAACTCTCTCAATGCATCACGCTTGAGGACTGCAAAAAACGCTCCCTCTTTAAGAAAATATCTGGAATAGTCCTTCAGATGTTTGCTCCGCTTCTGTAAATCTGTGCAGGATGGATTATCTTTATGATAATTTATCCTGCACTTTTATTTATGCCTGATAACGACATATTTCGCACAAGCTTTGCATTATAATTATATCAGGATAATTCAAAACCGGAGCTGATATGATGCAGACTATTTATGTCGATGTGCTGATTGTACTTAATATTTATGTTAATTATTTTCTTCTCAGGACTACTGCTAAGCTTACACGAGTTTCTCTTGGCTTTGGAAGATGTGCCGGTGCAGCTATGTATGGCAGCCTGTTCTCTCTGATAATCCTTCTTCCAGACATAAATACGCTGGTCAACTGGTGTATACACCTCGCAGCTGCCGCATCTATTGTTGCAGCCGCCTTCGGAATACAATGTATATCGAGATTTCTGCTGAATACAGTGGTTTTCTTTGCGGTAAATTTTATATTCGGAGGAGCAGTATACTGTGTATGCTCATGGCTGGAGCCTGATTTTGTTCATTTTAATAATTCCTATATCTACATAGATTTTTCACTTGTAATACTTGTAATAACTACTGCACTCTTGTATCTTGGAGTTTGTATATTACGGTATTTCTATGATAAAATGCCTAAAGATTCTGGTTGTTACAGGGTGACCATACGATCGGGAGATAAAATAGTAGCGATGAGCGGCCTTGCTGATACTGGCAATCTGCTGGTTGATTTCTTCAGCGGAAAGCCTGTTATAGTTTGCAGTAAAGAAATAATATCTGCATTATCCAGCTTAGATACTGATTTTTCAGGCGAAGGTAAATTGCCTAAGGGTTTTAGGCTAATCCCATGCTCCACAGTATCTGAAAACGGACTGATGCCTGTTTTTTCACCTGATGAGATCGTTATATCTGATATCCGAAACAAGATGAGTAAATCAGTTGAAGCTATCATCGGAATCGGTTCGGCAGATGATGCAGTCTTTAATCCAAAATTACTGCGGTTATAATTATAATATACTAAATTATGAATGGAGAAGGAACATGATCATACTCAGCGAATTAGTCAGAAGAATAAAAAAAATATTCAAAGGTGATATATTTTATATTAACGGCTCTGATACACTGCCTCCTCCCCTTTCTAAAACTGAAGAGGAAAAGGTTTTTGTACGACTTGAACAAAATGATCACGCTGCAAGGGATGAACTTATTGTACATAATCTCAGACTCGTGGTCTATATTGCAAAAAAGTTCGAATCGACCGGAATCGGAGTTGAAGACCTCGTTTCGATCGGAACAATAGGGCTTATCAAGGCTGTCAATACCTTCTGTCCCAGCAAAAAAATCAAATTGGCAACTTACGCCTCCCGCTGCATTGAAAATGAAATACTCATGTTCCTCAGAAAATCGTCGCAATATCGTAATGATCTCTCGATCGACGAGCCGCTTAATGTTGATTATGACGGAAATGAACTGCTGCTTTCAGATATTCTCGGTACTGACGATGACATCGTAATAAAAAATATCGAGAACGAGGCGGAGCGTGATATGCTGCGAAAGGCTGTTTCGGAGCTTGGAAGCCGAGAACGTCAGATCATGGAAATGAGGTTCGGTCTTATTGACGGAAAAGAAAAAACTCAGAAAGAAGTCGCTGAATTAATCGGTATATCTCAGTCTTATATATCCAGACTAGAGAAAAAGATAATCCAGAAGCTTCGTTGCCGTCTTGAAAAACTTACATGATAATTTATCCCAGCAGGAGCATCAGCTCAGCTGGGATTTTGTTTATTCAGTTTATTATTTATTTTGTGTGTTTTTTCTGTTATGCTATTGAAAAATATGGCGGAAAATGATATAATAAATATGTATATCCGATTATATATCGGACATTTTCGATTTGTTAGGAGTTTTTTTATGAAAAAATGGGAGCTTGATTTTCCCGATCGAAAGTATATATCAAATCTTGCATTCAAATGCGGCGTATCCACTCTTACTGCGGCTGTTCTTGCTTCAAGAGGTTACATTACACCCGAGGCTGTTATGGAAGCTTTTGAGGCTTCTGAATTGTCTGACCCTTTTCTCTTAAAAGATATGGAAGCTGCTGCTGATACAATCAATGAAGCCCTCGAAAATGGAGAAAAAATTTGCGTATACGGCGATTACGACTGCGACGGTGTTATGGCGACTGTTATGCTGTATTCATACCTTCTCGAGTCAGGAGCAGATGTTGTTTATTATATCCCACAGCGTTCAGAAGGATATGGTCTTAATACAGATGCGATTCGACAATTGCACGATCAAGGCGTTCAGCTTATTATAACTGTTGACAATGGCATCACGGCAGTTCGTGAGGCTGAACTCATCTACGAGCTTGGAATGAAGCTTGTTATTACTGATCATCATCAACCAGGCGAAAGCATCCCTTACGCAGAGGCTGCGGTCGATCCGCATAGGAATGAT
>JBGVIW010000034.1:0-15295 GCA_045128995.1 Ruminococcus sp.
TGATTTTCTCACCGCACGAGGTACAGAATTTTGCATTTTCCGAAAGCTCTTTTCCGCATTTTTTACATATCATATATATCCCTCCGATGCAATTAATCACTTTTATTATATAACAATTTACAATCATTGTCAATGAAGAAAGGGCGATAACTTTGCGGAAAAAGCTCAGCGGCTGATTATTTTGTCATATGTAGGCGGCATTGCGCCGCCATATACTATCGGCTTCGCTCAT
This sequence comes from Ruminococcus sp., assembly GCA_045128995.1. Classification (GTDB taxonomy): domain Bacteria; phylum Bacillota; class Clostridia; order Oscillospirales; family Ruminococcaceae; genus Ruminococcus. The sequence goes on from JBGVIW010000034.1 coordinate 233, forward strand.
CTGTTGATGTCGCAGAGGCACGCTCATCATCATCAGCGGTCGTTTCCTGAGTATTCTTCTCCTCAGTAGTTTTCTCCTCGCCGCCGTTCATATCTCCGGCTATATCGCTTGCCGCCTCGCTTGCGCCGTCAACGATATCCTCTCCGGCTTCACCGATTCCGTCGGCTATATCGCCAACGGCATTATTACTCCCGCTGGTATTCTCAGCCCTCGAGGTTTCCTCCGGAGCGGTTTCCTCCTCCTGCATTGTAGAGGTCGGGGATTCTTCCTGATTGGAAGTGCCGTCGTTTCCGCCGCAGCTGCATCCGGTAAGTGCCATGCACATCACCGCAGCGGCTGTTGCTGCAAAGAATTTATTCATATCCATCATTTCCTTTACATTCGTTAATTATTGCGGACAGGTTTTCCACAATGTAAGTTTATTATTCACAGCTTTTCCCCGATTATCCACATGAGTTTTCAACTTTTTCTTGATGGAAAATCTTGGATATTGCGCGCATTTCCACAGTTTCCACAAAGTTTTCAACATTACACTGCGGATAAGTCAACACCACTTTCAACACCCTGTGGAAAACTTCTCCCGCCTTTGTGGAAAAATTTTCGGATAATATTGCTTTTTCAACAGCGTTCGACGGCAATATCCAAATCTCTTCCCAAGCTGCTGATCGTAAACCTTACCCGAGCACCCGATGAGCGCCGCTGCTGTAGTCCCGATTTGATCCACAAAAACAAAAAACCGCAGCTTAATGCTGCGGTTTTCTGCCGGCTAACGTTGAGGAACGCTCACCGATTTAGAAAGAAAGGATAATTATGAAAAACTACTAAATCAGTTCACAATTGTCTTCTCTGTTTCCTTATCAAAGATGTGGATTCTGTTAGGATCGATAGCTACCTTGATCTCATCCTGCGGCTTTGCAGTTGAGCGAGGGCTTACTCGAGCTGTGAGAGGTGTTCCCTCGCAGAGGAGGTAGAGATATGTCTCAGCACCCATCATCTCAGTGATTTCTACTGTTGTATCGATGATACCTGTTGTTGCATTTGAAAGGAACATTTCCTCATCGTGGATGTTCTCAGGACGGATTCCGAGAATGATCTCCTTGCCAACGTAGTTAGCAAGCTCCGGTACTGCCTTTGAATCCGGAACAACAACCTGATACTTCTTGCCTCTTGATGTCTTTGTATCCTCTGAGCCAAACTCAACAACATACTTGCCGAACTCCTGCTTGAGTACAGCGTCGATGAAGTTCATCTGAGGTGAACCAAGGAATCCAGCAACGAACTTGTTTGTAGGATTCTCGTAGAGGTTCTGAGGTGTGTCAACCTGCTGTACAAAACCGTCCTTCATACATACGATTCTGTCGCCCATTGTCATAGCCTCTGTCTGGTCATGAGTTACGTAGATGAATGTTGTACCGAGCTTCTTGTGGATCTTTGAGATCTCGGTTCTCATCTGTGCACGGAGCTTAGCGTCGAGGTTTGAAAGCGGCTCGTCGAGAAGGAATACCTTAGGTGAACGTACGATAGCACGGCCGAGAGCAACTCTCTGACGCTGACCACCTGACATAGCCTTAGGCTTTCTGTCGAGGAGGTGTGTAAGGTCGAGGATCTTAGCAGCCTCGTTTACCTTTCTCTCGATCTCATCCTTCGGAACCTTTCTGAGCTTAAGTCCGAATGCCATGTTCTCGAATACTGTCATATGGGGATAGAGAGCGTAGTTCTGGAATACCATCGCAATATCTCTGTCCTTAGGAGCGATGTCGTTTACGAGACGGTCGCCGATATAAAGCTCGCCCTCTGAGATTTCCTCAAGACCAGCGATCATACGGAGTGTAGTTGACTTTCCGCATCCGGAAGGTCCTACGAGTACGATAAATTCCTTATCCTTGATCTCTAAATTTACATCTGTAACAGCAACAACGCCGCCCGGATATTTCTTATAAATGCCTTTAAGTGTTAAGCCTGCCATTTAATCCAGTCCTCCAGTTCAAAATTTTTGCCGATATAGCACACTACTATCAGCGATAATATAATAATAACAAACTTTTGAAAATTTTTCAAGATGCTAAATTGCCAAACTTATATTTATTTGTTTATTACAAATGCCTAAAAATTGACGGAAAATTCACGGCAAAAAGACTCGAAATCCAGTGGCTGGAACAAGTTTTCAACATCTTTGTGCAATAATTCCATAATCGCACCTTTTCCCAGTATTTCGGGCAAAACCAGCCCTCCGAGTGAAATTCTCTTTAAAACCTCAACATGATTCCCAACGGCGGCAAACATACGCTTTACCTGATGATATTTCCCTTCAAAAAGCTCGATAAACGCCAGTTTTTCGTTGTTTTCGACAGGTCGCACCCTTGCCGGAAGGCACTGCTCGCCATTGGATAGGGTGATACCGGATTTAAATATGTTAATATATTTACTTTCAAACGGTCTGTCAAGTTTCACAATATAGATTTTCGGTATATGGCTTTTCGGCGCTAGCATCCTGTGCGCAAGCGCTCCGTCATCCGTTATCAGCAGCGCTCCAAGCGAGTCCTTGTCGAGCCGTCCTGCCGGAAACATCCCTTTTGTCCTAAGCTCCGGCGGCACTAGTTCCATGACTGTTTTTCCATCCTTCGGGTCGGTCGAGCATACATATCCCTCCGGCTTGTTCAGCAGAAGATACCTATACTGCTGCGCTCTTATCTCACGCCCCTGTACTGTAACGCACTGCTCCTCCGGATCGATCTTCACGTCAGCCGCCTTTACCGGCACTCCGCCGACCTTAACCTCGCCCTTTCTGACGAGGGCTTTTATCTGACTGCGTGAAAATTCGCTTCGCTCTGATATAAATTTATCTAGTCTTATCTGATTCATACTACTCCTTTCGGGGCATATTGTTTATGGGCGGTGAATATTTTGTATTGATAATAGCGATCGCCAAGGCGATTTTTCAATTCGGAATGCGGAATTCGGAATTCGGAATTGATTGTGTCCCCTTCGGGGACGGATCTGATTCATTGCAAAGGACAACATCTTCGGTATCCGATATTTAAATCCATCGCCGTAGGCGATACCACAATTCCGAATTCCGCATTCCGCATTCCGAATTTATCTTCTGGAGGTACATACCATGAAAAAGAAAACAAAGCTCCTTATCGCATCCGGTGCAGTTCTTGCGGCAGCAGTTCTGCTTTTTCCCGAAAAACCGCAGAAAAACTCCATCCCTGACAGTGCGCCTACCCTTGCAGCAACTGTCTCTGACCGCATTGATTACTTCGCATCTCACGGCTGGGAGGTCGAGGAGATATGCAGCCGAAACGTCACTATCCCGTCTGATTTTTCCGCTGTCTATGAGGAATACGCCTGCCTTCAGGATAAACAGGGGCTTCCGCTTCGTGAATATGCCGGAAAAAACGCTCAGCTTTATGTCTATGAGGTAAAAAATTACAGCCCTGAAAGCAAAAAGCTGCTTGCAGAGCTGCTTGTGTGCGATGACACTGCCGTTGCCTCGATGGTCTACAGCGAGGACGGCGGAAGCCTTAAAATGGCAGTCTCCTGAGGTCTGTCAGAAAACCTGGATGAGACTTCCGATAACAGGGATCCTTACTGCCTTTCCGGCGTATGCGGAAAGCATAAGGAGAATTGTTGCTGCAAGCATCACGATTGAGAGAATCAGCGAGAATATCCAGCCGATGAAGGGGATGATTCCTAAAATTCCCATGACGATGCCGATAACAATGTCAACCACCAGCCATGAAAGGATCTGGTTTGCATGAAAACGGCAGAAGGTTGAGTTTCCGCAGATCACGAGCGGCAGGAAAAACAGGATAGGGAAGAGGTAGCTGATCATTACGATAACCTTGTTCTTCTCCACATCAGCGGGATCAAATGTGCTCTGTGCGGTTGTGTCATTGAATGCGTCGAGTAAGTTCATGAGTAATCCTCCGTTTTATATTTTTATATAACAGGCGCACTGCCTGCATTTAATGTTATTCATCCTTTCCAGCGTCGCTCTTTTCAAGCTCGCCTATCGCAGCCACAAAGCTTGCGATGTCGGAAAAATCCTTATACACCGAGGCAAACCTGATATACGACACGGGATCGATCTTCCTCAGCTTTCTGAGGACGATCTCGCCTATCTCCTCTGAACGGGCAACTGTCCTGAGGGCGTTGGCGTAGTAATTTTCGATATAGTCCGCAATCCCCGAGACCTGATCTATTGTGACAGGTCTTTTCTTTATGGCGGTAAAAATGCCCTTTATCAGCTTGCTGCGGTCGAAAGTCTCATACGTTCCGTCACGCTTTTCGACCATAAGCAGGGGCTTTTCGATATTTTCATACGTAGTGAACCGGGCACGGCATTTTATACATTCTCTTCTCCGGCGTATCTTCTCATCAGCCGGACGTGAATCGACGACCTTTGAGTCGGCGAATCCGCAGATAGGACACTTCATACTGCTGCACTCCTGTTTATTTATTAGAACGAGTTCTTATTTTTTTCTATTGACGATATCATATTATTCAGCACATTACAGCTTGAGACGAGGTCGCTTATTCCGACAAAATTCCTGCGGTAAAGCTCGAGCATGACCGTGCTGTCGGGGTTAAGCTCATAAAGACGTTTGAGGAATCGCTTTACAGCTAATCTGCCCTTTCCTATCGGAAGGCAGTCGCCAAGCTCGCCGGAGTCGCTTATATGGACATGGACAACTCTCTCTCCGGCAGCCTCGAGCATTGAAAATGGGTTCTCTCCGGCTCTTACCGCCTGCTTTGTATCTATCACAAACGCAGCGTCCTCTCCCATTATTGCGGCAACGTCACGTATAAAAGCGGCTGAGCCGCTGAGGCATCGTGCAACATTCTCGAGGGCAACAGTCACTCCGAACTCTCTTCCGAGTCTGCAAAGCTTATAATACCTCTCGCAGAAGGCATCTCTCAAAGCTCCGGGAGCACCTTTTCCTCCGTGAAACACGAAAACGTCAGCTCCGGTAATGTTCATGAACTGGAAATAGTACTTATAATATTCAAGGATATCATTCATACGCCGCTCATATTCAGAAAAAAACATCATCGTTTCCATCTCGCTTGTAAACGGATGGACAGCCCTGCATCGCACATCGAATCGCTTCATAAGCTCAGCAGCTCCGCAGGCGAAGCTTTTTTTCAGTTCTGAGTGGGTATTGATAAAAATCTCAACGGAAGAAATTCCGTTTGCAGCGAGGTCATACAGACTTTCTTCCAGCGGTTTCGGATATAGACAAGCTGTTGAAACACCGGCAAGCATCGCATTAAACCTCCTGAAAAATTATACCTATATTATACCACATTCATCCAAAATGTCAATATAATTCGGAATGCGGAATTGATCGTGTCCCCTTCGGGGACTTATCTGAATTATCTTCATTGCAAAAAAAGCAGACCTTTCGGTCTGCTTCTGAAAAATTTTAGTTCTTGTCGATGCTGATGAATGTATCATAGATCCTGCGGATAGCCTCGTTGAGGTCATGCTCGCTCATTCCGATGATTACGTTAAGCTCACTTGAACCCTGATCGATCATCTTGATATTGATCCTTGCGTGAGCCATTGCTGCGAAGATCCTTGCAACAGTACCTCTTGTATTCTTCATTCTGCGTCCAACTACTGCAAGCAGAGCGATTCCGTCCTCGATCTCGAGATGATCGGGATTAACATCCCTGCGGATCTGCGCAAGAACCTTTTCACGTACAGGCTCGAGCTTTGCGCTGTCGACAGTGATGCTCATTGTATCGATACCGGACGGCATATGCTCAAAGGAAATACCGTTGTCAGCGAGTGCTTTGAGAACCTTCATTCCGAAGCCAGTTTCGCTGTTCATCATAGCCTTTTCGATATTGATAGTGCTGAAGCCCTTTCTTCCGGCGATACCGGTGATAGTATATGAAACATCGCCGTTGAAGTCGTGGTCGTCGGATACGATCATTGTACCCTCGTCCTCGGGACGGTTTGTATTTCTGATATTGATCGGGATTCCTGCTGAGCGTACAGGGAAGATAGCGTCCTCGTGGAGAACAGTTGCTCCCATATATGAAAGCTCACGAAGCTCACGGTAAGTAATAACGCTGATAACGTCGGGATTCTCAACGATTCTCGGGTCTGTCACGAGGAAGCCTGAAACGTCTGTCCAGTTCTCGTAGATCTCAGCTCTCACGGCATTTGCGATGATAGAGCCTGTAACGTCTGAGCCGCCTCTTGAGAATGTCTTTACATAGCCCTCGGTAGTACGTCCGTAGAAGCCGGGAATAACGGCATTCGGGAGATCCTTGAGCTTAGCTCTTACAGCCTTTACAGTTTCATCGAGGAGGAGATTTCCGTTTGTATCGAAGATGATAACATCGGCAGCGTCCACGAACTCATAGCCGAGGTAAGCAGCGAGGATCTTACCGTTGAGGAACTCTCCGCGGCTTGCAGCGAAGTCCTTTGATGGATGAGCCTTAAGCTCGGCAGCGATAGCGTCAAACTCAGCGTCGAGGCTTATCTCAACGCCAAGCTCAGAGATGATTCCGTTATATCTTTCCTTGATGATGCCGAAAGTCTCGGAAAAATCAGCCACGCTTGCAGCGAGGTCAGCGCACTTATAGAGCATATCAGTGACCTTGATATCGTCGGGGAATCTTTTTCCCGGAGCTGAGGGGACAACATATTTTCTTTTCTCGTCGCTTTTGATGATAGCAGCGACCTTTCTGAACTGATTAGCGTCAGCAAGGCTGCTTCCGCCGAATTTTACAACCTTAAAACCCATTGATGATCATTCCTTTTAATTATGATAAACCGCCCAGTTCGGGCGTAATATATGCAGTATAAATATTATATTCGATTTTTCCATAAAAATCAATTGATATATAAGACAAATTTAGGGAGATAATTTTTGTGTTTTTGGTGAATACGCTTGTACACGAGTGGCGGACAGCGCCGAGCCGGCGCGGGCGTGTCCCCCTCCCACTGGGGTTTTAAGCAATGGCTAAATTATAATGCCCTCCCCGATGGGGGGGAGATATGTAAAACGAATCCAAATTTTGTAGGGGACGGCGTCCTCGACGTCCCGACATTTTAAATCCATCGCCGTAGGCGATACCACAATTCGGAATTCCTAATTCCGCATTAAAAAAAGGACTGCCAGGCAGTCCTTTTTTCCAATTATTCCGATCTGAGCGCCTCTACAGCGTCCTTCTTTGCAGCCATTCTTGCCGGCAGATGTCCGCCGATCATTGTGAGTACCGTGCTGATAGCCACGAGTATCACTGCATGAGTAAGCTGAAGCTGTGCAACATCCTCGAGTCCTGTCATGTCAAGGAGAATGCTGTTTATCGGGAACGTCAGCAGCCATGCGATAACTACGCCAAGCGTTCCGGAGAATACGCCGAGTATACACGTCTCTGCGTCAAATACACGGGTGATATCTCTCTTTCTCGCACCGAGTGCCTTGAGGATACCGATCTCCTTTGTTCTCTCGAGAACTGATGTATAGGTAATGATTCCGATCATGATCATGCTCGTCACGAGTGAGATCGCTGCAAATGCGATAAGTACGATCGTGATACCGTCCATGATTCCGCCTGAAAGCTCAGACATCGTGCCCGCAAGGTCTGTGTAGACGATAAGGTCTTCATCAGCCTTGCCCTCATTGAACTTGTCGAGATACTCAAGCACATTGTCCTTTGCTTCAAAGTCCTTGGGGTAGATCATGATTACAAACGGAGTGCTGTCTCCGCCGAGGTATGCAAGAAGCTCAGCCTTTCCAGCCTCGTCGATCTCCTCAGTAGTGATGACATTGAAGTCGCTCTCTCTCTGAGCCTTTACGATATCAGAATCCATGTTCTCGTCAACGATAAGCTGAGTAAGCTCATCCGAGTAAGCGATACCAGATGAGAGAAGGGCGATCTTAGCGTCCTCTTTCTGGCGGATGACACCGCAGATATTCAGCTCGATGCTGTCCTCGGAGTCGAACATTGCCTGATAGTCCATAGACGGCATGAATGTGCCGTACTCGGTGGATTCGTAGTAGTCGTTATTGTTTACAGCCTTGAACTGAGTACCGATGATCTCGTCGAATTTCACCGTATCGTCGCCGCTGTAGTCAAAGCCCATGGCGTTGAGAAGCTGGCAGTCAAGCTCATTTTTTGTGCTGATTACGAGTACGAGGTCAGTCGGATCGTCGGGATACTCACCGGCGAGAAGCTCATAATTCTGCTCAACATAGGAAGCATCGCCCTCTTTGAGCATTTTCGGGTAGGAGGACATTCCCATAGCGGTCATGTCGGTCTGAGCGCTCATAGCCTGCGACTTGAACGCAACAGGCATGATTCCGTCATCTGTCTCACGGATAAGGTTCATGCCGGTGATTCTCGTATAGCCGATGCTTGAGCAGTCGTCGGAGCTTATGTTTTCAACATAGTCGAGGAAGTCCTGTGTAAAAATATTAGTATGGAGCATCGTTCTCTCGGCGGAATCGTAGAGATAGATCTCGTCGGAGTCGACATACTCGATATTTCCGAGCATATTCGCCTCCATTTCTTGAGACATCTCCATCATCTGCTCCTCGTCGACCTGCATAGCTGTCTGGGAGATGGTGATGGGCATCTGCGAGAGCGTATCACGCTCCATCTTGTCGATCTGAAGCTGGAAGCCGGTCGAAAGGCTGAGGATAACGGCGATGCCGATGATACCGATGCTTGACGCAAATGATGTAAGGAAGGTTCTGCCCTTTTTTGTGCGGATGTTATTGAGCGAAAGTCCGAGAGCAGTGGTAAACTTCATAGCGGTATGCTTGAGCTTGAAGCTGTCGGGCTTGGGTCTTTCCTTATGGGGATGGTTGTCGTCGATGATCTTGCCGTCGCTGAAGCGGATGATCCTGTCGGCATACTGCTCAGCAAGCTCGGGGTTATGAGTAACCATAATAACGAGTCTGTCCTTGGCAACCTCTTTAATGAGATCCATGATCTGGACGCTTGTAGCGGTATCGAGCGCACCTGTAGGCTCGTCGCAGAGGAGGATCTCCGGGTCATTCGCAAGGGCACGGGCGATAGCCACACGCTGCATCTGACCGCCGGAGAGCTGATTTGGCTTCTTACCGATATGGTCGCCGAGACCGACCTGTTTAAGAACCTCGATAGCACGCTTATGCTTTTCCTCCTTGGAAACGCCGCTGAGGGTCATACCCATCTCGACGTTGGCAACGATAGAGAGGTGCATGATGAGGTTATAGCTCTGGAAAACGAAGCCGACGGAATTATTTCTATAGGCATCCCAGTCCTTATCGGAGAAGTCCTTAGTTTTCTTGCCTTTTATGACGAGGTCGCCGGAGTCGTAGCGGTCGAGACCGCCTATAACGTTAAGGCAGGTCGTCTTACCTGAGCCGCTTGCGCCGAGAATAGCGACGAATTCCTTCTCACGGAAAGCGACGCTGACTCCATTAAGCGCACGAGTCTCATTGCCGGCGGTGTTATAGATCTTTGTAATGTTCTGTAATTCTAACACACACAAATCCCCTTTATATTCGTTAAATTATACAAATCTTTCCATCAGATTCTGTACGGTATAACTATACAGCAAAGCTGTTGATTTGTCAATAACGCTTCCGGAAACTGAATGAATTTTCACCATTTTTTCACAATAGCTGTCGAATCCGGTCGATTCTGGTAACAGGAACAGCCCTCGGGCATATGATGTATTATACTATCTGTATAAAAAGGAGGCGAACGAATGCATATGGAGCTTATCCCAGCGCTGGCAGTGAGCCTTGACACGTTCCTTGCCGCCGCCGCATACCGCAGCAGCAGCATCCGCATCCCACCGCTCTCAGTACTCGTCATCAGCATCGTCAGTGCGGCAGTTCTTGGCTTGTCACTGGGCTTTTCGGGCATCCTCACGAGCGTCATCGACCCTGAGCTTTGCCGCACGGCGGGGATGATTATACTAATTGTAATAGGAACGGCGACGATCTTCAAGAGCTTCATCCGGAGTCTAATCAAGAAAATCGCCGGAAATGACGCTCCACTGCGGGTTTGCGGCTTCGGACTGGCGGTGAGCATCTACCTCGACGAGACGGCGGCGGACGTTGACAGATCGAAGATCCTGTCCGCAAAGGAGGCGGCGATCCTTGCGGCGGCAAGCTCGCTGGATTCAGCGGCGATCGGCATAAACTACGGATTATCGGGGATTTCTCCGCTTGTGACGGCACTTTTCACGGTCGCCTGCACAGCGTTTGCAATAGTTCTAGGCTCAGCGGCGGCGAAAAAAATCTCCTCACTGCGCCACGATTTCTCGTGGACAGGAGGAGTACTTCTCATAATTCTTGCAATTGCGGGTAAATAATTATACTAAGAGTATAATTTTATATCTCATAGATCACGACCTCCGGCGGATTGAACAGTCGGAGCTTTCCGAGTCCTCCTGAAAGGAGAAGCTTCGTTTTACCGAGAGTATAAATTCCCTTTGAATACTTCGGAAAAAGCCTTCGCTCCGGTGACAGAACTCCCACTCCCGTGAACGGGATCATGATCGCTCCGCCATGAACGTGACCGCAGACTGCCCAGTCCGCACCCCACTCCTCATACACCCCTGCAAACAGCGGATTATGTACCAGCAGCAGCGTCTCGCCTTCAGGCTTTTTCCCCAGTTTATCGTGCATTTCCTCGATTTCCAGCACATCAAGCTCACGGTATCCGCCGTCCTTTTTATAGACCTCTCGCTCAAGCTCAAGACCGCAGATGTGGAGTTTCCTGCCGGACTTTTCAACAGTTTCAACATCATTTCTGAGGAGAATCGTTCCCGTGCGGCGGACGGTATCCTCAAACACTTTTTTATACTCTCTGTATAAATCTGACTCGTGGTTGCCGTAGACCATATAGACCGGAGCGATGTCGTTAAGCTGCCGGAGCGTAGCCTCGGCGCACGTAAAATCGGTACATTTCCTCGACACGAGGTCGCCGCTCATGAGTATAATATCCGGCTTTTCGGCGGCGATTTTCCTGCACAGACGGGCATTATTCCTGCCGAATTTCCGCTTGTGGAGGTCAGCAACATGGGCGATCCTGAATTCACCGCCGAGCTTTTCCCTCCGCACTCGCAGCATAAAAATATTCTCCGCAAGAAAATATACTATGAGTAATATTACTATCAGTATAATCGCTATCATTTTTCCTCACGCCTCTTGTCGCAATATTTCAACACAGGAATGTCGATCAGTGCAAAAATCGCCATGTACAGCGACGTGAACATATACCTTCCGGCGTAGGTCGAAATAACCTCAGGAGCTGTTCCGGTGTAGGGGACATCTGCACTAAATGTGCTTATTCTCGGATTCGTCAGCAGCATCACTATCGTCAGAATTAGCCCGAATGCAAACGGTACTGCTACCGAAAACAGGAAGAAAAATCCCCTCGAGAGATTTCCGTCACGGCTTGCGTCAAGCTGCACAAAATGATACATTAGACACAGTACGAGCGGAGTTATCAGCGTGAATTTTGCATCGTATCCAAGCTTTTCAAACAGCACCCAGTTCATCGTCTGCATGAAAAGGCTCAGAACTGCGATTATTATCCCCGTTTTTATTGATTGTCTGAACTGCATTTTCTCACCTCAGAATTATACTATTTGTATAAAACAACAATGCCCATCTCTCGACGGGCATTTCTAAAATCTTAATTTATTCGATAGTTACAGAAACCTTGCAATCCTTCTTTGCAGCGCCTGCACGCATGATCGTACGGAGAGCCTTTGCAATTCTGCCCTGCTTTCCGATTACACGTCCCATGTCGTCCGGTGCTACTGTGAGGTGAAATACCACTACGCCCTCAGCGTCCGGCTCATCCTCTACGATCTGGATTGCTGATTTATCCTCAACAAGCCCTGCAGCTATAGCATAAAGTAAATCTTTCATTTTTATTCCTCCGTTAATTTCGACGGAAACAGAGGGCTTGGACATTTGTCCACCCTCCCTCCGTATTAGGAATTAAAGTACACCCTCGCTCTTGAGGATTCCCTTTACTGTATCTGTAGGCTGTGCACCCTTTGCGATCCATTCCTTAGCCTTATCTGCATCAACCTTGATTACAGAAGGATTCTTTGTAGGATCATAGTAACCGATCTCCTCAACGAATCTTCCGTCTCTGGGGTATCTTGAATCAGCAACAACGATACGGTAGAAAGGAGCCTTCTTAGCACCCATTCTTCTGAGTCTGATTTTTACTGCCATTTTATTTTCACCTCCACATAAGTAGTTGTATATCAAAGCGGTTTTCCCGCATTGAAATCTTAATTATAAAAGGGTTATATACCCTGCACCGCCAGCCATAGCGATCAGTCCGATTAGTCCATATATGACTCTTGCGCCTGTTCTGCCGAAGAGGTCGACCATATGTCTTGCCTTCCAGTGGCTGAAGTACCACTCCCAGTTAAAGATCGATCCGCAGATTGAGAATATTCCGGCGGCGATGAGCACGATTCCGATAAAAATTTCCATGATTTATCCGATCATTTTCGTTATTATCAGGGCTGCGCCTACTCCGAAAAGGAACAGACCTATGAGCGCATAGATTATCCTTGCGCCTGTTCTGCCGAAGATACTCACGATGCCTCTTGCCTTATAGTTACTGAAGAACCAGTCCCAGTTGAAGATCGCTCCGCAGATCGGGAACGCTCCGATCAGCATCATAACGACTGACATTACGATTTCTTTTGTTTCCATTTTTTACACCATCGGCGGCATTCCGCCTCCGCCCATGCCCTTGAACTGGTCGAGGTTCATACCTGCGAGCTGTTTTCTTGCACGGCGCATACTCATTTTATTTCCCTTTCCGGTGAACTTTTTCATCATCTGCTGCATCTGGTCAAACTGTTTGAGGAGGCGGTTAACGTCCTCTACCTTAGTACCTGATCCGGCAGCGATGCGTCGTTTTCTCGAGGGATTTATGATAGACGGTTTAGCTCTTTCAGCCTTTGTCATCGAGGTGATCATCGCCTCGATTCGGGTGAACTGACCCTCATCGACATCGGCGTCCTTGAGCTTATCGCCCACACCCGGGAGCATTGAGAGGATCGACTTCATCGAGCCGAGCTTCTTTATCTGCTTCATCTGGGCGAGGAGATCGTCCATATCGAATTTATTTTCCTGAAGCTTTTTGGTAAGCTTCTCCGCCTCTTTCTGGGACATTACCGTCTCAGCCTTCTCGATGAGGGTGAGAACATCGCCCATTCCGAGAATTCTTGAAGCCATACGCTCGGGGTGGAACTGCTCGAAATCGTCGAGCTTTTCGCCCATACCGACGTATTTGATCGGCTTTCCGGTTACGGAGAGAACTGACAGCGCAGCACCTCCACGTGTATCTGAATCGAGCTTTGACATGAGCACGCTTGTGATTCCGACAGCCTCATCGAACGCTTTTGCAACATTTACAGCGTCCTGACCAGTCATAGCGTCGACCACGAGCATTATCTCATCCGGCTCGGTGATTTCCTTAATATCCTTAAGCTCCTGCATCAGCTCGGTATCGATATGGAGACGGCCGGCGGTATCGATGATAAGGATATCGTTGCCGTAGTCCTTTGCATGAGCGAGAGCTTTTTTAGCGATAGTAACGGGATTTGTCTGTCCCATTTCAAAGACCTTTACCCCAGCCTTTTCGCCGACAACCTGAAGCTGATCGATAGCAGCAGGACGGTAGATATCGCACGCTGCGAGCAGCGGACGGTGACCTTCCTTTTTAAGGAGTTTAGCGAGCTTAGCCGTGTGAGTTGTCTTACCTGAACCCTGAAGTCCGCACATCATGATAACAGTGGGCGGCTTTGAGGAGATATTGATTCTGGAGCCGCCGTTTCCCATGAGGGAACAAAGCTCCTCGTTAACGATTTTGATTACCTGCTGTGCAGGAGTAAGGCTTGCGAGAACCTCTTCGCCGACAGCTCTTTCGGTTACCTTAGCGACGAAGTCCTTAACGACCTTATAGCTTACATCCGCCTCGAGAAGTGCGAGACGAACCTCACGCATAGCTTCCTTGACATCGCTCTCGGAGAGTTTTCCTCTTGATTTGAGCTTTTTGAACACATTATTGAGCTTTTCCGAAAGTCCTTCAAAAGCCATTGCGCATCCTCCTTTTCGGCAGTTCTGATTTATCTGAATTACAAGAGGCTAAGCCCCTTAGTGATTTCTGAATTAAGCTTTTCACGCAGCCCAGCGTCCTCCACCTCAGCGGAAGTCTCTTTAAGCTTTTCAAAGCACTGCTTCATATTCCCGAGTCTTTCGGCGAAGCCGAGTTTTTCCTCATAATTCAGAAGAAGCAGTTCAGTACGTTTTATGAGTGCACGCACCGCCTGACGGGTGATCCCGAGGGGATTGCCGATTTCGGAAAGCGAGAGATCCTCGCAGTAATAAAGCTCCATGACATCACGCTGATGCTCGGTAAGAAGCTCTCCGTAGCAATCGAGGAGCATAACAAATTTCAATTCTTTAGCCATAACAAGCTCCTGCGGTGTAGGTGTAATCTAAAATCACTTTACACAGTATACACCCTTTTACCGCGTTTGTCAAGGGGTTTTTCACTATTTTTGATTATTTTTCAGAAAAAATCTTATTTTCGATGACAAGCGCAGGATATCCGGGAGAATAGGGCTTTACGATCTCGGGGTGAGCGTCGGCGTAGCTGAAGATCTGGTCAGCAAGACCGTCCTCGAGGAGACCGACGAGCTGGGAGAGCGGTCGATTATACAGCTCCTCGCAGATGGAAGCGATGGTTATCGCCCTGAAGCCGCCGATGTTCATTATCCTGTAGGGCCAGATACGGCAGTCGAAAGGCTTCTTATCGCCGAGTATACAGCCCTTATCGGTGAGAGCCGGACATGAAAAAAGCTCGCCCTCAGAGAGCTTGCCGACCTCAAAGATATAGCCGCCGTCCTTTTTGAGGAATTTAGTCTCGGGGTTATGTTGCAGGATCATATTGCGGATCTCGGGAGTAAAGACGGGAGTTTCCCACTTATCGGACTCATCGAAAACGCAGCAGAGCCGGCATTCAGCACAAGCTGAGCCGGAGAGAATTTTTTTC
>JBGVIW010000035.1:0-7108 GCA_045128995.1 Ruminococcus sp.
TAGCGAATAAGAAGCCGATGATCATAGGAATAATTGTCATGATAATTCCATAGATGAAGTAAACAGCTTCAAAATACTTAACAAAGCTTGCACCGCCTGCTACTCCAGCACCGATAAGGAAGAGCATGAGACCCAGCTCTCTGAATACCTTAAGTGTACCCGTCTTAGGTGTAACTGAAATCTTTCCGATTCGTGCAAAGTGACCGAAAATCAGGGATACGAGGAGACATCCTCCTGTTGTTGTGAGTGAAAAATTACCGAATTTGATTGAACCAACAAAGATACCTGCAATAGCTGCAAGTGCGAAAGGCATGAATCCAAATTCATCCATTTCAATAAGCTTTCCTTTATATTCCTTCTTGTTTCCTGTATCAGCTGAAACAAGCTTTTCTCTTTCAGCAGCCATATCGCACTTCATCATTTTAGGCACTATCTGTACAAACAGAACTACACCAATTACTCCGAAGAGATATGCAATACCATGACCTACTGAAACGAGATCTTCTAAAGCGGGAGCTACTGTATCTTTCGCTGCTGAGAAAGCAGGTGTACTCGTAAGTGAACCAGAGAGAAGACCTACGAGCATTGCAGTAAGTTCCTGAAGGTTAAGATTACTGAAGTTCTGACCAACCAGTATACAGCCTGCACATGAAAGACCACCTGCAACGATTATTACGATTGCAAGAAGAACATATGACTTGAAGTTTTTCTTGAAATTGCCAAAGAAGTTGGGGCCGGCAATGAAGCCTACTGCTGTTACAAAGAGTATAAGTCCCAGATTCTCAACCAGTTTCAGGGCGTTTGATACATAAGATACAGAACCGCTTTCCTTTACAATTGTGAGACTTTCTTCAAGATTTCCGTAGAAGAAGCATCCATAAAGAAGAGCTACGATAAATACTCCAGCGGTACCAAGTGATACACCTTTGATTGTGATTCTTCCAAGCGCATAGCCAAGTGCTGCGATCGCAAATACCGAGAACATAAGGAAGGAAACTGCCTGGATAGAAATTGAAAAATTACCAGTTGTGATTAAATCCATGAGTGATTTTACCTCAAACTTTCTAATTAATAATTATCTCTCTTAATATTTAATTGTAAAAATGCTTAAACTTTTCTAGCGTAATCAGGGAGAAGCTTCGGTGAAACTGTCTCTGTATTGATGCCTGCCTCAGAAAGCTCTGCGTCAAACTTCTTGATGTGATCAAGTGTAAGTCCCTCAGGCTGTGCTGTTTCCTTAGCCTTAGCAGCAGCATAGATACCTGCGTTTCTTCCGAATACGATTACGTCGAGGAGTGAGTTACCCATAAGTCTATTTCTGCCGTGAATACCGCCGACTACCTCACCTGCTGCGAAGAGATTCTCTACGCCTGTCATGCCATCTGAAGAAATGTCAAGACCGCCGTTCTGGTAGTGGAGTGTAGGATAAACGAGGATAGGCTCCTTGCGGATGTCGATGCCGTACTTGCCGAACATTCTCATCATTGCAGGGATTCTCTTTTCGATAGTACCCTCGCCGTTCTTGTACTCGATCATAGGAGTATCGAGCCATACGCCGATTCCCTGCTCTGTTTCGATACCGTTGCCTCTCTCAGAGCACTCACGAATGATGGAAGCAGCTGTTACGTCACGAGTCTCAAGCGGATGCATAAATGCCTCACCGTTGATGTTGATGAGCTTAGCTCCGAGTGAACGCACCTTCTCTGTTACGAGCGCACCAAAGATCTGCTCAGGATAAGCTGTACCTGTCGGATGATACTGGAGAGTATCAGCATAGAGGAGCTTAGCGCCAACACGATAGCCGAGAACGAGTCCGTCAGCTGTAGCACCATAGTGGTTTGAAGTCGGGAAGCCCTGATAGTGGAGACGTCCTGCACCGCCTGTAGCGATAACAACAGTCTTAGCTCTTGCAACGAGAAGCTCCTTTGTCTCCATGTTCATAAGTACTGCACCAGCAGCCTTGCCATCCTTGTCGAGGATGATCTCAACAGCAGCTGTAAAGTCGATTACAGGGATACCTCTGTTGAGGACTTCATCACGGAGAGTTCTCATGATCTCAGCACCGGAATAGTCCTTAGCAGCGTGCATTCTCTTTCTTGAAGTACCGCCGCCGTGAGTTGTAACCATTGTTCCGTCAGCGTCCTTATCAAACTCTACGCCGAGCTTATTGAGCCAGAGGATAGCCTCGGGAGCCTTTGTTACGAGCTTTTCGAGAAGCTCAGGCTTAGCTGCAAAATGTCCGCCGCCGAAAGCATCGAGGTAGTGAACTGCGGGTGAATCATTGGGCTTATCAGCTGCCTGAATTCCGCCCTCAGCCATCATTGTATTAGCATCACCGATACGGAGCTTTGTAACGATCATTGCCTTTACGCCAGCTTCATCAGCCTCGATTGCAGCAGATGCACCTGCACCGCCGCCGCCGATGATGAGAACATCTGTATCATAATCAGGATTAGCGAGATCAACATCCTCAGCATTGATTCTGCTGTGACCCTGAAGAAGCTCTGCGAGCTGTGTAGGCACTTTTTCGCCCTTATTCTTACCAGCGGAAAGAACTGTAAACTCGCCCTGCTTATAGTCAGGATGGAATGTAGCGAGGAGAGTCTCCTTTTCCTCAGCAGTCATTCTTCTTGGCTCGAGAGCTGCGTTCTCAGCTCTCTTCTCAGCAACGACTTTTGCAAGTTCATTATATCTGTCAATTTTATACATCGTAATATCCTCCCTTACTTCTCGATCTCACGAGTGTTGTAAAGCTCTTTAAGCTCAGAAATCGGCTTCTGCATGAGATCCTCGATAAGCGGTACGAATGTACCCTCATTGATTTCCTGAACTCTGTCTGCGAGGTGTCCGCACTCGGGAGCGATATACTTACCGTTGAGACGTCTTGCGAGCATTGCTACCTGGGGATGAGAAATACCTGCGGGGCAGCGTGATGAACATACGCCGCACATTACGCAGTCAAATGAAAGCTCTGCGCACTTTTCGTATTCGCCTCTCTGTGCGTGAGCGATGTACTGCATTACGCTAAGCTCCTGTGTACAAGCCTTTGTACAAGCATTACATCCGATACAGCTGTAGATCTCAGGATAAAGCTGCATCATAACCTGCTCTGTAGGCTTGATCTCTTCGATATTGTAGATCTTCTTTGCAAGCGGGAAGAAAGGAAGTGTAGCTACATACATTCCCTCTTCTACCTCAGTCTGGCAAGCGAGACAAGCGTGAAGCTCCTGCTTGTCCTTGATTCTGTAGATTGTAGCACAAGCGCCGCAGAATCCGTTACGGCAGCCGCAGCCGCGGAGAAGCTGGTAGCCAGCATACTCCATAGCTGTCATAATTGTAAGACCTGCAGGCACTTCATACTTCTTGCCAAACAGGTATATATTAACCATTTTTTCCATGATAATGCTCCTTTTTAATATTCGTTCGGAAGCTCGTTGAGCTGATCAAAACGGAAGACAGGTCCGTGCTTGCAGACATACTTGTCACCGATGTTGCAGCGTCCGCACTTACCAACGCCGCACTTCATACGAAGCTCCATTGTTGTGTAAACCTGTGTCTCCTGGAATCCGATTTCTTTAAGTCCAGCGAGTGTGAACTTAATCATGATCGGAGGTCCGCAGATGAGAACAGTCTTGCTTGTAGACGGTTCAAGCTCCTTAACATAGTTCGGAACGAAGCCTACGTGACCATCCCAGCCTTCCTGCGGGTTATCGATTGTCAGATTTACCTCAATACCGTCATCCTTCATCCATTCGTCGATGATCTCCTGATAATCTACGAGATCATCCTTAGAACGTGATCCGTAAACGATCTGTACAGAACCGTAGTTAGCTCTGTTATCACGTACATAATTGATTACTGAACGAAGCGGAGCAAGACCGATACCGCCGGCAATAAAGAGAAGATCCTTGCCCTTAAGCTCAGTCTCGACAGGGAACGCATTTCCGTAAGGTCCTCTGATTGTGATCTGCTGTCCTACGTCCATCATGTGAAGCCATGATGTGAGACAACCGCATTTCTTAATGCTGAACTCCATGTATTCCTTGTTTGTAGGTGAAGATGTGATAGAGAACATCGCCTCGCCTACGCCGGGAATTGAAAGCATTGCGCACTGTCCGGGCATATGCTCAAACACCTTGCCGCCTTCGGGAGATACAACTCTGAATGTTTTTACATCGGGTGTGTCGATACGGATATCCGTAACCACACCGAGATGCGGGATTAATGTATCGTTATTCATTACTTTACCTCCAATGCTTTCATAACCTTTACGATATTCATTGATATCGGGCACTTAGCAAGACATCTGCCGCAGCCTACACAGCCAAATACGCCGTCATAGTTTGCTGGGTAGTATACAAGCTTGTGCATGAAGCGCTGACGGAATTTTTCGAGCTGAGTAAGTCTCGGGTTTCCGTGAGCCATCTTTGTAAAATCGGAATACATACATGAATCCCAGCAGCGGTAACGCTTGATTCCGTGTCCTGTATCGAAGTCCTTGATATCGTAGCACTGGCAAGTCGGACACACGAAAGTACATGTTCCGCATCCGAGACAAGTCTCAGAAAGACCAGCCCATTTATCTGAATTGAAAAGCTCAGTAAGCTTATCTGCGCCGAATGACTCTGTTGAGAGATCTGCGAGAGGGAGTTTAGCGAGGATTTCCTTTGTCTTAGCCTTTGCAGCGTCGAGAGCTGCTGTATCGCCGTCCTCAAGAAGTGAGGATATGGACTCGATGAAAGCCTTACCCTTCTCTGTCTTAGCCTCGAAGAAAATGTTCTCGCCGTCATTAGCGCACTCTACGTCGCCGCCGGGCTGAGTTGCATCAATGCCAAAAGCTGAACAGAAGCAAGTCTCAGAGGGCTTTGTGCAAGCCATTGTGATTACTGTTGCGTGATCACGGCGGTTTTTGTAGTATGAGTCAACAGGCTCAGAAAGATATACATTATCAAGAATGAAGAAGCTTCTAGCGTCGCAGGCACGTACGCCGAAAATCACGAAATCCTCAGATTCCTTACGGATGTCGATGATCTCGATATTCTTGCCGTTCATTTTGAAGTCAACAAGATCCTCAGTCTGCGGGAAGAAGAAATCCTTAGCGCTTCTGAGTGTATTAAGAGCATTGCTGTACTTTACGCCTTCGCTCCATCTGGTATACTCAGCGGAACCGTCCTTATTATCGGAAGGAATATAGAGTGCCTGTGTTTCAGCAATCTTTGCAAACAGTTCGTCAATTTTGTTAACACTGATCTTAAGCATATTATTCAACTCCCCTTTCGTGTACTACGGAAGGCTCACAGTCATCCTGTGTATAATTTGTAAGAGGAGCTCTTGAATCTGTATCTGCACCAGCCTGATACTCGCCGTAAAGTTCATTGATGTCCTTGATAAACTTACGGTTAAGAAGGTGGAGCGGGATTCCCTGAGGACAGACTCTTGAACACTCACCGCAGTCTGTACATCTTCCGGCAACGTGGAAAGCACGGATAATGTGGAACATATTCTCCTCAAAGCTGTCTACAGGAGCCTTGTTAGCGATACCGGAGTTGTCGTTATCAAATACACACTTCTCACAGGTGCAGGCAGGGCATACATTACGGCATGCGTTGCAGCGGATGCACTTTGAAAGCTGATCTCTCCAGAAATTATATCTTTCCTCAGAAGTCATAGCCTCAAGCTCAGCAACCATGTCAAAACGGTTAGAATCAACAACCTCTCCGTCTTCACCGATAAGCTCGTCATAAGCTACGTGCTTCTTACTCTTGCAAGAGAGGCATCTCTCAGCCATAACCTCATAAGCAGGCACTGTTTCTGTGCCATAGAGTGTCTCGATAGTGAGAGTACCGTCATTATTTGTAATGCTCTGGATACCGGAAATACCCTTTACACGGATCTTCTCGATATCGAGCTTGCCCCAGCACTCGATTCCTACTGCATAAACATTTTCTCTGTTGATGCGGTGTTCCTTGATGAGCTGGTTGAAACTGTATGTATCACAAGGTTTAAGGAATACAAGGATCTTGCCTTCCTTCTGGGACTCCTTTACGAGATACTTTGAAACATTTGATGCTGTAAAATCATCGAAGATGAACTCTGAGTCGATTTCCTCAGCGCTATTGAATACAGCCGGTGTGGAGTCGTATGCAAAATCGCCCTTCTTCCAGCCGAGTACACGTGTTACTGTGCCGTCTGCGAGAAGCTGTTTTGCCTTTTCGATTATTGCTTTCTGCATCTCAGATCCTCCAATCTTCTGTTCGGGCCGAGTTTCTTAACTGACTCAACGAACTCATTCATTGTAGCTGCGAACTTTGCACCTTCGGCAGCTGATACCCACTCTACTCTTGTACGATCTCTCTCGATGCCGAGGAAGTCGAGCATACTGAAGAGAAGAGTCATACGGCGGCGTGCGTAGTAGTTACCTGATGTATAGTGGCAGTCTCCGGGATGGCATCCGCAGAGAATTACGCCGTCAGCGCCCTTCTGGAAGGCTCTGAGGATAAACATCGGGTTTACTCTGCATGAGCAGGGTACTCTGATGATTTTAACATTTGCAGGATAATTAAGACGATTTGTACCTGAAAGGTCCGCACCTGCATACGAACACCAATTGCAGCAGAACGCAACAATTACAGGCTCAAAATCCTTATTTTCGTTTACTTGCATATCGCGTCTACCTCCGCCATAATTTGTCTGTTAGAGAATCCATTCAGATCCATTGCGCCGGACGGACAAGCTACTGTACAAGCGCCGCATCCCTGACATACTGCGGGATTTACGCTTGCTACACGGCGAACCTTAGTAGTTCTGTCGGGCATTCTGAATTCCTTGTCGATATATGTGATAGCACCATACGGGCAGACCTTCTCACATGATGAGCATCCGTTACACATAAGCTCGTCTGAATGAGCAACACAGGGATTGCAGGTAAGGCTGCTCTTATTAAGAAGACCGATTACCTTTGCAGCTGCTGCACCAGCCTGTGAAACTGTCTCAGGGATATCCTTAGGTCCCTGACAAGCGCCTGAGAGGAAGATACCTGCTGTCGGGCTTTCTACAGGACGAAGCTTAGCGTGAGCCTCTGTGAAGAAGTCATTTGTATCCATGCTTG
>JBGVIW010000036.1:0-3883 GCA_045128995.1 Ruminococcus sp.
CGTTACCGAGCCACAAACTTAAAGTTCACAGCTAAAGTAATTACGAATTGGCAGCGGGGGCTCCCCGCCCGTGGACGTCACTCTGCGAAGTCACTGACGTTACCGAGCTGCAAATTAAATGCTCTCAGCGAAAAAAACTTACGAATTGGCTGCAGGGACACCCTGCCCATGGATGTCACTCTGCGAAGTCACTAACGTTACCGAGCCGCAAATTAAATGCTCTCAGTGAAAAAAACTTACGAATTGGCAGCGGGGACTCCCCGCCTTTGGAAAGGCTTGACCGAAACTTTTACCTTGTGTTACTTTGTGAATCCTTTTTTACTATGCACTTTATCAAAAAACTAAGCCTGACACAGTATTATCCCGTGTCAGGCTTAAATTATGCATTTTCTTTTCTATCACCGATTCGCTGTTCATAGATGTGCTCCAGAACGATCGAAAGGCTTTTCTCCATATCACCGATATCAACAAAATACACACGTCCGAGAACGCCGTCCTCATTGGCAAAACATATCTCTCGTCTATCCTCACGCATTGCACGGGTCATGGGATAAATGTAACAGACATTATGCGCTCTGTACATTTCCAGCAAATTATACAAATCGTATATATCATCCTGATAAATACCGCAGTTTTCATCATCGGTATTAAGCGCCTGCCACTTTGAGTCAAACACAACTCGCAGACCCGTCTCACGGCAGGTCATTACAGCAAGTGCCTGAGCACTGTCACGGGGCATAGGACGATTAAGGCGGGGATATTTCTTCTTCTGTATTTCAGCACGGAATCGCTGATTATCAAGCATTCTGCCCATGCTGTAAACAGTATAGCTGTCAAAAAGCTCATTGGTAGGAAATATTACCGCATACGCAACATTTCTGCCCGTTGTAAGCGTTACATAACGGCTCAGCAGGAATATCTCAGCCCATTTAAGCGCATTGCCGTAGCCCTGCATGCTTCTGTCAAGAACAGAGGCAGCGAAATCCTGAACATAGTTGGTAGAATAATCAACACCATCGAAATTAGCGATAAGCGAATCAAGCTTGTTACGGCTTCGTGCAGAGGATGTAATATTCTTCAGATATCTGAGCGTTGATTTGATAAGTCTGTTTTCAGGTCTGTTGATGCTGAAAACATCGTACTGAACATAGAACTTGTCCTTATGAGCGAAATTCTTTGTGGCATGAAGAGAATAAACAACCTTGCCCTTAAGGAAACGCTCATTGTTCGTATAGGACATATAGCTCTGCTTCAGTCCGTTCTTAACGATAGACATAACCTCGTTGATGAATGCGAGGATAAAGGACTCAAAAACATTAAGATTCTCAGCCGCACGGGTATTAAGGTTAAAATTGGTCAGCGGAAGAGACTTCATGGATTTGAGCATATTAAGGAAAACTCTTTTATTGGAAAGCTCCTCACCCTTGGAATTTCTTGCTGCAAGCATAGGAAGCAGCTCCACCTGAGTACCGTCCTTGAAAACGATTGCACCCACATAGCCGCCACCCTTAAGGATACGCTCATTACCTTCGCCCTCGGCACTCAGCATATAGCTGTTGATACCTCTCGGGTCGGGCATTTTTTTATCCGCAACAAAATCCTCAAGCATAGTGAAAATATTTTCGGGAATAGGTATTCCGTCCTCTCTCTCCGAAGAGCCTTCGATTGTAAAAAACTGTGATTCAGTCAGTTTATAACGGTCTCTTTTTCCCATTCAGCAGGACCTCCCGCCATTACAGCAGCTTGCTGTAAGCATTTATATTCCAGAAAGCTTCGTCATTGATCTCATAAGTATCATCCACATCCAGGAACAGCTCAACGTTATCACCGAAGGTACGTTTATAATCAATTGCAAGCGCCTTAACAAACTGCTCCTCGGGCTCCTTATTGTAATCGCCGAGAACCCAGCGGATCTTCTGATAGTCGCCGTAGAAATATTCCTGAAGAAGCGGAACAATGGAGTTTTTGAAAATTGAACCCAGTCTCTGGATTGACGGATCAGACTTAAGGGACATAAAATAAGCATGTCCGATAGTATGCTCTCTGTCGCAGAGGATCTCAACACGCTTGTTGATAGTAGCAAGAAGAGCCTCAATGCTTACACCCTCAACATATGTATCGTGGAAAAGGTCAGGTCTTGGAAGCATCTCAACGAAATCGAAACGACGTCTGATAGCAGTATCAAGCAGAGCAATGGAACGGTCAGCAGTGTTCATTGTTCCGACGATATAAACATTGGAAGGAACACCGAAAGGCTCCTGGGAATAAGCAAGACGAACCTTAACCTCCTCAGCCTCACCGAGACGCTTTGAAGGCTCGATAACAGTGATAAGCTCACCGAAGATCTTGGAAATATTACCACGGTTGATCTCGTCGATGATGAATACATAGCGTGATTCGGGATGCTCAGCAGCCTTCTGGCAGAACTCTCTGAAAATACCCTTATCAACTACGTAAACCATTTCCTTTTTACGTGTACGCTCACCACGCTCGTTCATGGTTTCGAGGAATACAGGCTTGATACCCTCGATAAACTCTTCATATCCCATTGACTGATGGAATGTAGTAAATTCGATCTGACCCTCACTTGTCTTAAGCTCGTTATAGCGATAGAGCATCTCGTCATAATCCTTCTGCATAATAGCTTCAACAGGAA
Source organism: Ruminococcus sp. (assembly GCA_045128995.1). Lineage (GTDB taxonomy): Bacteria > Bacillota > Clostridia > Oscillospirales > Ruminococcaceae > Ruminococcus. The sequence goes on from JBGVIW010000036.1 coordinate 2,657, forward strand.
CATTATAGATGATCGCGAGGGCATAGTTAACCGAGTTATAAGTTTTACCTGTTCCCGGAGGTCCGTAAAGAATGATATTCTTTCCCATAAATTCAAACCTTTCTGAATAATAAATATTAAAATCTTTAATCATGCATATTTTACTAATTATATCATATTCAAACAAAATAATCAATAATCAAAAAAATGGCGGCTGTATATTCTGCAAATTGTATAAAATACACCCGTTTTTTTTGACACAAATATAACAACAGGCAAAAAAAGAGCCAAGGCATCAGCCTTGGCGGAAAAGTAAGGTCACATAAAATAATATGTGTAGAACAAAAGAAAGGAGACAACAAAACGGATGTTAACATAGAAATTAAGAACTTAACATCATATATATTATAACTCATAAATCTGCTTTAGTCAATATCTATATAACAACTTTTACATTTTTGTATATCTGCACAAAGTTCAACGCTCTGTATTATACAAAATGTACTGCAAACAAGTTATTATACAAATAGTACATAATCAAGCAGTAATTATAACAGATGATGTAGTTCGTGGCCGCATCAATTAGTTTGTTGTATTAAAATTATATCATAGCTTCAAGGCAATGTCAATAGCAGTAAACGTTTGAAAAATAAAAATATTGGAATGATTTTTTGTGCATTAATACCAACCGTTTTTTCAGGCGTTTACAGGCCGGAAAAGTCATAAAAAAACGCTGCATTTTTTCAAACGCAGCGTCTTTAAGAGCATTAATTATACACCGTACTTTGTTGTGGAAACAGGGATACCAACGCCCATTGTGGAAGCAACTGTGCAGGACTTGATATAAGTACCCTTAGCAGCTGCAGGCTTAGCCTTAACGATAGCTTCGAGAAGTGTCTCAAAGTTCTCAGCGAGCTTTTCAGCACCAAAGGATGCCTTGCCGATTGGGCAGTGGATGATGTTTGTCTTATCAAGACGGTACTCGATCTTACCTGCCTTAGCCTCAGCAACAGCCTTAGCAACGTCAGGAGCAACTGTACCTGCCTTAGGGTTAGGCATAAGTCCGCGAGGACCGAGAACCTTACCGAGACGGCCTACAAGACCCATCATATCAGGGGAAGCGATTACAACGTCGAAATCCATCCAGTTTTCCTTGAGGATCTTATCAACGAGATCCTGAGCACCAACGAACTCAGCACCTGCAGCCTTAGCAGCCTCAGCCTTGTCCTCCTTGCAGAATACGCAAAC
>JBGVIW010000037.1:0-3317 GCA_045128995.1 Ruminococcus sp.
CCGCCTGCGGGCTTGATTACAGTTCCGCCGACTGCGCCGATCGCTTCATCAACATAGAAATCAATCAGATTTTCCGGTGTTTCGATATAAAGCAGCATACTTGATGCTCCCGATGGGATGGTGAAGCTTGTGTTTGCAAGCTGAGTCCACTCGCCCTTTGCAGCTGTTGCCTCGGCAACAGTGACATACTGAGGTTCGCCGGAAGCGTCGTTATACTGAAGCGAAAGCTTAAGATCCTCGGATGCTGATGCGTTCTGCATTACCATAGCGCTGAAGCTGTATGATTTGCCCGGAACAAATGCAGCAGTACTGAGTGAATATCCTGTTCCGTTCCATGCGTCAGTACGTCCGCTTACGAAGAGAGATTTGCTTCCTGCCGCTGCGGCTGAGGAAGATGATGCAACCCTGCTGTCTCCTCGTGCAGACCAGCTGTCAGAGCCTGATTCATAAGTTGAATGGAAGTAGTATCCATTTGCATCCGGCTCGATCACATCAGCCTGCCCGTCGTCATCCGGAATCTCTCCGCCGACAGAGATATCGTTCTTAGTGATCGTAGCAGAACCGCTGCTCTGGTAGCCCTCGACGTTGAGTGCCGCCTCATAGAGCTTACCCATCGGCATTCCCATATCCTCCCAAGCCTGAAAATGCTTGCTTACGGAGATCGTACCGCTTGTACGCTTGTCGGTACGCACGCTCCAGTACTGCTGGAAGGTGGTATTTCCGATGATCGAAGGCTGGTTTTCTCTTGTTGTTACGTAGATATCATAAGTACCGCCGTCGATCACGACTGTACCCTTTGAGGTAGCTCCCGGCGGACGCCAGCTTCCCCATGCTTCTACGATGTAATACTCCACGAGCGGCTCCTTAGTCCAGCCATAAACGCAGAGATAAGAATTTCCTGACGGATTATAATCCGCAGAAAAGTCGATGGAAATATTACCTATTTCCTGATAAGTCTGAGTGCAGTCGAACTTGATTCCCTTACGGAAGAGAGCGTTATTGATATTGCTCCACTCGCAGCTGAATGTACCGCCTCCGGTAAGGGTCATCGTAGTATTTCCCGAGTCCTTCCACAGCTCATAGTCATAACCGTCCTCATTGCCTGTTTTGTTTTCAGTTAGTACCGTTGCAGCAGAAATATTTGCCGCCGGCATCGTCACTAAGCACATAACAAGCGTGATAAGAACACAAAGAAGATTCTTCTTCTTCATTTTTATCACCCCTCTCAAGTGAAATTTTATCACATTTATGAACATAAGTCAATCATATTCTTCGCTCATTTTTTATTAATAATTGCGCATTTTCCTTTAAAATCCGCACTTTTTGTGATTCATACTGCGTTTAGCGCAAATAAGTTCAATACAGAGCAATATTATGCTAATTTTCGTTAAAACAAAAAACTGCTGCGCCCCATTTCAAAATGCAGCACAGCAGCTATATTTTTTATCAGAGATATGATTCAGGAAGCTCAGTTATAAGCTGGGCGATTCTTTTCTGTACAGAAAGCGCATCCATATTACCAATGTCATCGCCACGCTGATAAACATCTGCATTGTTGATACCCTCAGCTGTCATAGTTCCGCCGGGAGTTGTAAGATGAGTCATTATCTTTACAACGTCAGCTATTTCCACCTCACCATTGCAGTCAGCATCTCCATAGATAATTTCATCATCCGCCGGAGCTGTAGTCTCCTCTGAACCGCCCTCAGGCTCTACTCCCCATACAAGTTCATCATCAACATACACAGGGATAAGCTCTGTCAGCAGAAGTGTATCTTCGCTAAGCTCGATTCCTTCACGGCTGTAGTCATCCGTCGGATCCCAGTTTGTTTCAAAGTTTTCATCCATGTCAGCGATAAGTCCAAAGTGGAATACTCGTGTACCATAGAACTGGCAGTTCTGCCAGCTTACCTCAACATAGTATGTTCCGTTGTCGTCCCACTTTACAGGCTCGGAGATCGTTGCGAAGGACTCACCGTTGCTTCCGGCATTTTCCTGATCGTAGTAGATCTCGATTATAACATCGTCGATACTCTGTCCGGCAGCGACAAGCTCGCTGATGTTAAAGAAGTAGCGGCACTTGATATTGTCGACATACTTAGGCGGAAGGAATGTGTCGTTATACACCTTTACCTCGATCTGTGAACGAGCAGTATTCTCCTGAACAACACGTGCTTCGATGTAATACTCGCATATCTCATCTTTCAGGTCTTCTTCAGGAAGCGGCAAATTAGGATCGATCTCATGACCAGCCTCCTTGCCGTAATACTCATAAAGTCCCGCACAAGCTCCTACAAATCCTGCATTGTAGTCAACAGCAACCTCGTTGTAGATGTAGTTATTCGTATCGTCGATATGATAATCATTAGCATCAGGGCCGCCTACGAGTGCTCCCCAGAGTACGTGAACCTGATCTACAGGATCAAGTGCGCTGAGAGTCTTTGAACCGTGGGATGCACGGTGATGAGGATGCGATGCACCGTTTTCGAGATCGTATCCGACAATATATGAACGTCCCATGGGGTTGTTGCCCATGATATATTCCATCTGTCCCTTTGACCAGTCTGCAAAGGTAAAGTCTCCTGTCTCCTTCGCATATACCATAGCGCAGAGCTGAGCTGCTGTATCATAACGTGCTGAGCCGTAGTCATTCAGCATTGCAAAGCCGGCAGGAGTCTTTTTAAGCCATGCTCCGTCTGTTGTTGGGAGATCAATAATCTCTTCCGCTGTGATTGTGGTATTCCATATCTGATCATCCATACCAAATTTCTTGTGAGCAGTTACTGCCGGAGGAAGTCCTGTTGCAGCCGCTGCATCTTCCTCGGTCATTCCAGACCAGAACTCGAGATTCCAGCGGAAGATATACCAGTCACGGGAAGTATTTGTAATAGGCGCAAGCTTCGCAAAAACTCCTCCCCAGACTGTATCCCAGCAGTGTACCCAGATATTCTGCCAGCAGTTTCCGGTATCCGCCATGATTCTCTTGAAGTAACCTGTATACGGATGCGCACCCATATCACCAGTCACTGTTTCATCAACAGCAATAATATCCTCGATATAATCATAATTTCCTGTACACTCATAAAGCCATACTGCTGCCCATGCAAGCTCGTCGTAGTCGTAGCTCGAGGTATAGAATCCTCCATCATAGCCAAGGCTGGTTACTGTAGTAGTACCTTCAACCTCAGAATGAGTCTCAACAGCGAACTCATAAAGCTTTATAGCAGCGTTGAGCGATTCCTCAGCATATTCAGGCTCAGTGTCCTTGAAGTTGAGATAGTTTACCGCCAGTGATGCAGATACGCCTGCGCACATAT
>JBGVIW010000038.1:0-8867 GCA_045128995.1 Ruminococcus sp.
TCGGCTGACTCAGCCGTTTTCACGGCAAGCTCAATACCAAATTCATCCGGAAGGGGAGTATTTATAACAACAAGTCCTGTTCTGATTAAGGATAAATTACGGCGGAGTTCGCTTCCGCTTCTGATGTATTGAAAAACAGAATATCCAGTACTGCGCAAAATATGTTCGATGATGAAAGTTTGCCGCCCGACGGCAGAGATGATCAATGCTTTTTTCATAGATTCACCACTCAGATTGACTTGAAATAATATTTTTCCTCGAATTTCAGCTTGTCGTCAGCGGCAGAGTACTCGTTGATCTGCTTTCTGAGCATTCCGAAGATATTTTTGCGTATCTCATCAGAGAGACTGCGTTTTACAAAATCACTGCTTTCAGCGATTTGAACAGCTTCCTCGAGTGACATCGGAAGAACCTCAAACTCCTGAGGGAAATTACCTGATTTGAGTGTCTTTTCGAGAATTTCACAGTTCCCGCAGCGGATCCCTTCGATTCCGGCAGCAAGAATGAGTTTGAATGTGACGTAAGGGTTGCAGCAGGCATCAGCTGAACGTATCTCAATTTTCTGCGCTTCACCGGCAGGTCGTGGAATTCTTATGAGGGGAATCCTGTTTTCGAATGACCAGTTGATATGCTTAGGAGCATAGCCTGTACCAAGGCGCTTATAGGAATTGGTAGTAGAATTGAGGAAGGCACTAATCTCACGGATTCTTGAGAGGATTCCGCCGATAAAGAGTTTTCCCTCGATCGGCATAGTTTCAGGCTCGCCGCCGAAAATATTCTGGCCGCCTTTTTTGAGACTGATCGAGATGCTGAGCGCACTACCATGCTCATCTTCAAGCGGTTTAGGCATGAATGATGCAAAGAGTCCATTCTGAGCGGCGATAGATTTTACAACAGTCTTGTAGTGCAGCATATTATCGGCAGCAGTAACAGGCTCATTCTCCTTGAAGTCGATCTCGTTCTGTCCAGGACCATGTTTATGGCAGGAGCTTTTGGGGCTGAGTCCCATCTCTTCAAGCGAGAGACATATCTCACGGCGTGTATTCTCGCATTTATCGAGCGGAGCGACATCAAGATAGCTTCCTGTATCATGAGGGATCTTTGTTGGGTTGCCGGATTCATCGAGATCGAAGAGGTAGAATTCGCATTTTGTACCCATCTCGCATGAATAGCCATCGAGGCGGAGAGAATTGATATAATTAGAGAGGGAGCTTCTCATATCGCCGATGTAGTCAGAGCCGTCCATATTTTTGATCGAGCAGAAAAACCTGACGACACGTCCTGATTTAGGGCGCCATGGCAATACAGATAGCGTAGAAATATCCGGCACGAGCAGAAGATCAGAACATCCGTCAGTGATGCAGGATGCGTCAAACGGTATACCATGAGAAAAAGCTCTTGGAAGCTCGTCTGGCATAATAGCGATATTCTTCAGATTGCCGAACATATCGCAGAAAGTGAGACGTATGAATTTTACGTCATTATCCTCAACAAAGCTGATAATTTCCTTTGGTGAAAAGCAGTTCATAATAACCTCCCGAGGCGCATCAGCGCCGGATTTAAGAAACACTGAGAAATATTATACAACAATCTTTTAAAAAAGTAAATACCTGCTGGATGTTATTTTATATATATAACTAATTTCGTTGTTAATGCTTGCGGCGGCGGAATTTTGGCATGATCTTTTTGCGATAGATAGAGTAGCAGGCATCGAGGTTGTAGTCGTAGAGTATGAAGATAACATTGACGAGCGCCAGCATTATCGGAGCACCGTATTTTCCTAGTTCATTCATCTCGTCCAGCATTTGGTCAAGTCCGAACAGATAGATAGTGATGTAAAAGAACGCAATTATGCAGATATTGAATACACTGAACTTTACAAGCGTTTTAAGAAGCCGTGGGCGGATTTTTTCGATGAAGAAGCGCAGGATAGGGTAGTGCCCGAAGAAAAGAACAAAGATCAGCGCCGCTTCTTTATCGAAGGTGATTATCATCGAAAGCAGGCTTACTGCGATGTAGGTAAGAAGCGCCCAGCGTATATTAACTTCAACAGCGATGATCATCATAAGTATTCCGGCGATCATGGGAAGTACAAGATATAGAGCCGGAATGATTCCCGAGAGAAACATCGTCACAAGACAGAGCGACGAGACGATTCCTCCGAGTGCAACTCTGTAGCTTATGTTATTCATGGCATTTCTCCTTGCTCTTCTGAAGATTGTACGCAACAGCTGAAATAAGCCTGTGAGGAGCAAAGCGTGATGCAAAGATGCCCGCCTTCATTGTAAGAGTCGGCACAGCGATAAGCTTGCGTGAGAGAGCATGGCTTATGGCGTATTCAGCGGCATAGTCCGCAGTCAGCGGTTTTACTGAGAATGATACTCCTGCACGGTTATTGAAGTTAGTGTCCACGGGACCGGGACAGAATACAGTAATGCTGACCTTGGATTTCTCACGGCGCAGCTCCTCAGCTATTGCAAGGGAAAGTCTCACGACGTAATTTTTGGAAGCGTAATACGATGCGAGGAGCGGTCCGGTCATGAAACCTGCACTTGATGCAACGTTAAGAATTATTCCTCTGTTTCGTTTTCTGAAGTCACGCAGGAAAAGCTTTGTTAGGATGTGGACGGCAGCTACGTTGACGTTTATCATATTAAGCTCGTCCTCAAGATCGGTTTCAGCGAATTTGCCGAACACGCCGTATCCGGCATTATTCACGAGCATATCTGTTTTTTTTCCTTTGCAGAAATCATATACCCTGAACACATCGTTCCTGTCCGACAGGTCAGCCGCAATAATCTCAGTATCACCGCCCAGCTCTGACTTCAGAGCTTCGAGAGCCTTTTCATTACGTCCCGTGAGGATAAGCGACCATCCACGCTTTTTCAGATTATGTGCTATACTTCTGCCGATACCAGAGGTTGCGCCGGTAATAATAGCCTTCATTACTTACCAAACCTTTCCAAAATAATCTTACTCTATATTATACCATATTTTCAGAAAAAAATCTATACGATAATAAAAAATGTGATAAAATGAAAAAAATTTCAGAATCCTATGGACTTTTTAAAAAAAATATAGTATAATAAGTTAGTATGGAATAAATTCATTATACCGGAGGAATTTAATAATGAACAGAATAAAAAAACTTGCCGCTGCAATTACATCACTTTCAGTTGCGGCAACAATCGCTTCATGCGGAACACCAACGATCGGCTCAGGTTCTTCTACAGCTATGACTGTCGATGGCTTTGAGGTCAAGGCGGGTGTGTTTATCTACTACACAATGATGTCTTATCAGGATGCTGTAAGCCTTCTTGCTCAGGAGAATGGCGCTACTCCTACTATGGAAGAGGTTCAGGAAGCTAAGATCGATGGTCAGGATGCCGAGGAATGGATCCAGGATACTGCGACTCAGTACTGTAAGGACTACGTTACAATCTCTAAGGAGTTCGACGCTATCGGAGGAGAGCTTTCTCAGGAGAATCTCGATGAGGTCGAGGATCTTATGAATACAGCACTTCAGACTGAGATATTCGACAATAATGGTATCGGTGAAGAGTCACTCCGTGAGATTGCTGAAAGCTCTTTCAAGAGTGAGTACATATTCCAGCACTACTACGGATTTGACGGCGAAAAGGGTATGGATGAGGAGGCTCTTAAGGAATATTTCCTCGATAACTTTGCCCGTGTAAAATACGTAACAATGAGCTATCTCGACGCTGAGGGCAATGAGCTTGATGAGGCTGGCAAGAAGGAGATCCGTGAGATGGCTGAGGATTACGCTGAAAGAGTTAACAGCAAGTCCGGCGATATGGATAAGATGTTTGAGATGGATGAGGTTAAGGCTGATTATTCAGAGTATGTTAATGAGCAGACAGCCGAGCTTTCAACTGATCCTGCCGTAACAACAACTACCGCAACAACTACAGCTGATTCAGCTCAGACTACTACCACTACAACTACAAATCCCTACGCTAATGAAAGCGTTATCCAGAAGCAGACAACTGCTGTTGCTGACCTCGGAGAAGAGGAGCCGGCGGTAACTACTACAACTGCTGAGCCTACCGCAGCACAGAAGTCAAATGAAAAGCTCACTAATTATGTATTTGAGGAGCTTGATGAATTCAATAAGGCTGTAGTCTTTGATGATGAGGAGAATGATGCGATCTACGTTGTTATCAGAGGTAACCTGACAGAGCGAATGAATGAGGATGACCTTTGGAATGAGGACAGCATCCTTTATCTCCAGTCACTCAACTTTAACGAGATCTTCATCGAGTATATGCAGGAGCTTTCTGATTCCTACTCAGTTGAGAAGAACGAGAGCGCATATAGAAGATATGAGCCATTTGAGATCCAGCTTGTGGAAGAATAAATAAAAAATTAACGGTTTGCAGAAATCTGCAAACCGTTTTTGTGTATGTCAGGATCAGTATCCAAGTGTTTCACCGACGATTATGACCTTAATCCTGCCTTTATGGCGCTGCTGAGCGGAGATGAGGTAATTGCAGCAGATTCTTCCGTCACCGGAGCATCCGCTGTAGATCTGGCGATCAGCCTTTGAAAGTGAGACGCACTCTCCCTTTTCCTTACAGTATGTCTCGCAGGAAAGTCTCTCACAGTTGGCAGGTGCAGCAATAGTCTTGACACGCAGCTCAGCCTCATTGAGATCTCTCACGATCTTATTGCAGCCTGCGATGATAATAACCGATTTCGGGCCGAAAGCGATTGCAGCGATCCTATTGCTGTTTCCGTCAACATTGTAGAGAACTCCATCCTCGGTGATCGCATTTGAGCTTGAAATATATACATCAGCAGAAAATGCATCGATATAGAGCTTCTGGATCTCTTCAGGAGTCATTTTTGAGCGGTCGAGGTAGTTGTATTTGCCGTTATTGAGAAGCTGCGTGAGTCCACACTCAGCCATAGTCATAGTACCACCGTTAGTGATCGTGTCGCCCTCTTTTATTAGAGTTTCAACTATTCCAGCAACATCTCCGGCAGTCTCAGCATAGTAGAACTCCATGTTGTTTTTGCGGAGGTTCTCACCAGTTTTATTAATACGTTTCATGAGGTTTGATTTAAGATTAGCGTCCATATTTATACTCCTTAGGTTAAAGTTCAAGCGGGATGCCGAAGCATCCCGCAGTTTTAATATTAATAAGATAGATTACTCGTTATCCGGCTCAAGAACGGCATAATTGCCTTCAGCACGCTTATAAACGACATTGATCTCGCCAGTAGCTGCATTTGAGAACATAAAGAAGCTGTGACCGAGCATATTCATCTGGAGGATAGCCTCATCGATGTCCATAGGACGCATCGGGAACTTTTTATGCTTGATGATTTCGTAGTCAGTCTGCTCAGCAACCGGCTCAGCGAAAGCCTCCTTGAAAGCAGTATCCTTGAGGCGCTTTTCGACCTTAGTTTTATTCTTGCGGATCTGTCTGATAATTTTATCTATAGCGTCATCGAGCGCATCATTTTTATCAGCAGCGGAGCGTTCAGCTCTGAAGAGCATGCTGTTATATTTAACTGTCAGCTCGAGAACGATCTGATTTTTGATTTCGGAGAGCACAAGTTTAGCATCGAAATCTTCGCCGAAAAACTTAGTGAGTTTAGATTTGATTCTTTCTTCTGCGTAGTCATTGAAAGTCTGTGAGAGCTGCATTTTTTTAGCTGTGATAGTCATTTTCATAGATAGGCCTCCTTAACCTCGATAAACACGAGGTATAATTTAGTATCTTTATTATAACATAATACTCAAATGTTTACAAGTATTTCACATAAAAATGAGCAGATTGCACAAACATTTTTTCAGCTTTTAGCGATTTTGACTATGAACACAGGGCGTCGAGCATGATCTTAGCGATGTGTTCAGTTTTTACAGATGTATTATTCTTATTTTCGATAACGATGCAGAATGCGATAGTATGGCGATTATCGTCGATGAAACCGGTGAGGAGAGAGTTTTCCTCGTCGCCGTGCTTTACCTGAGCAGTACCGCTCTTAACGCCGATTGAATATCCCGGTATCGAGCCTGAATAATTATTCGCACCGTTTGTAAGGAGGATCTGTCTTGCAGCGTCAGCGGATTCCGGGGAGAATATTTCCTCGCTGAACTCATTCATAGAGTGTCCGGAGGCTTTGCCCTTGACATCAGTGACATGATCCACCAAATGAGGTATAGTCATTTTTCCGGTACCGTTGGCGATAGCACTCTGCCACATCATGAGCTGAACCGGACTTACAAGCGTTTCACCCTGACCGATGCAACCCCACTGGGTGTTGAAATCGTAAGAATCAGTAAGGGTAGTTGATGCTTTTTCGCAGAGGATACCGTTGATCGAAAATACCTCTTCTTCGTCGTCATTTACAGCATATCCCATCCGGCGATATACTTCGATAAGTTTATCGAGCGGGAAATCATTATCCTCGACAAGCTGGGCAAAAAACGGATTGCAGCTGTTTTCGATAGCTTCCTGGATATTCTGAGTTCCGTGACCAGAGGATTTATGGCATTTTATAACCTCGCCGGTTTTATTGACATACTCGCCGGTACATTCAAAGCTTTTGGAGTAGAGTGTATCAGCTCCCATGACCTCAAGCGCAGCAATGAGGGTGGAGACTTTCTGGGTAGAGCCAGGAACGGTTCCATAGAGATTTTTTGAGATGAGCGTACCAGTTTCAAAATTAGCGATATCAGCATAGCCTTTCGTCACATCGAGCGACGGTAGGCTAACGCATACAAGAACATCTCCGGTTTTGTAATCATAAGCCACAGCGCATCCCTTTGCGTTTCCGTAGGCGTTGAATACCTGTTGATTTGCGTAGTGATCGATGGTTGTATAGATCGCTGCCTTGCCTCCTTCTTCGAGAAGTCCGGTGGAGAAGCTGTAGTTATTGAGCTTATCGAGATTTCTTGCAACGAGTGTGTTCATCATCTGCCCCTCGTCGTCGCCGATAATATTTCCCACGTCGAGGAAGTGATTTTCATCATATTCCGTACCGGAATCATCAAACAGTACGATTCCGTTGCGGTCATAGACTTTTCCGAGCGACTGCTTTTCGGCGTATGACATATAAAAATCCGACTCTGTAAGTATCTTCACTACGAGTGCGACCATCCCGCAAATAAACAAGAGAACAGACAGGGTAATCATATGCTGTCCTCGTCTGATGCTTTTCATGGATCATCAACCTCCTTGTCATGCATTTTTAGGTGATTTCTTAATTTTGGTTTTAGGCTTTTTAAAGACAGGCGATTGAGCTGCGGAGAGCATTCCTATCATGAAGCCGCTGACTACCATTGAGCTTCCTCCCTGTGAGATAAACGGGATAGTAACTCCGGTAAAGGGGATCATATTGCATGAGCCGAAGATATTGAGAGCCATCTGTATCACGAAAGCTGCGCAGATTCCGGCAGCCATTGTCGAATGGAAATAAGACCTCGGCGGATTGATAAGCGGCACGGCAAGCATAAGAAGTATCGTGCAGATCATCATAAGTGCATACAGCAGTCCCCATTCCTCACAGATCGCTGAGAATACAATATCGGTTTCGTGGGCAAAAACGTTGTGGAGGTATCCGTTTCCGGGGCCTTTTCCGAACCATCCGCCCTCAGCGATAGCGATAAGCGCCTTTGACTGCTGATATCCGTTGCCGGAGGTATCGTTCCAAATATCGGAGAAAAGTCTGTCCTGAACGTAGCCCGGAGCGAATTTGATCGCCAGAACAGCTATGACTGCTATTACGCAGGCACCAGCTATAATGAACTTCTTTGAGAGCTTTGCCCTCGGATAGCAGAGCCTGAAATATAGTCCGCAGATATAAATTCCAGCAAATGTAGGCAGGCTTCCGAGATCTCTGCACCACCACTGGAGTCCGCAGATGAGAATGATGATTCCAAGCAGAGCAACGTTTTCGTAGACTACGTTAAAGCAGAGTATCTTATGCTTTCGCTGCTGCTCCATAACAGATGTTGCACAGGCGAGTACGAGAAGCGGCTTGATGAACTCTGACGGCTGGATAGAGAACGAGCCGATCGAGATCCACATACTTCTGCTTCCGGTGAGGGTAAGTATCACTACCACAAGAACGCATATCGCAATAAAAAAGATTTTTTTCTTTTCCTGGATCCACTTGTGGCTGCGGCAGAGGAGAAATCCGGCTCTGCATGATACGAGTGCGGCAATACAGGTGATGTAGTGCTTCAGCTCAAAATGAATCTCACCGAAACCTGACTGGAAAATCACGCTCATATTTAGGATGAATATCAGCAGAAAGTCGATAGTATAGCTCATCTGCTTATAGAATAGCATCACGATGAAATAGATCAGATCCAGTCCGAGTACAGCGCCAGCGAGTATGAAAACATCTTGCTTTGAGGCATAGTTTCCGTTGGCGAATATATTCAGCAGCATGGCTGCATGAGCGATGAGAACAAAAAATGATGAGGCAAAATATGAAAGTCCGTTCTTATACATCAGCGTCCCTCCTTCTGCGAATGGTAAGTCTGTGGGAGCCGAGCTTTATTACATCGTTTTCACGCAGCTTTGAGGATCTCACGAGATTCCCATTGACGTATATTCCGGATTTTGAACCGATATCAGATATTGTCCATACACCATTGGCTAGGGTCATAACTGCATGATAGCGAGAAACTGACATATCGGGTATTCTGATATCAGCCGAACCATGCCTTCCGATGAGTATCTCGTCGCTCTCTAGGGGATAGGTTATTCCGGGTTCGACAAGTTCAAGAGCACCTGAAATTTTTTTCCATCTTCGTGCGGAAGTTTTTTTCTCACGGTATGCAGTAATGATCATAACTATGGCGCACAGATCAAGTGCAGCAGCAGCTG
>JBGVIW010000039.1:0-3683 GCA_045128995.1 Ruminococcus sp.
AAGAGTATCCGATTCCTGAGTATTGACCATAAAATCGATCTCAGCTGCTTCGATCGAGGATTTCATATTCATCCCACGATAAGCCTTGAGTATTTTAACTTCCGTATCTTCAAGCTCAAGATAAGTACTGCGTGAGAGATCTGTTCTCGGCATGCTGCAAAGAATGACCATGGTTACATCATATCCGTCAGCAGCAAGTATCCTTGCGGCAACAAAGCAGTCACCACCGTTATTTCCTGAACCTGCGAGAAAAACTATCTTCTGCTCATGAGGATTCTTATCCTTGCTGCATCTCTCAGCGATCAGCTCCGCAAGAGCTGCACCGGCATTTCTCATAAGCTCTGCCTTTGAAACGCCAAGCTCCTCAGAACGATTTTCAATCGCTCTCATCTGCTTAGGAGAAACAAGCTGCATTGCATTTCCTCCTTAGATCGAATTTCTGAGTCTGCCTGGGAGCGCTCTCTTGATATTATCGAGCATCTTCTCATTCGGTGAGAACACAAGCCTCACGCTTCCGTAGTCAGCATGCTCGAAGTCAGCATAATACTCATGCGAAGCAATATTATCTGAGCTGATAACTACTGTCATATCCGCAGTCTCTTCAAGGTTTTCATCGTACTTTCCAAAAGCTGTGAACTTTCTTACCTCAGCAGTAATGAGCGAGGTTCTCTTCTTTTTTGCGACTATCTTGTCAATATCAAGCTCACCGTTAGTGAAGGTGTACTCATACTCAACGTATGTAGCCTGTCCCATGAAATATGTTCCGTATCCTGCACCGGCAGCAAGCACCATCGCAAGCATTGACCAGAGCGTTCCAAGAAACATGAACGCAATCAGTATAAGCACCAGCGTCAGGAATATTCCTCCGAAATATATCACCATCTTCTTCATCTTATCCGAGGATGTCGGCTGCCTCTTTACAAGCTGTTCTGCAAAATTGTCCATATCTGCAACTCCTTTTTATCTGTATTTTGGCTAAAATCAATAGAACCGCCATTTCATTCAGCCTTGATGTATATTATAATATCACAAAATTTTGTAAAATTCAATAAAACCTCTTGATTTTTTTTTATTTTAAGTTTATAATAAAATGGATAACATGATGACTGAGAGAGTAGGAAGTCAGGATCGTTTCTCCAGAGAACAGCCGCATTTTGCTGAGAGCGGCTTGATTTGATCGGCTTCTGAAGTTCACTCACGAGTGGCTGCGCTGAAACGATCCGCACGGTGATGGATTAGGTGCTGACGTAGGTCTGCGTTAAAGACAAGAGGGTGTCGGCTCTCCTGACAATAGGTGGTATAGCAAGGTTTTAGTCTTGTCCTGTTGGGCAGGACTATTTTTATGCCAGCACATAAATTAATCTGGATTCATACGAAATTCAAGGGCGAAATGTGTTCATCCGCACAGAAAAGGCTGTTATCTGCCCCAGCATACATTTCTGTGGATCCGAAAAACATATTTTATGAGGTGATTTAATTGAAGGAACAGTTAGAGAAAATTGAAGCGCTTGCGATGGAGGAGCTTTCCTCCTGTGCTGAGATAAAGGCGCTCGATGATCTGAGAATCAAGTATCTCGGTAAAAAAGGTGAACTTACTGCTATTCTCAAGCAGATGGGCAAGCTCTCCGCTGAAGAGCGTCCTGTTATCGGACAGCTCGCTAACAAGGTAAGATCAAGCATCGAGGATGCTCTCGCTGAAAAGCTCACTGCTCTCAAGGCAAGCGCTCAGGCTGCAAAAATCGCTGCCGAGTCTATTGATATTACCCTCCCCGGCAAGGTTCAGACTATCGGTAAGCTCCATCCGCTTTCAAAGGTTGAAAATGAGATCCGTGATATCTTCATGGGCATGGGCTTCAATATCGCTGACGGTCCCGAGGTCGACGACGATTACCACGTTTTCGAGGCTCTCAACCTTCCCCCTGACCATCCGGCAAGAGATACTCAGGATACTTTCTATATTAAGGATACTAATGAGAAGATCCTCCTCCGTACTCAGACATCTTCCGTTCAGGTTCATGTTATGGAGACTCAGAAGCCGCCGATCAGAATCATTTCTCCCGGCAGAGTTTACAGAAGTGATGCTGTTGACGCTACTCATTCTCCTCTTTTCCACCAGATCGAGGGACTTGTTGTTGATAAGGGCATCAAGATGTCCGACCTAAAGGGAACTCTTGAGATGCTCATGAAAAAACTCTACGGCAACGAGTGCAAGCTCCGCTTCCGTCCGCACCACTTCCCCTTCACTGAGCCTAGCTGTGAGGTTGATATTATGTGCTTTAACTGCGGCGGCAAGGGCTGCTCTATGTGCAAGGACGAGGGTTATATCGAACTTCTCGGTGCTGGTATGGTTCATCCTAAGGTTCTCGAGGGCTGCGGTATCGACAGCAGCGTTTACTCCGGATTCGCTTTCGGTCTTGGTCTTGAGAGAATGGTTATGGGACGCTACAGCATCAATGACCTCAGACTCCTCTACGAGAACGATATCAGATTCCTTGAGCAGTTCTAAGATGCGATATCATGAATGATAACATCAAAAAATACAACCGAGGACGCTGGCTTGTAATTGCAGTCCTCATCCTGTATATACTTTTCGGAGTCACTTCACGTCCATTTCTTGCAACTGCATTTTTAGTCAGGATCGTTCTGAGCATCCTTACTTATTTAAAATATGCTGCCGCAAGATGTGCTCTTATAGTTATTCTCTGCACAAATTCAGTCGCCAGCCTGATTGCTGTCGTGCATCTGAACGCTCCTGCAGTCAACCTGCTGTTTATCATTTATGCGATTTCATCAATTGTGATCCTTTTGAAAAACAAAAGCGTGAAATTTTATTTCAGCTGCAAATAAACCAAATCCTGAACGGAGGTAAAATATGAATTTATCAATGAAATGGCTCGCCGACTATGTAAAAGCCGACGTGCCTGTTAAAGAATACTGCCATGCGCTCACTATGAGCGGTTCAAAGGTCGAGGGCTACGAAATCGAGGGATGCGAGATCTCCAACGTTGTTGTCGGAAAGATCCTCTCAGTCGTTCCTCACGAGAATTCCGACCACCTTGTCGTTTGTCAGGTCGAAGTCGGCAAGGATGAGCCTGTCCAGATCGTTACAGGCGCTTCAAATGTAAACGCAGGAGATATCGTTCCTGCCGCACTCGACGGCTCAACTCTTCCCGGCGGAATCAAAATCAAAAAGGGTAAGCTCAGAGGCGTTGTCAGCAACGGTATGCTTTGCTCTCTCGGCGAGCTTGGACTCGATAAGAGAGACTTCCCCTATGCTATCGAGGATGGAATCTTCATCATGCAGGAGGACTGCCAGATCGGTCAGGATATCCAGTCCGCTATCGGTCTGAACGACACTTCTGTCGAGTTCGAGATCACTTCAAACCGTCCTGACTGTCTCAGTGTCATCGGTCTTGCTAGAGAAACTGCCGCTACATTCAATCTTCCTATGAATGTTCCTGCACCGTCATTCAAGGGCGTTGACGGCGATATCAACGAAATGCTCAAGGTGGACATCATCAATACAGATAAGTGCAGAAGATACTGTGCAGGTATCGTAAAGAACGTTAAGATCGAGCCGTCCCCAAGATGGATGCGTGAGAGACTCCGTGCAAGCGGCGTTCGTCCTATCAATAACTTCGTAGATATCACAAACTACGTTATGCTCGAGTACGGTCAGCCGA
>JBGVIW010000040.1:0-3571 GCA_045128995.1 Ruminococcus sp.
TAAATACGCTGGCGAATATATCGCCTGTGCCATGAACACTGCGCTTTATATTTTCATCAAACGAGAAATAGTATCTGTCAGCTTCACTGTCATAAGCGGCAGCTCCCTGACGTTCAGCATCAAAGTGAACTCCAGTGAGAACAGGTACACGGCAGCCGATCTCAGCAAGCTTTTTGAGAACATCCTTTACATATACTTCGTCATATTCTTCAGTATATGGCAGCCCCAGCATAAAGCTCGCTTCGGTCATATTCGGAAGAATATAATCTGCCTTTGCACAGAGTTTCTTCATCTCTCCTGCAAATTCATCATCAAATCCCTTATAGTAACGTCCGGCATCGCCTAGCACAGGGTCAACGATTGTTACATTATTCTCATTCCGGAATGAATCAAAAAGCTCCGAAATTATCTGAACCTGTCTCTTCGACCCAAGATAACCTGTATATATTGCATCGAATTTCAGATCCATACTCTTCCAATGAGCCGTGATATCGGGAATATCATCAGTAAGATCACGGAAGGTATATCCCGTAAAGCCGCCTGTATGCGTTGACAGCACCGCAGTCGGGATAACAGCTGTCTCGATTCCCATAGCTGATATTATCGGCAGTGCGACCGTCAGCGAACATTTTCCCAAGCATGATATATCCTGTATAGTTACTACCCTTTTCATAACATATCTCCCATTTCAAAATCAAAGTTATTATACACCATTTATCCCTATATGTCAATTAATTTATGAAAATTTTTCCATGCGCTTGAACTTTGTTCAGAATTGTGATATAATATTTAAGGTTGGTATCTTAATTGAAACGGAGGATCTCTATGACTGCTAAAGAAGAATTTATATCAATATACAACCAGCATATAAAACGTCCCGGAGCTGAAAAGCTGCTCGACTACCTCGAAAACAAATCCGATTTCTTCACTGCTCCAAGCAGCACACGCTTTCATGGAGCTTATGAGGGTGGTCTTGTCCAGCACAGCGTGAACGTTTATCACTGCCTTAAGGCTTATCTCGAACGTGAACGTGTAAAGGAGCTTTATGGAATGAATTATTCCGATGAAACGATAGCTATCGTTTCTCTTCTCCACGACCTCTGCAAGGTCAATTTCTATACCGTTGACTACCGCAATGCCAAAAATGCGGACGGCGTATGGGAAAAGGTCCCCTATTACACGATCTCTGACAGTATGCCCTATGGTCATGGTGAAAAATCGGTTTACATAATCTCTGGGTATCTCTACGGAGAAAACCGCCTCTCCCGTGAAGAAGCTTTTGCTATCCGCTATCATATGGGCTTCTCCGGCAATGAGGACAAAAACTCGATCGGCAAGGCTCTTGAGATGTATCCTCTCGCTTTCGCCCTCAGCGTTGCCGATATGGAAGCTTCATACTTCCTCGAGGGCAGCAGCAAATAATCTTAGTTAGGAGTTTTACTATGAATTGGTACGATAACGCCATAATCTATCACATCTACCCGCTCGGCTTCTGCGGAGCACCTAAATTCAACGACGGAGGAGAGGTCGTATACAGACTTGACAAAGTCCTCGACTGGATCGATCACTTCAAGGAAATGAACGTTGATGCTGTTTATTTCGGACCTGTCTTTGAATCCGTGGAGCACGGCTATGACACTATTGACTACAAAACTATCGACCGCCGTCTCGGTGACAATAATTCATTCAGAAATATATGCAATAAACTCCATGAAAACGGCATAAGAGTTATCCTTGACGGCGTTTTCAATCACGTTGGAAGAAAGTTCCCTCAGTTTGTTGATATCCAGCAGAAGGGCCCCGGTTCAGGTTACTGCGACTGGTTCCAGAACCTCAACTTCGGCGGTCAGAGTCCCTGCGGCGATAACTTCTGGTACGAGGGCTGGAACGGCCACTATAACCTCGTTAAGCTCAATCTCAGAAATGTAGGCGTATGCGACCATCTCATCGACGCTGTGAACTACTGGATCGAGGAATTCGGTATCGACGGAATCCGCTTCGATGCTGCCGACTGTATCGACTTCGACTTCTTCAAAAGAATCCGCAGCTTCTGTAAGGGCAAGAAACCCGATTTCTGGCTCATGGGTGAGATCATCCACGGCGACTACAAGCGCTGGGCTAACCCTGAAATGCTCGACAGCGTTACAAACTATGAATGCTATAAGGGACTCTATTCCTCACATAATGATAAAAATTATTTCGAGATCGACTACTCCATCAACCGTCAGTTCGGAAACGGCGGTATCTATAAGGGCATCAATCTCTATACCTTCACCGATAATCATGACGTAAACCGCCTTGCTAGTACTGTCAACAATCCGGCTCACCTGCCGCTCGTTTATACAATGATGTACGCTATGCCCGGTATTCCGTCTATTTATTACGGAAGTGAATACGGCGTTCACGGTCGAAAGGAAAATAATTCTGACGACAACCTGCGTCCTTGTCTCTATCTTGCTGATATGGAGCGTGAGAATACTGAGCTTTACAAGCATATCGTCAAGCTCGGCAGAATCTACAGGGCTTATCCTGCACTTCGCACCGGTGAATACCACACTATGATCATCCGCAATCAGCAGATCCTTTTCAGCAAGGAGCTTAATGGTCAGATCGTTTATGTTGCTCTCAACCTCAGCGACGGAGAGTTCGACCTAAGCTTCAATACTCACATGAACGCACTCGTCGATGTAATCGGCGCAAGAACAGTTGATGTCAATAACGGCAATGCTTATATAAAGATGCCTCCGTTCTCATCAATGATCATCGTTTCTGATGATATCGTGAACAATGTTCCTGAGCAGCCGGCTGCTGAGCCTGTAAAGGATACTGTTACCGAAGTTATCCCGGGTGCTAAATACCGCCACTATAAAGGCGGTGAATATGAGGTCATCTCCCTCGCCCGCCATACTGAGACTCTTGAGGAACTTGTAATTTATAAATCCCTCGCTAATGGTGATGTCTGGGCAAGACCTAAGTCAATCTTCATCGGCAAAGCTGGCGATGTTATGCGCTTCACAATGATGTAATAAAATAACGCACCTTACGGAATAGGCTCCGTAGGGTGCGTTTTCTGTTTCAGATATTATTCAAAAGAATCAAGGTCAACTTCAGCAAGCACATCTTTAAGCGCTGCAAGCTCATCTGCTGTGAGAGTTACTCCCTTACCCATCTTGCTGTGATCAGGTGACCACTCACGGATATCATACTTAGGCTCACGCTCATTCCAGCTTACCATATTAAGCTCCTTTGTCCAGCCCTTTGCGTTCTCTGAAAGTACGCCTATTTTTTCTGTGATTTCAAATTTAAGTTCTGCCATTGCTATTCTCCTTTTAAGATAGTATACAATATTCTACCACAAAATAGAAGCTTTGTCCAGTATTAAATAATTAAACTTTATTTCTCTTCCTTACCCGCCGTCAGTGAATGATCCTCTGAAAATTTTATACGAAACTGTTCTGCGTCCGGTTGTTGCAATTCGTGAGAATATGTGTTATAATAACAAGATAAGCTTTCCGCTTCATTTGAAAATCAAGGAGGTTATAATACAATATGAACTCAGCAAGCCTTATAC
>JBGVIW010000041.1:0-7936 GCA_045128995.1 Ruminococcus sp.
GAGCATGATAAAGCCTTCAAGCTCCTCAACAGTTGTGGGGATCTCGTAATTTGTATCGAGAGTCTTTACCGGCTCGAGTGAAGCCTCACGGCTTTCTACGGGGTTGATGAGGTAAGACTTGAGCTGAGCAAATTCCTCTTCAGTAAGGTTACCCTCGATGATGTATACTCTTGCATTTCTAACACGGCAGCGATCACCCTGTCTGAGGATCTGGATACACTGCTCACAGCTGTCAGCTCTCTGATCAAACTGACCGGGCAGGTATTCTACAGCGAAAATTCTCTCATTGATGCCAAGTGTAGGCAGCTCATCATAGGTAACGTCAACCGCAGGCTCTGAGAATACAGTACTGATAGCAGCATCGAAATCCTCCTTTGTGAGCTTGTCTGCGTCATATCTGTTAAGTATTCTAACATTTGTAACGCTGAGTCTGAGCGCAGTGCGCACATCGTTGAGAACCGACTGTGCTTCTACAGCAAATTCCGGTTTCTTCTCGACATAAATCCTGAATACAGACATTTTAAATCTCCTTTTCTCCGCAAAAGAAAATAATATATTAACAAGCTGCGCTGTTGCGGGCAGTGCACTTTATAAACAATATCAGACGAGCGGCTCTGAAAAGTTACCGATACAGAAATCTGACTCGCTCTCTTCTATTTTAACACAAAAAATCATATTACGCAAACTTTTTTTGTATTTTTTATAAGGAATTTTTATTAACGTATAATCCGGCGCATATCCGTGGTGGAAATCTGTGCAGTTTTCACGTTCAAAAAGCACCGGCACAGTCTTTCCGATCTGTTTTTTAAGATAGCTCTCTCTCGCCTCATCGGCAGCGGAAGTCATGATATGCCAACGCTCAGACTTGATATTCTCGGGGATCTGGTTATCCATCCTGTCAGCAACAGTTCCCTTGCGGCGTGAATATCTGAATACATGAACACGACTGAACCCTATCTTCCTGATGAATTCTGCCGACTCTGCGAAATCCTCGTCCGTCTCACCCGGAAAGCCTACCATCACATCCGTCGTGAATGAACACTCCGGAAAATACCTGCGGATCTTTTCCGTCAGAAGAAAATATTCCTCAGCTGTATAACGGCGATTCATAGCCTTCAGTGTCCTTGTACAGCCGCTCTGGAGCGACAGATGAAACTGCGGACAGAACTCCGGCAGCGCTGATAATCTGCAAAGAAGCTCATCCGACATCTTCTCCGGCTCGAGCGAACCAAGTCTCACTCGTTCTATTCCTTCTGTACGTGCACAGATTTCCGCTGCGTCAGCAAGATCCATCCCGAATTCCTTACCGTAGAATGCTAGATTTATTCCAGACAGAACGATCTCCTTTTTGCCGGTTTGTGCGATTCTCTGCACTTCCCTTTCCAGAACCTCCGGCGGCTTTGAACGACATCTTCCCCTTGCATAGGGAATGATGCAATATGTACAGAACTGATTGCACCCGTCCTGTATCTTCACAAACGCTCGGGTATTGCCATCAAATTCCGCACACGTCAGCGGCTCATAGCCGTCATCCGGCGAATACTGCGACAGCTTTACTATACGCCTTCCATACGTGAAAAAATCCTCGACCAGCTCAGGAAGCTCCGCACGGTTTTTCGTTCCGATTATCACATCTGCATCGCCGATCGATTCTGCCTCAGCCATGAACGCCTGCGGATAGCATCCCATCAGCGCAATAACTGCCTCCGGATGCTGTCGCCTCACCTTTCTCAGTGCCGAAAGAACCCTGCTGTCACCGGAGGAGGTTACTGTACAGGAATTTATCACCACTGCATCTGCTGTCGAAAGCTCTCGGCTCACCTCGTAACCAGCCTCCCTGAACAGCGTTTTCATACATTCTGTTTCATAATAATTTACTTTGCATCCGAAGGTCATAAAAAATACTCTCCGCATTTTAAGTCCGTCACCGCCATTTTTCTTCATTTTTCTTTATGTGTACTTTGCACAAATTTAACATCTTCCTTTTATGCACTATAAATAGTTATTCGTTCTGAATAAAAAGAACTTTTAAAGCACGTATATATTATACTAAATTGCCGAAAATATCTCAAGCCCCTTGACATAGGTAAAAATTGATGTTATGATATAGTTGCAGTCAGGGAACTGCGGTAAAAGAAATAAACAATAACACTACTGACACAATTTTAGGAGGTAGATATTATGACAAAAACAACTGTTTCACTTCAGGCAATCAATGATGTTAAGGAATTCGTGAACATCGTAATGCGCTACGATTTCGACATCGACCTCGTTTCCGGCAGATACGCTATCGACGCTAAGTCCATTATGGGTATCTTCAGCCTCGACCTTTCTAAGCCGATCGAGCTTAATGCTCACACTGACGATGCTGACGCTTTCCTGAAGGACATTGATAAATTCATTGTTAAGTAAGCAAAACACCTTAAAAGAGGATCTGGTTTTTCCGGATCCTCTTTTTTGTTTTTACAGAAGCTTTTCCCACTCTTTTTCCCGGAAGCCCACAAGCACTGTATCGCCGCTTACAGCGATCGGTCGCTTTACGAGCATTCCGTCACTTGCAAGCAGCCTGAGCTGCTCCTCCTCTGACATTCCTGCAAGCTTATCCTTAAGCTCCATAGAACGATAAAGCTGTCCGCTGGTGTTGAAAAATCGCTTCAGCGGAAGCCCGCTGAGTTTATACCACTCCGCAAGCTCCTCATAGGCAGGGTTATTCTCCTTTATATTCCTAAGCTCGTATGATATTCCATGCTCATCAAGCCATTTCTGTGCCTTTGCACAGGTCGTGCATTTCGGATAACAGATATACTTCATATTATTCCTCCTGATCTATATTTCCTGATTTTCGAGATATTCCGTGACAAATTTCCTCACAAGTCCGGGATTAGCTTTTCCTCCAGACGCTTTCATACACTGACCTACAAGATATCCAAGTGCATTTTTTTTGCCGTTTTTATAATCCCCGACCGATTTTTCGTTCACTGCCATAGTATCTGCCGTCAGCTTTCTGATATACTCCTCGTCAGAATTCTGCTCCAGTCCGAGCAATTCTATTATCCCATCCACTTCGCCGCCGTCAGATATTATCTTTCCAAAAACAGTCTTTGCCGCAGAATTTGATATTCTGTCGCTCTCGACCGCACATATCAGCTCCGCAAGTTTTTCTGCGGAAAGTGCTGTCGATCGGATGCTTCTTCCGGTGTCGTTTGTGAATTTCGATATGTCGCCCAGTATCCAGTTCGCTATATTCTTTTTATGGCATCTTCCGAGCGCCGAGCATTCATCATAAAGCCCTGCTCGCTCAGGTGCAAGTGCGATCAGCTGAGCCTCCACAAAAGGCAGTCCGTCCTCCTCAGTATAGCGGATTAGCTTCTTGTTCGGCAGCTCCGGAAGCTCATTCCTCAGCTTTTCAATGCGCTCATCAGTGATTACCACTGCCCCGAGGTCAGGCTCAGGAAAAAATCGGTAATCCTGAGCGTTTTCTTTAGTCCTCATAACGACGCTCAGTCCAGCTGAATCATCCCAGCGGCGTGTCTCCTGCATCACCTGACTGCCTGAGCTGAGGAGAAGCGTCTGACGCTTTATCTCATATTCAATTCCCCTGACAGCCGCACTGAAGCTGTTGACGTTCTTCATCTCGCATCGTGTCCCGAGGCTATCGCTCCCCTTTTCTCGCATCGAAACGTTCACGTCGCATCTTATCGAGCCTTCCTCCATCCGGCAGTCGGAAATTTCAAGGTACTGAAGAATGCTTTTTATCGTCTCGAGAAGTGCCTTTGCGTCAGATGAGCTGTAGATCTCAGGCTCGGTGACGATCTCGATAAGAGGAACTCCACATCGGTTATAATCAGCCAGCGAGCCGCTGTATTCTCCGTCATGTATGAGCTTTCCGGCATCCTCCTCGATATGTATCCTTGTGATCCCTACAGTCCGCCGCTCTCCGTCGGACATGAATTCAAACCTGCCTCCCGTACATACCGGAATATCCGCCTGAGATATCTGATAAGCCTTAGGAAGATCGGGGTAAAAATAATTCTTGCGATCCTTATATGAAACCTAGTTTATCTCACACCCCAGAGCAAGCCCCATCTTTACTGCATACTCCACTGCCTTTTGGTTCAGCGTCGGCAGCGCTCCCGGAAGTCCCATGCAGACAGGGCATACCTGCGTATTAGGCTCATAACCAAAGCCATTCCGGCAGGTACAGTACATCTTAGATTCAGTCTTTAGCTCCGCATGGATCTCAAGTCCGATAACTGGCTCATATTTACTCATCTGTCCCCTCCTCCAGCTTTGCTATGCAATTAAAACCTCCGCTGTTTTTCTCATAGACATTCGCTGCATCCAGCAGAAGCTGTTCTGACAGCCTGTCTCCTATGAACTGAAGTCCGATCGGAAGTCCATTCCGGCTTCTGCCGCACGGAATGCTTATCGCAGGAAGTCCGGCTATGCTTGCCGGAACGGTACATATATCACTGCTGTAGCGTCTCACTGCATCATCTCCGGCTTCGCCAAATCTGAACGCCGATGTCGGAAAGGATGGTGCTGCAATTATATCACATTCCTTGAAAGCATCGTCAAATTCACGGCATATAAGCCTGCGTGCAGCCACGGCTCTTTTGTAGTACTTATCTCGAAAGCCTGCACTCAGGACGTATGTGCCAAGCATTATTCTGCGCTTCACTTCATCTCCAAAGCCTTCACTTCGTGTTTTTGCGTACATATCTGACAGGCTTGTATAGTTTTCTGCCCTGAAGCCGTACTTCACTCCATCATAGCGTGCAAGATTTGATGACGCCTCCGCACAGGCGATGATGTAATATGCATTCACCGCAAATTTCGTGCCCGGAAGTGATATTCTTTTTATCTCAGCGCCGCATTTTTCCATCAGCCGCAGCGCATTGTACACTGCTTCTCTCACCTCGTCGCTGATAATATCAGTGAAATATTCCTCCGGCACACCTATCCGAAGCCCAGAGATCTTATACTTCAGCGCATTGTGATAATCCTCCGTCGGAGCTATGAGCGACGCTGCATCACGTCGATCGTGTCCGCTGACGGCACTCAGAAGCATTGCTGCATCCTCTACAGTTCTTCCCATCACACCTATCTGGTCAAGCGACGATGCATAGGCAATAAGTCCATATCGTGAGATCACTCCATAGGTCGGCTTCATCCCTACGATCCCGCAAAGCGCCGCAGGCTGTCTGACTGAACCGCCTGTATCTGAACCAAGCGCAAGGATAGCTTCTCCTGAGCTTACCGCAGCGGCTGAGCCGCCTGATGAACCTCCGGGAACGTAAGCTGTATTATGCGGATTGCAAGTTCTGCCAAAGTATGACGTCTCGGTAGACCACCCCATTGCAAATTCATCCATGTTGGTTTTTCCGGTTATCACCGCTCCGGCTGACTTCAGCTTCTCAGTCACGGCTGCATCATAAGGCGGAATATATCCCTCGAGCATTTTAGATGCGCACGTCGTACGGATTCCTCTCGTCGAGATATTATCCTTAAGAGCGATCGGGATGCCTGCAAGCGGATGAAGCTCCTCTCCCTGAGCGATCGCTCTGTCAACCGCTTTTGCAGCCTCCTCTGCATTATCATTGAGCGTGATGTATGCACCTATTTTCCCCTCAATACAGGATATTCGGCTTCTTACATCATTCAGTATCTCGGCTGCACTGCACTCTCGCCGACGAAGCATTTCTGACAGTTCAGCCGATGATTTTTCATATAATTTCATTTCCTCAGCCCCTGATCATTCAACTGTTTTAGGAATTGCTATGCATCCTGCACGAAGCTCAGGTGCATTTGCAAGAAGCTCTGCCAGCGAAGCGCTGAAGGGCACTGCCTTATCCTCACGGAGGAGCATTTCCTTTCCTGCCGGATGGGTGTCTATATCGTCAAGCTCTGGCAGAGTTCCAAGTATCTCCGTTAACGCTGCAAGCTCCCTTTCAAGCGCAGGTATCTCATCCTCGCTGAGCTTGAGCTGAGCGAGGTGTGCAATATATTTTACATCAAATTCCATATCTGACTCACCTATTTTGTCCGCTCAAGAAGCTCCGCCTCTGAAATAACTGCAACGCCAAGCTCCTGAGCCTTTGTAAGCTTGCTTCCGGCATCCTCTCCGGCAACGACATAGTCGGTTTTCTTTGAAACCGATGATGCCACCTTTCCCCCGAAGCTTTCAATGAGTTTTTTCGCCTCGGTGCGCTTCATCGTGGGAAGTGTACCAGTCAGGACAAACGTAAGACCCTCAAATCTGCTGTCGCTCACATCTGCGTTCTCGTAGCTCATGTTCACGCCATGCGTACGCAGTCTCTCGATAAGCTCGATCCGATTCGGCTCACGAAGCGCCTGATAGACGCTCTCCGCCATGACATCACCAAAGCCCTCGATCGACGCTATTTCGTCCTTCTCAGCTTCAAGAAGCTTGTCCATAGAACTGAATTTTCCGCAGAGAAGCTGGGCGGCACGCTGACCGATGTTACGTATACCAAGCGCATATACCAGGCGGTCGAGTCCTGCATTTTTCGATTTTTCTATTGCCGCTATGAGGTTGTCTGCGGATTTTTCACCAAAACGCTCAAGCTCCATCAGCTCCTCACGACGCAGAAGATAGAGATCTGCCGGAGATTTCACAAGCTCAGTATCAACGAGAAGCTTCATATTCGCTGGCCCGAGACCATCGATATTCATCGCTCCCTTTGACGCAAAATGGATCATATTCTTCATCAGCTGTGCCGGACACTGGACGTTCGGGCATCGCAGCACGCTTTCGCCCTCGTCCTTCACTGAAGGTGTTCCGCACACCGGGCACATCTCGGGAAGTCTGAATGGAACAGAATTTTCTGCATGGCTCACCGAACACAGAACCTCTGGAATTATCTCTCCTGCCTTGCGGACGGTGATGATATCACCGATGCGGATGTCCTTTTCATCAATGAAATCCTGATTGTGAAGCACAGCTCGTGAGACGCTCGTACCGGCAAGAAGTATCGTCTCGAACACCGCTACAGGAGTTATCGCTCCGGTTCTGCCGACGTTTACCTCGATATCAAGCAGCAGTGTATTCTTCTCCTCTGGCGGGAATTTGTAAGCTACCGCCCACTTTGGAGTTTTCGTTGTCGCACCCATTATATCACGCTTTGAGAGGTCATCTACCTTAATTACCACTCCGTCGATATCGAATGAATAGTCGCTTCGTGATTCGCCGATGGAGCCGATCTCGCTGCTGATCTCATCATACGTACTGCATACCCTGTATGACGGAACTACCTTGAACCCGAGTCCAGCAAGATAATCGAGAGATTCCCTGTGAGAGGAGAATTCTCTTCCCTCGCACTGCTGGACGTTAAAGATGAATATATCAAGCCTGCGTTTTGCAGTTATTTTCGGATTCTTCTGGCGGAGTGAACCTGCGGCTGCATTTCTGGGATTCTTGAAGGGCTGCTCTCCGAGCGCTTCCTGCTCCTCAATAAGCTCAAAAAAGCTTTCCCTCGGCATATATACCTCGCCTCTCACTTCAAGATACTCAGGTGCATTTTCAAGTCTTTTCGGGATTGAGCATATTGTTTTCAGATTTTCAGTTACATCCTCGCCGACAAATCCGTCACCTCGAGTCGAGCCTCGAGTGAATACTCCGTTTTCATATTCCAGCGATACAGAAAGTCCATCGATCTTTGCCTCTACGGTATACTCAGCCTCCCCCAGCGACTCGGTGCAGCGATTAAGAAAGCTCTGCACCTGCTCAAAGGAGAAAACATCCTGGAGACTTGCCATCTGGACGGTATGCTCTACCTTTGCAAACGTGTTGAGAACCTCGCCTCCGACCTTCTGCGTCGGCGAATCAGGCTGGACGAGTCCGGGATGCTCCTCCTCGATAGCTTTTAGCTCCTGCATGAGCATATCAAATTCGTAATCACTCACCTCGGGTGAA
>JBGVIW010000042.1:0-4438 GCA_045128995.1 Ruminococcus sp.
GCGGCGGCTCAAGTGAGGTTGCTGTTATCTCCATGGGAGGTATCGTTGCTTCACGTTCAGTAAGATGCGCCGGCGATGAATTTGACGCTGCTATTATCAACTACATCAAAAAGAAATATAATCTCCTCATCGGAGAGCGTACTGCTGAGAATATCAAGCTTGAGATCGGTTCAGCCTTCCCAAGCGAAAAGGAAAGCTCGATGGAGATCAAGGGAAGAAACCTTCTCAATGGACTGCCGGAGAATATCACTGTAAACTCCGCTGAGATCAGAGACGCTCTCGTTGAACCGCTTTCTCGTGTGATCGAGGCTGTTAAAGCTACGCTTGAGGAAACTCCTCCGGAGCTTGCTGCTGATATCATTGATCAGGGTATTACTCTTGCAGGCGGCGGTGCACTCCTCAAGGGACTTGACAAGCTCATAAACCGTGAGACTGGAATGCCCGTTTATATCGCTGAATATCCCCTTGACTGCGTTGCTGAGGGTACAGGCAAGATCCTAGAAAACGTCGATAAGTATCAGGATGCCCTTACTGAAAATGTCAGATACTATTAAGGAGGACTCCGATGCGGGATTTCTTGAAAAGCACTAGATTCAAAGTTCTGATGGGATTCCTTGCTTTTCTCATCGGAATCATGATTTACGGAGTTACAAAGGGCGGCTACTCGCTCTCAGGAACTTCATTCATAAACAGTATCACCAAACCCTTCCGCTCTGCTGCAAACGGTATCGCTGTGAAGATCGAGAATTACACTGACAAGATCGATAATGCTACTGAGTACTACAATGAAAATCAGATCCTCAAGCAGCAGATAAATGACCTTAACCTCAAGCTTGCCGATTATGAGGCGCTCCAGGAAGAAGTTGCTGAGCTGAGAAAATTCGTTACCATTAAGGAAGAAAATGAGGATTATGTACTCTCTGTGCCGTGCGACATTATGAGCTACGTCACAAATGATCCGTTCGGATCGTTTACTATCGATAAAGGATCTGCCGACGGAATTATCCCCGATTGCCCAGTCGTAACGGCTGAGGGACTGGTCGGAATAACTGTCGAGGTGTCAGAGAATACCTCAACCGTCAGAACTATCCTCTCACCCGATCTCTCAGTAGCTGCTGCCTCGGCAGCTTCAGTTGCTGATTCCGGCGTTATCGAGGGAAGCATTCTCGGCGCTGAGGGCGGCTATACAAGCCTTATTCACGTCGACCTCAAAAATAAACTCAAAGAGAATGATCTCATCCTCACCTCAGGTGTGGGAGGAATCTTTCCAAAGGGGTATCCGATTGGTACTGTAAAAAGCATAAGCCCCGATGCAAGCGGAATTTCTGCAAAGGCAGAGATCGAGCCTTGCGTCGATATTAAACGCCTTACTTCAGTTATCGTTATCACAGATTTCGACGGCAAGAGGGAGGCTGAAGATATTGAAGATTAAAACTCCAAGAGAAAAACGAATACTGATCATCAAAAACATCGCCAGATGGACGCTCTACTACATTTTCATACTCTTCTGCTTTGTTATTATGACTGCCGGTACATCACTCAAGCCGATACTCCTCGTTCCGGCTGCACTCTGCATCGCAATGAAAAACGGTCAGACTGGCGCTGCGCTTACTGGTGCCGCCTGCGGATTTCTCATAGACATAAGCTGCGGCAGACTTTTTGGCTATAATGCAGTCATCCTCACCATTTTCTCAGTACTCGTATCTCTCCTTTTTAACCTATATTTCAGAGAAAAATTCATCAGTATACTCATGATAACTGCTGCTGCATCCTTCATTCAGGGCTGGCTGGATTATAAATTCTACTACGAGATCTGGAATTACGAAAACGTTGACCGGATCTTCTCTTCCGTAACGATTCCAGTCTGGGGATATACGGTTGCTTCTACGGCTGTGGTTTATATTGTTATTAAACTCATAAACCATTTCCTCATGCCTAAGAAACACCTCACTCTTCAGGAAGCTATCAAGGCTGCACCAAAAAATAACTAAGATTTTTCAAGGGAGCGATCATTATTGAAAAGCTTATCCGATAGGATCAAGTCCATCCTGACCGTCGGACTTGTCCTTTCTTTGGGAATTGTAAGCGCTATGCGCCTTATGGAAATACAGGTCGTCGGTGATGAAACGATCGCCGAGCCGGATGTCAGGGATACTGACGAAACTTTTGTGTATACGGTAAAAACCGCTGCGACCCGTGGGGAGATCATGGATTTCAGCGGTGAGCTTATCGTCAGCAATACTACCAGTACGAATATAATCCTCCGAAAGGCTTTCTTTCCAGAGGAAAATCAGGAGGGCAATAGGATCCTCCTCCAGATCTATAACGAGCTTCGCTCATGCGGGTATACCATAGAGACAAGTATACCTGTTTCTATGAATTCGCCCTATTATTTCACTGATGATGAAGCTGAAGCAGAACTTAAGGCTGATCTTAATCTCAATGTATACGCTACAGCAGAAAACTGCATCGACAAGCTTATCTCAGATTATGAAATATCCGACAGCTATTCAGATACTGAAAAACGTATAATTGCTGGTCTGAGATATGAAATGCTCTACAAGGACTTTGCTCTGACTAACGATTTTGTACTTGCAAAGGATGTTGACAGCGATACTATAATCCGCATGAAGGAGCTGAGTAATGTCCTGAAGGGCGTTGATGCAGTCGAAAGTGCTACCCGTGAGATCCTGAGAGGCGATATTCTCCCTCATGAGATCGGAACTGTGGGCCCCATTTACGCTGAGGAGTACGCTGAGCTTAAGGACGAGGGCTATGAACTTAACGACGTCCTCGGTAAAAGCGGCGTCGAAGCTGCAATGGAGAAGCTCCTGCGAGGTCAGAACGGCGAGGAAGAGATCACTGTCACAAACGGTTCTATCGTCGATATACAGACACTTTCAGAAGCTCAGTCAGGTCAATCCGTCCGCCTTACTGTCGATGATAAGTACCAGCTCAGAGTGCAGGCTATTCTCGATAATTTCATCGCAAATTTCCAGTCGATCAACAAAAATCCCGATCTCGATGATGTTCATTCAGGAGCTATTGTTGTCCTCGACGCAAAAACAGGCGCTCTCAAAGCTGCTGCCACTGCTCCGACATATAATCTCCTCGACTATATTGAGGATTATGATTCGATTCTTAATGCTGAGCATTCGCCGCTCTTCAACCGTGCAACCGACGGTCTGTACCGTCCTGGCTCGACATTTAAAACAATAACTGCTACCGCTGGTCTTAACGAGGGTATTGTTACAGGCGATTCAACTTTTAGATGTACCCGAAAATATCAGTTTATCGATACTCCGTTCCAGTGTACTGGTCACCACAATGATATTGCCGTAACAAGAGCGATCGAAGTCTCATGCAATATTTATTTCTATGAGCTTGCTCAGAGGCTCGGTATTGACAAGATCACTGAGTATTCCCAGCTTTTCGGACTCGGTCAGCATACTGGACTCGAAACGGGCGATGCGGCTGGATATCTTGCAAATCCAGAAACTTTTGTTGCCAACGGTCAGAACTGGTATGTTGGTTACGTCCTTCAGGCTGCTATCGGTAACATCGACTGTGGTATGACTCCGCTCCAGATGGCTTGCGTGGCAAGCACTCTTGCAAATGACGGAGTTCGCTATCAGCCGTACCTTATTGACAGCTACTACACCTATGGTACGAATGAGCTGATTTCAAAAACTCAGCCAACTATTGCTGAGAAGATCGACCTTAACTATGACTATGTGTTTGATTATATCGAAAACGGTATGATCGCAGCTTCGCATAATATGCCTGCAAAATATTCGCTCTCAAACCTCGGCTTTGACGTTGCTATCAAGACCGGTACTCCTCAGGTCGGCGAGAACGGCGAGCAGAACTCCTTCTTCATCGGCTATGCACCGGCTCATGACCCGCAGATCGCTTTTGCAGGCGTTATTGAAGGCGGTGAGTACTCAAAATATATGATCCGTGATATCATTACGTCATATATGGAATGCTATGGTTTCACTGAATCAGCTCCCTCTTCACAGGAGGACGGCACATCTGCGGATAATACCCAGCCTGTCACTGCTGGTGATAATGCGACTGATACTGCTGCAACTGAAGCTCCCACACAGGATAATCCAGATGCTCCGAATCCTGCTGAGACTTCAGCACCTGAGCAGAATACTGATGCTCCAGTCAGCGATGCTCCTGAAGATGCAAGTCTCCCGCCTGAGACTCCAGAAGTTGAACCAACTGAAGCACTCATAACTCAATAATATATAAAGCCGCCGGAATATGATCTCCAGCGGCTTATTTTATGCATATTTCTTATTTAACTTGCGTTTAACAATGATATAGCAGATTACATGAGCTGTGATAGTGATTATCCACGATATGGGATATGTTATATAAATCATGATCGGCGCATGGAAATGTTCATCCTGGAAAAAGGTGAAAATCC
>JBGVIW010000043.1:0-4062 GCA_045128995.1 Ruminococcus sp.
CTTCGTGAGGTTAATAAGTGTATTCGTGATGGGAATATCATTAAGATATACCACTGCATCGTGTCCGGAACAATTCAGCGACATGAAGCAATTTTAACTGCATATCATTTCAAGCAGTCTGCTGATAATATTGTAAAAATATCGTCTGAGCCTCTCGAGGGTTACAAACCGATCAAAACAGGCTACAAGCTTATCAGAAGCACTCCTCCCCTTTCTTTGCTTGAGGTGCGTCTATTTACTGGCAGGACTCACCAAATACGTGCGCATCTTGCGAGCATAGGACTTCCTATACTGGGCGACGGAAAATATGGATCATCATCAATTAATAAAAAATACAACCGATTTTATCAGTCATTGTGCGCCTACTCGCTCCAGTTTAAATTTGAAGGTGAATCTGATATGTCCTATCTGAACGGTAGAACGTTTACAGCTCCGCTTCCGGAATTTGAGAACCTAGTATAATATAATTAAAAATCCTCCGGTGTTATATACCGGAGGATTTTTAATTATCAGTCAGATCATACGGAACCTCTTCGTTGGATAGAGCCATTTCGATAACCTTGCCATAAAAACCAGAAGGATTGAGCATGATTTTCTCACCAAGAAGCTTTGCCTGAGTGAGATCCGGCGCATAGAGCTTAAGATCCATAAGATCACACTTTTTATCAAGGCATCTAACGTGAGTATAATATCCTGTCTCGAGTTCAATATACTCGATCTTGATTTCTTGTTCATATTTCAGCTTGGCAAAGTACTTGAACGCCGCCAACACCAGCTTATCCCTATATGATTTTGGTGCATATTTTTTGAGCTGCTGAGCGCATGATTTGCCTTTAGAAGTAAGTATATAACATTCTGAACCAGATGGTGTTTTATCTAAAGAAATGCAGTCATTTGTAATCAGATAATTAATTGAGTCCTGATAGTAAAAATAGTTTACAAGTCCAGTGCTGACAGCGATCTCATAAAGATGTTCCACTTCTACCGGTTTGTCTATCTTATATATAAGGTAACAAATCAGAATATTAAGTGTCGGTAGATCCTTGATCTCCAGATCAGCTGCTTCAGACATTTTAAAGATGTTTTCGTCCTGCATTATAACTCACCCTAACAAAAATTCGGATAATCGAGCATATGTGCGAGAAGTGCGATATTGACAGCTGCCTCAACGCACGGAACTGCTCTGGGAACTATACATGGATCGTGACGTCCTTTTACGCTAAGAACTTCGTTCTTCATATCGTGATAATCTACAGTATTCTGAGGCTGAGATATAGACGGTGTAGGCTTTATAGCTACTCTGAGGGTGATCGGCATACCCGAAGAAATTCCGCCAAGGATTCCGCCGTGGTTGTTGGTCTTTGTAAGAACATGACCATGCTCGTCCACGTAAAAATCATCATTATTCTGGCTTCCAACCATCTTTGCGGCAAGAAAACCTGCGCCGAATTCAAGTCCCTTTACAGCAGGAATTCCAAAAATCAGCTGTGCAATTGAATTCTCAAGCCCGTCAAATATAGGCGAACCGATTCCAGCAGGCACGTTTATAGCAGCACACTCGATAATTCCGCCAAGTGATTCACAGCCCATTCGTGCATTCTGGATATCTTCCTTCATTTTCTCGCCTTTTTTATCGTTTATTACAGGAAACTCCTTATAACGAACATCGAGAATATCCTGACGTGATACATTTACATGATCAAATGCGCTGTCCTTAATATTGTGTATCTCAGCAACATGAGCACCGGTATAGATCCCTCTGCGTTCAAGAATCTGCGCACACACAGCACCTGCAAAGCAAAGAGGTGCTGTAAGACGTCCGGAAAAATGTCCGCCGCCTCTTACGTCATTAAAGCCCTTGTAGCGTACAGCTCCTGTATAATCAGCATGTCCGGGTCTTGCAAGCTTGGATATATTGGAATAATCGCCGGAATGAGTATCGGTATTCTGTATAAAAGCACAAAGAGGTGTTCCGGTTGTTCTTTCGTTGAACACACCTGAGAGGATCTGCGGCATATCTTTTTCGCTTCGTGAAGTAGTTGTACCGTCCTTTTTAGGCGCTCTTCTGGACATAAAACGTCCAAGCTCCTGTACATCAATATACTCACCCGGCGGCAGATTATCGATAATCACGCCGATTGCAGGTCCATGAGACTCTCCGAAAATCGAAATAGAGATACGGTTATTCCAAAGTGATGACATTTTTTGTTACCTCCGAGATAAGTTATTCCCTGATATTAATCACATTTACATTATATCACGTTTTATGAAGCTTGACAAGTACTTTTCCCTGTTAAATTTCCAGCATCTTTCAGATAGCTGAATGTTATGTATATTATTTAATTATCCAAGAATTTTTCCGCTGAATTCGATCTGCGGCTTAAGCTTCTTCATGACATCATCGAACTGCTTGGGAGTAAGCGACTGAGCGCCGTCTGACAGTGCCTTAGCAGGGTTATTGTGGACCTCGATTATAAGAGCGTGTGCTCCTGCTACGATTGAGGCGAGTGAAAGCGGTTCTACAAGTGAAGTAAGTCCAGTTGCGTGGCTTGGATCTACAACAATAGGAAGGTGTGAACGCTGCTGGAGAAGCGGAACTGCTGCAATATCGAGGGTATTTCTTGTATAAGTCTCAAATGTTCTTATGCCTCTTTCACAGAGCATTACGTTATTATTTCCGCCTGCCATTATGTATTCAGCTGACATAAGGAATTCTTCCATTGTATTAGCAAGACCTCTCTTGAGGAGAATAGGCTTATTTGAGCGTCCGAGCTGTTTAAGAAGCTCAAAGTTCTGCATATTTCTTGCGCCAACCTGAATGATATCAACATCAGCAAACAAGTCGAGGTGTTCAGCTGCCATAATCTCTGTTACAATAGGAAGACCTGTTGCCTTCTTTGCAGCAAGGAGAAGCTTAATACCCTCGCCATGAAGTCCCTGGAAAGCATAGGGAGAAGTTCTGGGCTTAAAAGCTCCGCCTCTGAGCATTGTAGCGCCTGACTTCTTTACAGCCTCAGCAGTTTCGATTATCTGATCCTCATTCTCTACAGAACAAGGGCCTGCAATGATCTGGATATGCTTTCCGCCGATCTTTCTTCCGCTTACATCAACAACAGTATCTTCGGGATGGAACTGTCTGTTGCAAGCCTTATACGGTTCCTGAACTCGCTGCACACGCTCAACTACAGGCTGAGCATTGATAAGCTCGATATCGAGCTTAGAGGTGTCGCCTACAAGACCGAGGATATTATGGTTTACACCGTTGATGCCTGATACTTTTACACCTTTTTCAGAAAGTAATCCGAGAAGCGAATCATAGTCGACCTTGTTTGCATTTTCCTTAAGAATAATAATCATAATATAACCTCCTGTGAACAAAAAAGCCGCTGCTTATTTCACAAAAGCAACGGCTAAAGCTACAATTTTACAATTATCCATGCTTTGCGAATTTTACTTTTTACATGACAAAAAACTCATAGCCAAAAAAGAAGCCTGAGTTCGCAAAAAAGTAAAAGTTGTTAAAGCACTTATTATTCATAGCAATTTGTTCTCCTAATTTTTAATCATTATATCACATTAGTTCATATTTGTCAAGTAAAATTATAAAAAAATTAGCCTTAAGCAACATTTTTTTAACACTGCATGAAAACGAATATTATAAAATGTAATAAAAAAAGCGGTCAAAACCGCTTTCGAATTAAAAAGTAAACCGCCTTGCCGTCATATAGCGAATAAAACCCGCACGAAGCAGGTGGGTAAACGCCCGATTGTTTCTCGCTCCCTTCTTCCGCATAGCGGGAGGTCTGCAGTCCGCAACCGGAGCCGAATTCCCTTAGAAGATGTGTTGGATTATAAAAACTATAATTACCCGAACAAGGCAGAATCCTTTTCTATGTATGTATTATAACATATCTTTCTCAAAAAATCAAGAGTTTTTTTGTGTTTTTTGTAAAAAATTAATGACATCCGCATGAATCGTCGTGACAGCAGCAATCATCGTCGCATCCGCAATCACAATCACATTCGTCAAGCTCTGACATTGCCTCTTCAAGTCTTTTCATG
>JBGVIW010000044.1:0-2128 GCA_045128995.1 Ruminococcus sp.
CATTAGTGAATGTTACAACAATGATACGGTCAGCTCTTACACCGGATTTTTCATCTGCAATAAGCTGAGCGAGACGTTCTGTAAGAACTGCTGTTTTTCCGCTTCCTGCGGCAGCAGATACTATTACAGATGAGTTTCTAAGCTCTATTGCATTTTTTTGCTGTTCAGTCCATGCCATTAGTCATTGCCTCCTTCATTGATTTTATCCGACTCATCCGATGTTTTCTTTTCAAGAATAGCTTCTATCTCAGTAAGATCAGCTTCATAAGGATTTCTTCGGTTTGAGCCAGGGATAATTCCGCACATATTGCTGAAATTGCAGTAAAGGCACGGATTATCAGTTTCACTGAAAACAAGCGGAGAAGCGTCGGCATTTCCGCTGTAAACAGATTCAGCCATATTCTGCAGCTTTTTGTATGTGTAGCACTCCAGTTCTAATAACGCCTCTTCGCTTATGCAGCTTGATCTTTTATCGATCTCGTTTTGTTTTGTAAGCTTGGCTGGGATGAATTTTCCCTGCACATCATGCTCCATCGCCTCAAGAAGCTCTTTTTCTCCAAGTACAAGACCACTCATCTTTAGCGATGAATTAATAACAGCTGTATTTTCTGATTTTTCTCTTACATTCTCAGCTTCGAGCGATGAGATGGTCACCGGTGAATATAGTACTCCGGCAGGCTTGTATCCAGAAAAAAGTCCTTTATCCTGCGTTATAGCAAACAGATACAGAAGCATCTGCATATTGATACCGCTGCTGAGAGTATATTTATCAATTTTTTTCTTGCCGCTCTTATAATCAACAATGCGCACATATTTTTCACCGTCGACATCACATACGTCAGCACGATCAATTATTCCTCCGAAACTCAGCGTCTTGTCATCGGCAAACGGAAGAATAAGCGGCATATTTACATTTTTATCACGAAGGTTTATCTCAAATGAATGAGGCAGAAAACTAGAAGCCATCAGCTCCTGCTGAGTATGAACGAAAACTCTCGTCAGCCGTTCCGACAGTTTCTTGAAGCCAAGCTCGAATCTAGGAGTTTTTGAAAAATCGCCGCCCATGTTTTCTTTTAGATATTTATCAGCCGCTTGGGATATCTCCTTTTCAAGTTCGGAATACGACATGCTGATGAAAGCGTTTTTATCTCTTGAAGATATAATGTTGTAAAAACAGTTATGAATGATATTTCCGGCATATCGTACATCGAGGTCGATCTTTTCACGCTGAATTAGTTTTAGGCATTCCTGACAAAAGTACTGGAAATGGCAGCGATTATACATTTCAAACGATGATGGAGATATCCTCATCGGTTCAAATTTTTTCAGCTTTTCGACCAGAGAAGTGCTGACTCTATAGGTTCCAAATTCTCTAATTGTGTTTGCTGCATACGAGAGTCGACGCCGATATTCTATATCATTCTGAAGAAGCATCTCAATAGATAAAATTGCTTCATCCTTAAGCTTGATATCCTGCATATATTTATAATAGGCAGATTTCATTGTTACTGCATAGTAATCTGACGTCAGCTGATCTTCTGATATGCGAATTGATTTGTCATCAAACAGCTTCATTATGGAATCTATTACTGGTGCCGGAAATTTCATTTGTCCGGAGAGGTCGGAAAGTGAGTATGAAATATAAAGTTTCTCAGAGGCGGCTGACAAAGACTTGTATACAATAAGCCGCTCAGATGCGATCAGCTCAGGAAGGCGTCTGGAGATTTCTATTCCATTTTCAAAAAGCTTTTCCTTGTCCGTTTCAGAAAAAATGCCATGCAGATTTACTATATTAGGAAAATCACCGTCGTTAGCTCCCATTACAAAAACTATCTTTGGAGCATTCAGACGTGCTGTTCTGGCGGAAGCTATAGTAACACTGTCGAGTGTCTGAGGCGGAACTGAATACTTGATCCTGCTGATAAGGGAGTTAATTATGCTCTTCAGTTCACTGGCATGATATTCCTGATCACCAAGCGTATCAGAAATGCTGTCAAGAATATCAATTAGACACGCCCAGAGCCTCTTTAGCTCAGAGGCTGTGTAGTCCTTATTTTCTGTTATGAGATCACCTATCATTCCCGCAAGCTGTTTTTGGGCGCCACAAGCTACAAGATGGTTATATACT
>JBGVIW010000045.1:0-7844 GCA_045128995.1 Ruminococcus sp.
GAATCAGAAGACTGTTCTCAGTCCAGAGGAAGTAGCAAGAATTGAAGATACATTTATTGAACAGAAGGTCGAAGATGACTTCAGCGTTTCTGTTTCCTATGATGATATTAAGGCTAAGAATTACTCTCTGTCTGCTGGTCAGTATTTTGAAGTGAAGATTGAATATGAGTACGTGAGGTTTGGCATATCACATCTGAAAGAAGCATCGCCGAGAGCTTTGCACCTGTCAGGCCCCATTTATTGAAGCATGTTGCCGTGAAAAGCTGTGCTGTAATGATTAAACATATCAACTATTTCGTTTTACCTGCAAAATTGTTATCTCTACATCTTTAACTGTATCTCCATTCTGGCAGTCTATTACTCCGTATAAACAAACAAGTCCGGAATAACTCCGGACTCGTTTAAAAAGCTAATTCACAGATATATCAAGAATCAGTTATCATTATTCATATGATTCAGGAAGATCATATATAAGACCAGCCAGTTTTTTCTGGACTGAAAGAGCATCCATGTTGTTTACGCCGTCTCCTTTGCAGTATACGTCAGCATTCTCCAGCTCATATACTGTAAGAGGATATGCCTCAGCATTCGTCACATAATTCATGATCTTAACAACATCACCAATATCGAGAGAGAAATTTCCGTTAGCATCTCCTGCAAGAATTGATACACTTGGGGTGGTTGTTCCTTCGCTTTCAGTGCCATACATTGTTATTGTCGCTGGATATGGATCATCTTCTGCGATAGTTATCCATCTTACCAGCGTATGATCTTCGGCTTTTCCAAGTTGTTCAGCAGTAATTTCGCAGATCATCACTGGGTTTCCATATAAAAATGTTACCATTGTTGTTTCTATTCCTAATTCTTCAGCAATAGCATAAGCTCTTTCTTCTCGTGCTGCATTCAATCTTTCGAAATAAATTTTTTCATGATATGCCTTTCTAATTGCTTCTAATTCTTCAGCTGTATATGGTGGATCCTCAAGAGAAGCAACATATTCCTTAGATTCTTCATACGTTTCATTGGCTATGGTCATATAGTCAACTTCCTGAAACAGTATATTAACTTCAACAGTTTCAGCTCCTGCTTCAAATTGCGCGGACACAGCTTCCTGAACTTTTGAGCTGGTTTCAAAGGTTTCCATAAAAGCTGCAATCATTGCTGAACTAATCAACAAAGCGCCAGACATAATCATCGCTAAAATTTTTGTGATTTTTTTCATAACTATACCTCCTCATTATGATGTGGATATGATTTGCTGTAATGCTACAACATCATTAATATCAATCGTATCATCTTTATTAACATCAGCAAGATATTTCTGGAAATTATCCAGCGTTACTGTCTGGGCAATTTTAGATTGAATCAATGTTATATCAGCATTTGTTATGTTTCCATCATGGTTAACATCACCTGATCTATAGTTCGCAGCCTCAAGGTACCACATTTGCGATTCGTTATTAGGACTATATGGTGACCAATTTGCATAAGCACCTGATGATGTAGACTTCCCATTAATACCTAATGCATAAATCGCTCCATCTATAACCTGTGTAAATGAATACGTTCCCTGTTCTTCATTATAAATCAGTGCAACAGGATTAACAACTGATGAAGTATTTTCAGAAGCATAAAAATTTAGAGTACTAATTGAATCGCCTAATCCAAGTCCATATGATGTTATATTAGCATTTTTTAACGAATAAGCACCACTGCTTGATACATAATCTAACATCCACAAGTCATTTAGACTGCCTCTGTAAGTACCTTGATCCGCTTTATTATTCGAGGTATTTCTTGTCAGGTAATATGA
Organism: Ruminococcus sp.; assembly: GCA_045128995.1. Taxonomy (GTDB): domain Bacteria; phylum Bacillota; class Clostridia; order Oscillospirales; family Ruminococcaceae; genus Ruminococcus. The sequence goes on from JBGVIW010000045.1 coordinate 1,814, forward strand.
ACTGTTATAATTCTTGATATAAAAGCAGCCTTCTTCTTGTTTGTTATTATAGTATTTTTCATTATCTGTAGACCAAGCATAACCATAGCGAACTTCTTCATCAGACCCTGACGCTCTGCATATTCTTACGGCATATTTTTGACTCGAAGTTAAAGGCTGATATATCATTTCAGTAGAGCTGTTTGTTTTGCTAGAAATATTCTGTAATCCGTAATTAGTGACAGCAAGATTATAGTCATTTAATGTTCCTGTAACAGTTGATGTCGGAACATCATTCTGTAAATAAGCCATAGAAATATTAATATTAGATGCATTATAACTAGGCTGAATAAAGTTAATTGTTCTTGTATAGTTATTATCAGCATTAAGTCTACCACTACCATAAGTATGCTGAGATACGATGCTTATCATTGTGTACATATCCGGAATACCCGCGCCCTGTCTATCGGTTAATCCATCCTGCATGGTTTCAGATAATTCTGATATAGTATCATTCGCCAAAACTGTGGAACATTTCTTATGACAGGATGCCATAAGAATGGCTTTCGTCATTTCCGGAGATGCCGCTAAGCTTGGCTTGTATTGATATAATAAAGCTAACATTCCGGCTACATACGGAGTGGCTATGCTTGTTCCGTTGTTAAGTGAAGGAGCTACCACATCAGGCTTAAAACAGCCGTTACCGTTATTATACGAATAATCATTAAGCACATTCTGAGTAATATTTTCATGCTGGTCAATAAACCCATTCACAGCTATACAATTATATGCTGAAGACGGATTCAAAATGTATCTATCAGAATAATTACCAGTTGCGCACACCATGGTTGTATTTGTGTTGGATATCAGATAATCCATGTACTTTGTCCAATTAGTATAACAATCTATATCATTATACGCCCCCCCAGCTCATATTCACGATATCAGCACCTTCATCAATAAGCTTTTCAAGGTTAGGTATCGCACCATTCACATAATCATTATTGAACGAATTCCAGTCATCTACAGATGAAGCAGAATATATTTCAGCCTTGGGTGCAACACCGTTATTACCAGCAGCTATAGCGGCACAGGCAGTTGAATGAGAAGTACCGGCAAGCTCATCACCAATTATAGTTACTCTTGAATCATCCAAACCCTCTCCACTTGTAAAATTAGACGAGACCGTATAGGTTTCATAAATACCAATCTTTACACCCTCACCTGTCAAACTAAGTGAATTGTTTATCTTATCAATACCCATAGTACCCTTCGTTGTTCCGAAGTTAGCATCACATTCCTCTATATCCAGTGGTTCATATTTGGTAATCTCCTGAACCTTATTATTTTCCGATGCCGCTACAATTTCATCAGGAGTCAAATTGCAAACAACCATCGGTGCAAAATTGCTGATAAATCCTACTTTCTCAGACGATATATCAAGTGATTCAAGCGCACATGTTGATTCGTTCACGTTCATCTGCTGAACAATATCTCGCCTTGCAGTAAGGTATTGTTCAGTTTTCTCTTTTTCTTCAGCACGCTCTGATTCAGTCAATTTCATGTGATTGTCCATCAAAAGCTCCAAATACTCTGTAGGATTGCCGTTGGCAGCTTCTGCAAGCTCGTTGATCAGATCCTCTGATGGAGCTGCATATTCTACTGATAAAGAATTTATATCATATCCGATTGAAGCTTTAATCTTTTCCTCAACTTCGGTATTATCTATATCATCCAGCCATATTACGACTGGAATAGAGTCTGCGTCCGAAGCCATTGCTACTGTTAAATCATCTGATATTTTATTTTCTGGTTGAATTATGATCATTTCTTGCATAATTATATCAGCAGAAACAGGAATAGAAAAACAGAACTGCGACATAATCGAAACAGAAATAAAACTAGAAAGAACTCTTTTAATATTATTCATATTTCACACTCCTATACTTATTTAAATTGATGCTATTACATACTATGCATCGGTATCACCCTACTTTCCATAACCATTATCCAATGTATTATCTTTATTATATTTTAACACATTACAAACGCAAAAGCAATATGTCTGCAAGTTTTTTTAGGTGTCAACAAACTTTTGTGCACCTCCACAAAAATAGGATAGTCTGTTTGTGTATTTTGGTTGTTGAAATTTATAACAACATAAATACATTTTATTATCTATTTATATTATAGCATAAATTTTAAAATATAACCAGAATTGTAAAAAATCATATTATTACTCACATCCATACCGTTGGCTTCATAAATAAAAAACCCGGAGTTGTATCTCCGGGAATCTTTTCAGCTTCTTATACAAGTTTTCATCAAGCAGTTCGGTCCAGTTTTCAATGTCATATCGCAATAAATCTTCATCAACTGATAACCGTTCATTACGCTCTTCATTGTGAATATCGACACAATGCTCATAAAAGCAGCGATCTGAGCAAAATACTGTATAATCGTAGTCATATATCTTTTCAATCTTCTCCTCCAACATACCCAATTCTTTGTACTGCTTTTGTTTTTGCTCCCATTCTTTTTTGAAAGCTATTAAGGCTTTTCCGTGATTATAGCCCATATTTTCACCTTCGATTTGTTCATGTTCTCGAATCAAATCGAAGGCTATGGATATTTGGCAATCAGACATTGCCATGTTTTATATAAGGGCATAAAAAAATCTCCATTCCGCTTTTAAAGCGAAATGGAGAGAAGTGGAGCAGAACACGCTTTAAAGCTTTGTTATACTCCATAGAATTATTAAGTTATTACAACTGCAGGTTTTATACTTTTACTAAATCACAGTTGTTTGCAGAAACAGAGATTACAGATCCTAAAGCATCATCATACTTAAGTCCTCTTGTCATTGAAAGCATTGGCATTATCTGTACCGTACCGTCGTTCTGAACAACAAAACGCCAATACTGAGCAGTTATATATCCGGTTGCATAATACAGACCTACTCTAATGTTTTCCAAATCATAGGCGTTGGCTACATTTATCATCAAGATATTCCTCAACAATAAATTTCGGACGTTTTTTTGATTCCAGATAAACCTTTCCGATGTATTCACCGATTATTCCGACAGCGAGCAACTGAAGTCCTCCCAGTGCCCAGATTGAGACAATAACAGAAGTCCAGCCGATCTCGGTAGCTCCCATAAAATGTCGAATGAGTGAGTAAATCAGCATAATTATACTCACAACAAAGATACCGATTCCCGCCGCAGTAATGATCCTGATCGGTCTTGTAGTCAGGGAAGTTATTCCTTCCCACGCAAAGGCTATCATTTTTTTGAGCGGATATTTTGTCTCTCCGGCGAAGCGTTCCTTTCGCTCATAGGTTACCGTATCGTTCTTGTAACCGATCATCGGAACAACTCCACGAAGGAACATATTTACTTCCTTGAATTCCTGTAGTCCATCAAGTGCACGTCTGCTCATCAGCCGGTAGTCAGCATGGTTGAAAACGACTTCTGCTCCCATTGATCTTATGAGCTTATAGAATCCCTCAGCGGTAAATTTCTTGAAAAACGTATCAGTATCACGGGCACTCCGCACACCGTAAACCACGTCACATCCCTCGTAATATTTGTCAACCATCTTATCAATGGCATCAATATCATCCTGCAGGTCAGCGTCTAGCGATATTGCCGCATCGCAGTAATCCTTAACAGTCATCAGTCCGGCAAGAAGAGCGTTCTGGTGTCCCTTGTTGCGTGAGAGCTTGATTCCCTGAAACATTTTGTTTTTGCTGTGAAGCTCAGCGATAAGCTCCCATGTTCTGTCCTTTGAGCCGTCGTTAACAAACACAATACGGCTTTCAGCGGAGATCTTGCCGGAGGCGATCATACTGTTCATTTTATCAAGCAGCTGTCGTGATGTCTCGGGAAGAACCTCCTCCTCGTTGTAGCATGGAATGACTAAATACAGTACCATCACGCTCACCTCCAGAATTCAAACACTCTTGCAAACGACAGCGCATCAGACTGCCAGTCAGCTGAAAGATAGTTCTCCGGCCCTATCCATGTAAATGTCTGCGCAAAGTTGAGAATAAGGCAGATCACTGCGGAAATGATCATCAGCTTATTGAGATGATTACGGGTATTATCACGGCATTTTTCATAAACGATAAACGCAACTATCAATGCGCCGATAATGATCTGCCATGCGAAATCCACACAGTATCTTGCGCCATAGCCGCTCTCCCAGATTGAAGCGATAACCACAAACGGACAGGCAATACACACCGTAAAGATCAGCAGCGTATAGAGCTTCTTGTTCTTGTTGTCAGTAATGCGGTAAGCCTTGAGAGACTTGCCGTAGGAGAGTATCGGCAGCACCTTCCACAGAAGTCCAAGTGCGGAGGCTGTCGCTATGAAATAATAGCCCTGCGGATCAAAGGTCTGGACATCTCCTGGAATAAGGAACGGGAAATTCTTGCTGAATTTCGGGATGACAAGCAGATAATTGAAGAATCCGATAGCTGATAAATGCGTGTGGAACTCAGTTGATGTGAAATCATTGATCGTGAGTGAATACTGAATTCCGAAGTCAAATGGGTTTCCGAAGCGTACGTAGTTGTAGAACATCTGAATCGAACCGATAATTATAAACGGCAGTAATGCACTTACGAAATATGGAGCATATTGCTTCATTTTTGAGCCGTCCGCATGAGAGTACAGCTCCATTTTCTTTCTGAAGCCTGCATAAATAAATAACAGCGCTGCCACGCAGTACACTGCGAGCGTCGGACGGCAGAGAACTGCGAGACTGAGGAATACTGCCGACAGAGCAAGCCGCCAGTTTTTTATCTTGCCCTCTCCGATGACGTTGGAGCTTATCATGAAAAATGCTCCGGCTGTTGTGCAGACAAATCCCGAAGTCTGAGCTATTTCATAGAAATTCGGACAGTTAAAGCAGAACCATATTCCCGATGAAAGTTGAATGAGAACCAGTCCCAGCACTATAAGCGATGAGCGTGTACTGCGGAAGAATTTATCAATAAAGCAAAGATAGAATTTAGTAAGGAATACTATTCCTAAAAATCCGAACAGCCATACAGCCCAGACCGACGGGAAATAATATCCTGTCAGAAGATAATATGGCAAGAAAAGCGTCAGAACCGGACCGATTCCGTAGTAAGAGTAATACGCACCGTCGAAATAGAGATGATCCCAAGGGTATGCTCCGACCTGAGCTGCTTCACGCTGACTACCGTCGTAGGGATTTTCCAGCCCGGCAAGGATCTCGTTCATCTCGATGTCCATTGTAGTTCTGCCGTCGGCAAAAGCATCAACGATCGACTGGGTAATCTGGTTTCCCGACTCAGATTTGAAATCCTTTATCAAGCTATGATTTTCATCGGTATAACGTGTAATATTCGCAAGCCAGAGCGATGCGATGAGGAGAACTCCAGTGAATATCCACGCTATTGCTTTAATCCCCTTGCGGTTTTCGGAGTAACTGCGTTTGAAAAAATCCGATGACGCAAGTATGTACACTATCAGGCTGCCGAAGAACAGAATTGAAAATCTCAGAAGCGAAAAGTCAAGCATTATAGGCTTGTTTATCGTGATTTTCGTGAGAGTAACTGTCTCCTCCTCAGCAGTGTTGAACGAGAATTTTATATCATATACAGTACCCGAAAAATTGCAGGGAATAGTCTAGCTTCGCTCATTGTCACGCAGAACCTGAGCTGATGCAATACCACCTCTGTATGCGGCAGAATTAGTCTCGTCGGACATATCAATGCTGAAATTCACAAATCCCTTTTTGTCCGATTCAGCCTCAAAGGTCACTGTTCCGACAGGTGTATTAATGCCCTTGAACTCAATTGAGGAATAGCCTGCACCTATGTTTTGCCCGGTTGCAGGATCAAAATTCTCAACTGTTGCCGAGGTCATATCAAGCACCTTCTCAGGATAATCTCCAAGGAAAAGATGTGCAGAATTGAAGTTGAATACAAACAGTTCCAATGCCATGCAGATAGTGAGGGAACGTACTGAAAAGCGTGTTATTTTTCTGAAACGCTCAGGAATTTTTTCGCTGAATT
>JBGVIW010000046.1:0-48760 GCA_045128995.1 Ruminococcus sp.
TTATTTCATTCTCTATATCAGTCGGTGTTTATGGCGATGAGGTCACACCCGTTCCCTTTCCGAACACGGAAGTTAAGCTCATCTGCGATGACGATACTTGGTTGGCGACGACCTGGGAAATTAATTCAATGCCGGCACGAAGCTCTCCTATTGGAGAGCTTTTTTGTTATATAACTCAATATTTTTTGTTTTATGATAGTATAATACTAATAACAAAAGGGAGATGATAATATGAAATTGAAAAGCATACTTAAGACCCTGAGCGTGAGAAATTTGATTTTCCTTACAATCGCTGGAATAATCAATGCATTCGGAATTACGATGTTTCTCACGCCGGTTAAGCTCTATGACAGTGGAATTTCTGGCACATCGATGCTTCTGGCTCAGCTTACGCCTGAATGGATGTCGCTTTCGGTATTTCTTATAATTCTGAATGTTCCATTGTTTATATATGGGCTTAAACGGCAAGGCACTGTGTTCACTATTTATGCGGTCTATACGGTTTTAATATACTCGATCGGGGCATGGCTTATCACAGATATCCTACCGATCGATGTCAGTCTTGTATCGCCGCTTGCAGGCTCAGATCTCCTGCTTTGTGCTCTTTTTGGAGGACTCATCTCCGGCGTAGGGAGCGGTCTTGCTATACGATTTGGTGGAGCTATGGACGGAATCGAAGTCATGGCTGTAATTTTTGCAAAAAAACTTGGACTGACCGTCGGAACTTTTGTTATGATTTATAATATCGCCCTTTACATAGTATGTGGATTTTTCCTCAAGAGCTGGGTACTTCCGCTTTATTCGATCGTTGCCTACGGCGCTGCCATAAAGAGTGTTGATTTCATCGTTGAAGGACTTGACCGATCAAAAGCGGCTACGATCGTAACGTCTCATCCCGATGAAGTCGCAAGTGCTCTTTCTGAAGCTTTTGAGTGCGGACTTACGATCATGGAGGCGAAGGGATTTTATTCTAACAGCAAGAAAAGTGTCATTTATTTTGTCATAAACAGGTTTCAGATTGGCAGAATGAAAAATATTGTTCATGAGGCTGACAGGTCTGCATATATTACGATTTGTGAGATAGCTGATGTATATAAGGCGAACAGAGAGAATGACAGTATGTAGCCGCACAAGTAAAAATAGATTAATTATAAATCTACGGACGATATACTATCGTCCGTTTTCGCCTATATATGGTAACTCTACGGTTCGTGGGTTCCAATTTCAGCTAGAAGATGTTAGAATTTTGATAAAGGAGGTACACTGAATGGATCAGATAAAAATCGGAAAATTTATAGCTGAACGACGCAAATCTAAAAAGCTCACACAGAAGCAGCTTGCAGAAAAGCTCAGCATTAGCGACAAGACAATTTCAAAATGGGAGTGCGGAAATGGATTGCCCGAGGTCTCACTTATGATGCCGCTCTGTGAGGAACTTGAAATCAGCGTCAATGAACTTCTCTCAGGAGAGAAGCTTGATGAAAAACAGTATTACAAAAAAGCGGAGGAAAATATGATGGAGCTTATGAGAGAAAAACAAGAAAATAAGAAAAAGATTATTATAAGTATAATCTCTATGTTTATGGGACTCTCAACATTAGTGGTATGCGTTATGCTTGCCGCATATTTAACGGGACTCGATACATATATAAAGGGACTCCTTATATTCTTTGGTATTGTAATATTTGTACTTGGATGCGGTATTGCCGTTTTTCTTGATATGGACAGCGGTGCATTTCAGTGTACAACGTGCGGAAAAAAGTTCGTACCCGATGTTAAGTCATACATGATGGCACCTCACACCATTACAAGAAGAAGTCTGAAATGTCCACATTGCGGAGTAAAAAATTACTGTAAAAGGACTTTAACAAGAAAATAATATGTGAAAAACAGCAAGCGGTCAGACAAAAAATCTGACCGCTTGCTGCGTTAGGGTGGTTTATATGAAAATAGAGGATTGCGAAATTATTGCATCGGATAGCCATAACCGCCCATATCATCAGGCATTTCAGGTATTCCGTTTTCATCAGTCGGTGGCTGGATCATCATTCCATCCTGCGGCATATCCGGCATCTCAAACTCTCCATTTGCATTTGTTGGAATTTCAATGCGTCCGCCATGCGGAATTTCTATGTCCTCGGGCATCACAGACTCTCCGTTTTCGTCAGTTGGCATCTCCATTTGATGATGCATATTACCTCTTCCGCCGCCGGGATGACCTCCGCCGAAGCCGCCGTTCATTCCCATTCCAGCAGAGCCGATGTATGAAATGATCTCATCAGCAGTAAAGCTTCCTGCATCAGTTCCATCGGAGTTATAGCCGCCGCTGGCAAATAGTCCATATGTCTGATCGGCAGATGAAGTTCCGCCTGTTAAGACCGAGTAAGAACCTCCGCTGGTTATTTCAGGGGAGCTGATGATAATGTTGTCGAATTTTTTAGCCGGAGAAAAGCTGAGAAGCTCCTCGCCGCTGTCACTGCACAAAGTTACGAGTGTTCCGGCGTCGAGATAGGAGTCAAAAGTGACAGAAATGCAGTGCTGAGTTGATGATTTTCCCGGAGCTTCAGCCATGCCGGAGCTTCCTGCTGCGATGAGAGTACCGCCTGTTACAACGATCTCACTGTTGCCGTCGAGCGCGCCGTTACCGTTGTTAGTAGGCCCGTTTACGATGACAGTACCGCCGCTTATAGTCATAGTTCCGTTGGAGTCAAGTCCGTCTCCGCCGGCATCTACGTATACGCTGCCGCCGGAGATATTTACAGCTACGCCGTCAGAATAATTTCCCATAGCGCCCTGTGAAGTACCATCGCTGCCGTTGAAGCCGTCATCAGAGGCAGTAACCTCAACGCTGCCGCCGGAGATATTTATCTCAGCCGACTCAATGCCTTCATATGATTCAGCGACAGTGGCAAAACACCCTGAGATATCGATTCCGAGATCAGCGTTGATACCGTCATTTCCGGAGGAAAGATTCTGTTCGCCTCCTGTTATGAAGATGTAACCGTTTGAATGAAGTGCATCGTCGGCAGAATTAATATTAAAATCGCCGCCGCTGATAGTAGTTATCGTGCCGCTTTTGATTCCTTTGGTACTTGGAGTGGCATCCGAAGCGCTTGCAGTTTCAGACTCCTGAGTTCCGAAAGCGCCATGATCTATGCCCATCATGCCGAAATTATCGCCGTGAGACTGAGTATAGGCATCGCTTCCGCCGCCGGCATTTACAGTGAAACTACCTCCGGAGGCGATGAACTCAGTTTCAGCCTGAATTCCATCCTCCTGAGCGGTGATATCCAGTGTTCCGCCCTCGACATATACAAAACCGAGTGACGGATCCTCAGTATTGCTTGATTTCAGGCCGTCACCGCCTGCATTTATAGTAACATTACCGCCGCACACAGCGACATAATCCTTACCCTTAATACCATTTCCGACAGAAGTGATATTGATGTTTCCGCCGGATATTACGATATCATCCTTGGAGGTGATACCCTCGTTGAAGCTGGCGGTGACATTCAGTGAACCCGAGCCGTTGAAAGTCAGGCTGTCAGCGCTGAAAATAGCTGCGTCAGGTTCATTTGTGCCTTCTGCGGCATAAGAATATTCCGCACCGTCGGAGAGAAAATTTTCTGAGCCTTCGGCAAGAGTAATGAAAACCTTATCAGCGTTCATTACATAAACCGGAGCTGAGCTGCCGCAGGAAATGGAAGCGTTGTCCATTACGAGCTGAACCTTTCCGGCTGAATCAACGATTATCTGTCCATCGTCGAGAGTACCGGTAAGGCGATATACGCCCTCGTCAGTGATCGTGATATCCGAGCCGCTGCAAGAAGCTCCAGAGCCGTCAATTGAAGCCGAATCGCCATTCAGCGTTATCGTGGCATTAATATCCAAATATTCTCCGCTGATATCTCTGTCAGAGAAGATCCCGTCGGTATTGACACGACTTGTCCTGCTGACAGCAACAGTCTGAACCTCAGCATCCTCTGCGGACGCAGCGCCCACAGAAGGAACCTCAGCAGAAGGTTTCTTTGTATTATCTTTTTTATCAGAATCTGAACATCCTGCCGCAAATGCAGCGAGGATCATAGCTGATATGATGAATGACGTTTTTTTCTTACGATCGATCATAAATTCACCTTTATATTCAGAATCCCAATTCCAATATTATCTGTCTTTATGTTTGGATTATATTCCTTGATTATGTAAAACTGGTGAAATTTTATTGAAATGGGAGAAAAAGTTGTGCTAATCTAAGCATTTGGGATAATATCTGCCGCCAGTGGGATAATATCGCTGAGAGGAGAGTGGAAAATGGAGGACAGGATTTACGACGTTATAATAATAGGCGGAGGGCCGGCAGGATGTACAGCGGCGATCTATGCGGCACGAGCCGGACTGGATGCAGTTCTGATTGAGCAGCTCTCAGCGGGAGGACAGATGCTGCTGACAGAAAAAATTGAAAACTATCCCGGGTTCAGCGAGGGAATAGATGGCTTCACGCTCGGAGCAAAGATGCTGGAGAGTGCTTTGAGATTTGGCGCAGAGATACTTCAGGCGGAGGTTCTTGGCGCAGATCTTCTCGCTGAGCCAAAGAGGATACGTACCAGCAGCAAGGATCTGTATGCTAGGACGGTAATAATTGCTGCCGGAGCAAAGCATAAGCATCTCGGACTCAGCCATGAGGATGAGCTTATCGGAAAGGGAGTGGGGTACTGTGCGGCGTGTGACGGGATGTTTTATAAAGACAAGGTAACGGCGGTTGTCGGCGGAGGAAATACTGCCGCCGCAGATGCGCTGACACTTTCACGGATATGCAGGAGGGTATATCTCATCCACCGGCGAGATACTCTGCGTGCGGAGAAGATCTACCGTGACCAGCTTGAGCGTGCCGAGAATATCGAATTCCGCTGGAACAGCGTGGTAACGGATTTGATTTATGATACAAAGCTCAGAGGAGCGGTGATATCAGAACGTGACGGAATAACAGAGGAGCTTAAGCTTGACGGATTATTCATCAGCATCGGCATGACACCGCTGAGCGGGATATTCTGCTCTCAGCTTGTGCTTGATGCGGCAGGCTTTATCGTTGCCGATGAATCCACCCGTACAAGCATTCCCGGAGTATTTGCTGCCGGAGACATCCGTAGCAAGAGTGTGCGGCAGATAATAACAGCTGCCGCCGACGGCGCATCGGCAGTTCACTATGCTCAGGAGTATCTCACGGAAAAAATGGGCTGATATGCAAAAAAAGAGACGCCATAATGGCGTCTCTTCGGTGTAAACTAAATTATTCAGCCTTGTCATCAGAATTGGTGTCGATCTTCTTCTCGAGCTTTTCAAGAGTATTTGCAGCAAAGTTTCTTCCGCCGATACCGAAAGAAATAGCAAATGCGATGCATACAGCAGCGATGATGAGGATGAATGTGCTCTCAACGATAGCAGTTGCGATACCGAGCTGGCTGAGGCAAAGGAATGCGAGAACAACGTAGATAGCGATCTTTACGATGAAAGCGCTTCCCTTAGCATTGGGGAATTTCTTTGCGATAGCATTTTCAGCAGTATTAGCAGCAAAGATACCGATAGCGAGGATAAGAGCGATGCTCAGAGCAGTCGGAACGTATCCGAGGATAGTTGCTCCGATATTAGTAAGAACAGGAAGATCGAGGATATTGATTCCCTGAATGAGGAAGATCACGATGATGAGATACTTCACAACAGCGCTGAGGATCTTGGAGAGAGCGATCTTCTTCTCAGAATTTCCTGTGATCTTTTCGATAATGGAGTCAGCACCGATTCCAGCGAGGAGACTCTCGAGGAGACCAGCCACAAGTCCTGCGATAAAGATACCGATAGCGATAATGATGATTGCGCCGAGGATGTTGGGGATGATAGCGAAGATAGTGCTTACGATAGCATTAGTCGGACCGGAGATAGAAGCGATACCGAGCTGATCGAGAGCAGAAGTAATAACAACGAGAAGGATAAATCCATAGATCACGTTTGTGATGATGCTTGAGAATGAAGTTTTTTCGCTAGCCTTGATGCCTGTTTTCTCCTGAAGAGCGTCGATCTTTGTAGCCTTGAGGAGCGGGAGGAGGAGATCCTTCACGATATTAGCGATAAAGATTCCTACAAAGAGGATGATCGCAGCGGCAACGAGCTTAGGAATGAACGACAGGAAGTCATTTGAGATACCTGTGATCGGAGCGGAAACGCTCTGCATTCCGAGCTTGTCGAGCACGCCGGGAAGGAAGAGAAGGAATGTAATAAAGTAAGCGAGCTTAGCGATGAAGGTCTTGATGCTGTCAACGGAATCCTCCTTGATTCCGAGTTTTTTGAGGAGCTTTTCAGCCTTCACTAGGTCGAGAAGCTTTTTCACAAGAGATTTTACCAGCTTAGCCGCTACGAATGCGATCACAAGCAGGATGATTGCAAATAGGATATCGGGAACCATGTTAAGAAGAGAGTTCAGAAAGTTTTTGATAAGATCCATAAAAATACTCCTTTAAAATAATTTCCGTCATGATAACCAGCAGTAGGATCTTTCGGCGTAAGGCAGACCGCCGGATATGATCTGAGGCGAGAGTTTTGATAAAATACAGCATTTTACATAAAAGTTCTCAATAATACCACTGGATTTTGTAACAAATTCAGTATAGCACCTTTCACACAATTAGTCAAGCGGCTGAGAAAAAATCAGAGATTTTAACTGTATATCGAATCTGTATTTGGTTATTTTCACAATAAAAGGCTGCCTCTTAGCTAAAATAAGAAGCAGCCTTATAGTATTACTGATTATTTTCTTCTCCGTCCGAATCCGGCTGATCCTCAGCAGTTTCAGTGATAAGGCGGATTTTTTCGACAGTCTGTTCATTTACGGCGATCACAGTGATCCGGAATATTCCGCTTTCGGCAGTTTCTCCGGCACGTGGAATATGCTCCATAATATCAGTCACCCATCCTCCGACGGAGGTGCAGGATGTCTGGATCATATCCTCGTCGAGTCCGAGAAATTCGAGCAGTTCATCGATATCAGTATCTCCAGCAACATCGTAGCAATTTTCGCCGGTACGGATGATATTTGTAATGATCTCGTCATCCTCGTCATAGATCTCGCCAACAAGCTCCTCGATGATATCCTCGAGGGTAACGATGCCCTTTGTACCGCCGTACTGATCAGTAACAACGGCAAGATGAACCTTTGAGCGCTGCATATCACGCATAGCCTGACTTATGAGCTTTGTGTCAGCGATATGCGGAACGTCCTGAATTATCGTGCGGATATCGCTTCCGCCGTCAGCGAGCATCTTAAAGAAAGCCTTGTTTGTGATGATGCCGATAATATTATCGAGGCTGACCTCATAAACCGGCAGACGTGAATACATCTCCGAGTTGAATACATTAAGCACCTCATCAAGAGTATCAGTGACCTCGACTCCCACGACCTTAACACGGGGAATCAGGATCTCATTTACAGTGATGTCATCAAATTCGAGAGCGCTTTTCACGAGATCGCTTTCCTGTTCTTCGATAACACCCTGCTCCTCGATCTCGTCGATCATATACTTAAGCTCGTCCTCAGTAACGCTGGGCGAGTCATCTCCCTCACCAAAGATGGAGGAAAGCTTATTGAAGAACCACACGAACGGCTTGAAAAGCACCACAAGAAACGAAAGCGGTGCCGCAGACAGCAGCGCTAGCTTCTCGGCATTTTTCTTTGCGTAAGACTTCGGCAGCACCTCGCAGAATATCAGTACGAGTATCGTAACGACTACAGTAGATATCGCCGTACCCTTGGAGCCGAAGATGCTGATGAAGATAACGGTGCTGACGGATGAAGTTGTGATATTGACAATATTATTGCCGATGAGAACGGCAGTGAGTACGTCATCAAACTTATTTGCGAGTTTAAGAGCCTTCTCAGCCTTTTTATTTCCCTGAGAGGCATAATTTTTCAGTCTGATCTTATTCACGCAGGAGAAGGCTGTCTCAGTACTTGAAAAAAGCGCCGAGAACACCATCATAGCAACGACGAGAATGATCTGACTTATGTCTACGTTTTCCATATTGTTCCTTTCTTTTTGCTTTTGCATTATGTATAATAATATAGATAACATTCTAGCACATTTATCCTCCGGAATCAAGAGTTTTGCACCTATTTCTTCATTGCAGACAATTTCCGGGCAGAGTTTGAGATACAATTTGCTATTTCGGACAATATGTGATATAATAAAAAGAGTATAAACTGAAAGGAATTTTTTATATGAAGCTTCTTGCCATTGACGGAAACAGTATCCTTAACCGTGCGTTTTACGGGATAAAGCTGCTTTCAAACAAAAACGGAGTCTTTACAAATGCCGTGTTCGGCTTTATGAATATATACCTTAAAAATCTCGGAGAGGTCAGACCTGACTGTGTGGCAGTGGCTTTTGACCTGAGGTCGCCCACATTCCGTCATAAGGCGGTTGCGTCATACAAAGCTAACCGTAAGGGGATGCCGCCGGAGCTTGCACAGCAGCTTCCACTCGTAAAGGAGCTGCTCACACTTATGGGCGTTAAGGTACTTGAATGTGAGGGCTATGAGGCTGACGATATCCTCGGAACGCTTGCGCAGTCGTGCTCTGACAGCGGAAACGAGTGCGTTGTTCTCACCGGAGACCGTGACAGTCTTCAGCTTATCGATGAAAACGTAACAGTCCGCCTTGCGTCGAATAAGGAGACTGTTATCTATACCCGTGAAAAATTCATCGAGGATTATGGCTTTGAGCCGATCATGCTTATTGATCTCAAGGCACTCATGGGCGACAGCTCCGACAATATCTCCGGAGTTCCGGGAATCGGCGAAAAGACAGCGAAAAACCTGATCACATCTTACGGTACAGTGGAGGAGCTTTATGAAAAGCTGCCGGAGGCTGATGTGACTAAGGGAGTGAGAGCGAAGCTTGAAAACGGAGCTGATGCCGCAAAGGAAAGCAAATGGCTTGCGACGATCGTGAGAGATGCTCCGGTCGAGCGTGATATCGAAGCCTATAAGCCTGCGGAGCAGGACGCTGGCGGAATAAGCCGCCTGCTTACGGAGCTTGAGATGTACAAGCTGCTTGACAAGCTTGGAATATCTGCATCCGAGGGTATCGCCGATGCTCCTGCTGAGGCGGAAAAGCCTGCGGAAGTTATAGAAGTCAACGAAAGTGAGCTTACAGCGGAGAAAATTGCTTCCCTGAGCAGGTGTGAGTACCTTTTCGGCGGAGAAAAGCTTATCGTACGTGATGGGGATTCATCTGACAAAATTTACAAAACTGAAAGCGAGGAGCTTATCTGCAAGTTTTTCTCCTCTGACTGCATAAAGACAACCAACGACGCAAAGCCGCACTATCGCTATGCGATGGCAAGGGGCTGCGAGCTGAAGAATCTGGGCTGTGATACATCGATCTGCGGATATCTTCTCAACACATCAGCGTCGGATTATGCAATAGAAAAGCTCTGCGCAGAGTATTCAGTTCATTACTATTCCGAAAACGGAGAATATGCAGATATACTTTCGCTTCGGGCAATTTCGCAGAAGCTTCTGAAAGAGATCGAGGATGAGGGAATGCTTCCGCTGCTGATGGATATCGAGCTGCCGCTGACAGAGGTTCTTGCATCGATGGAGCATTTCGGTGTAAAGATAGATGCCGGCGGAGTGCGTGACTTCGGAGCTGAGCTGAGCGAGATGATCGAGGAAACAAGCCAGATGATCTACGACGACGCAGGGCATACATTCAATATCTCTTCACCAAAACAGCTCGGAACGGTTCTGTTTGAGGAACTGGGGCTTCCCGCAAAGAAAAAAACAAAGAGCGGATACTCGACAAATGCAGATGTCCTCGAGGAGCTTCGCAGTCAAAGCCCTATCGTGGACAATGTGCTGAAATACCGCCAGTATTCAAAGCTGAATTCCACCTATGTTGTGGGACTTCTTGATAAAATCGCCGAGGATGGCAGGATCCATACCTGCTTCAAGCAGACTGAAACAAGAACAGGAAGAATTTCTTCGACAGAGCCGAATATGCAGAATATCCCCGTCCGCACTGAGCTTGGAAGCCGTATGCGCAAGTTTTTCGCTGCGCCGGAGGGAAGAATACTCCTCGACGCCGATTACAGCCAGATCGAGCTTCGTGTGATGGCACACCTCTGCGGTGACAAGAATATGATAGACGCCTTCAACTCGGGAGAGGATATCCATACCTCAACAGCTGCTCAGGTATTCGATATGCCGCCGGTGATGGTGACCTCCGAGATGCGAAGCGCCGCAAAGGCAGTAAACTTCGGCATCATCTACGGAATCGGCGCCTTCTCGCTCTCGAAGGATATCAATACATCCGTTTATCAGGCTAAGAAGTACATCCGTGACTATCTCGACAAGTATCCGAAGGTGGAGAAGTTCATGAATGACACAGTCGATGATGCGATAAAGACAGGCTATGTCTCAACGATGTTCGGAAGAAAAAGACGTGTACCAGAGCTTTCCTCCTCGAACAAGATGCTTCAGGCGGCAGGCAAGAGAATCGCCATGAATACTCCTGTACAGGGTACAGCGGCTGACCTTATCAAGATCGCAATGGTAAACGTTTACCGCCGTCTGCGTGAGGAAAAGCTCGACGCTAAGCTTATACTTCAGGTTCACGATGAGCTTATCGTCGAAGCATCGCTTGCTGATGCAAAGCGTGCAGGCGAGATCCTTGGCGAAGAGATGAGAAGTGTTTATGATATGAAGGTGCCGCTTGCGGTCGATGTGAATGAAGGAGAGAGCTGGTATGATGCAAAGGGCTGATGGGAATACTCCGCCGGAGGTTTTTGCAGCTCTTGCGGAGCTGGAGAAGATCACCATAACCGGTGAGGGCTGGTCGGAAGAGAGCTTCCGGAGTGAAGCTGAAAAGGAAACGGGGTATGTGCTTTATATCGCCGGAGAAGCTGGAATAGCTGCCCTCCTGACGGGATATTACGCTGTCGGAGAGGGTGACATCACGAATGTTGCAGTTCATCCGGACTTTCGCCGGAAGGGGCTTGCTCAGCAGCTTATCGCAGAGTTTGAGCGGCTTCTTCCTGACGATGCTCAGGAGATTTTCCTCGAGGTCAGGGAGAGCAATCTTTCGGCAATATCACTCTATGAAAAATGTGGATTTGAACATCTTGCTGTGAGAAAAAATTTCTACAGCGATCCCCGTGAAAATGCGGTCGTCATGAAAAAGAATATAAATGATTAAATTGTCGGGACGCTGTCCCATACATTATAAAGAAAGGCAGATCATATGTTAATACTTGGAATAGAAAGCTCCTGCGACGAAACTGCTGCAAGCGTTGTGAAGGACGGCAGGACGATACTTTCGTCAGTAATCTCTACTCAGATAGAGGAGCATAAAAAATACGGCGGAGTCGTTCCGGAGATAGCTTCACGCCGCCACTGTGAGAACATTCTCGGAGTCGTAAAAAAGGCACTGGCTGATGCGGATACAACGCTTGATCAGCTCGATGCGATCGCTGTTACATACGCTCCAGGTCTTATCGGAGCGCTCCTCGTTGGAGTGAATTTTGCAAAGGGACTTGCAATGGCATCGGGAAAGCCGCTTGTTCCGGTACATCACATCGCCGGACATATCGCAACGAATTACCTTACTTTTTCAGAACTTGAGCCGCCGTATCTCTGTCTTGTGGCAAGCGGAGGCCATAGCCATATAATCGAGGTACTATCATATACGAAGTTCCGTGTTGTAGGCAGGACTCGTGACGATGCCGCTGGAGAATGCTTTGATAAATGCGCAAGAGCGATGGGCTTCCCGTATCCGGGAGGAGTTCATATCGATAAGGCTTCACAGTCCGGCGATCCGTCAGAATTCAGGCTTCCGCATCCGGCAGTTGCAGGAAATGAGTTCGACTTCAGCTTCTCAGGACTGAAAACCTCGGTTATAAATCTTATCCACAATTCCGAACAGAAGGGCATCACGCTCAATTTCAATAATCTTGCAGCAAGCGTGCAGAATACGATCTCGGAGATACTGACGGAAAAAACGATAAATGCAGCAAAGGCGCTCGGCTACAGCAGGATCGCCCTTGCAGGCGGAGTTTCAGCAAATACCGGAGTGCGTGCGTCACTGTCACAGGCGTGCGAAAAGAACGGATTTGAGTTCTATATGCCGGAGAAAAAGCTCTGCGGAGACAATGCTGCCATGATAGCCTGTCAGGGATATTATAACTTCCTCAGCGGCATTACTGCCGACGAGAGCCTTAACGCTATCGCTACACTCTCAATGGAGGATATCTGATAATATAATGCAGAAAAACGGGCTGCCAGTGGCAGCCCTATAATTTCTGATTATACATAATTGCCCTCTTTTTTCTCATAATAAACACAAGAGGTGAGATTATGAGAACAGAGGATTACTACTTCAGTCCGATAATATCCGACCTGAAGCAGAATATTGCGGAGATAAAGCGTATCTCCGGAGGCTCGACTGATCTTATGGTGAATGAGTTTGTGTGCGGAGGGATACCGTGTGCACTGCTTGCCTGCGAGGGAATGCTCTCAACGCAGGTGATAACAGAGCTGATATTCGAGCCGCTTATGCACATCGAAAAGAAAAAGGATTCCCATGAGCTTTTCGGACACATACGTACAAAGCTGCTTTTGTCGATAGACCAGCCGGTGGCGGAGAATTATGGAACGCTCTTCCGGACGCTTAACTCAGGATTTGCCGTCCTCATTGCCGACGGCATGGATATTGCCCTTTCCTTTGGAGTGCAGGGCTTTGCAATGAGAAGCATCTCAGAGCCTTCGGGAGAATCAAATATAATGGGTGCTCACGAGGGATTTGTCGAGGTGATACGTACAAATATTTCGCTGGTGAGAAGAAGGCTGAAGAGTCCGTTTCTGGTGACGAGGCTTTTCGTCAAGGGCGATAAAAGCCAGACGGATATGTGCCTTCTCTATATGCAGGATCGTGTCCCGAAGCGCCTGCTGGAGCAGATAAAGGCGTCGCTCGGGAAGATGGAGCTTGAGTCAGTGCTGTCCACGGGATATGTAAGACCATTCCTAGAAAGCAGGAGCTTCGAGCTGTTCAGCTCAACGGGAACTACCGAGCGCCCCGATGTGCTTTGCTCGAAGCTTATCGAGGGAAGAGTAGGACTGCTTATCGATGGAGTTCCCTTTGCGATAGTCATCCCAAGGCTTTTCTGCGAGAGCTTTCAGACGCTTGATGACTACGCCTTCAAGCCGTACTATGCAACCTTTATCAGGTGGATAAAATATGCGGCATTTCTTATATCAGTTCTGCTTCCGTCGCTTTACATTGCAATAGCGATGTACCATCCGGAGCTGCTCAACAGTACATTGCTGATGATACTTGTTGAGTCCGAGGAAAAAGCTCCGCTGTCGCTGATAACGGAAACTGCGGGAGTACTGCTTATGTACGAAATAATCCGTGAGGCAGGAATACGCCTGCCGAAATCAGTCGGCGGCGCAGTGAGCATCGTCAGCGGACTCATAATCGGCGATGCTGCCGTCCAGTCGGGACTTATAAGCACTCCGCTGCTGACAGTATCGGCAATAGCCGTCATAAGCGGATTTGCCGTACCGGAGATAAACTCAGCTGTAACGATACTCAGATTCAGCTTCCTGATTGCCGGAGGAGTGTTCGGATTGTTTGGAATAAGCCTGCTGGCGTGTGCAGTGCTTGTAAACATCTGTGCAACCGAGGACTACGGCTTTCCGTATACAGCTCCGGTATCGCCGTTCCGTGCAAAGGGGATGAGGGATACGGCGATACGTACAGGCTTCAGGAAAATGCAGTCCGGCGGCTTTACGGTGGAGGAATATCATGAATAGGGTATCATGCGGAGAGTTTTCTGCCATGCTGCTGATATGCGATGCATTTACGCTGATGTGTCTGATGGGGAATATATCGGTGCTGACAACGGCAGGTTTCCTTACTGGAACAGCAGTCCAGCTTCTGCTTGCGCTTCCGGCAGCGTACTACTATAAAAACGGCGGAACACTGAGAGATGCACCGAAGATATTTGCGTGGTTTTATCTGATATATATCACGCTCTGGGGAGGCTTGCTGTTTGTGATGCTCTGGAATGCATCCGGAGAGATAACTATTCCGGCGGAGAATGTTCCTCTGGTGCCGGAAAAGTTCATCATAGCAGGACTTATAGCGGCAGTCTGCCTTTATGCGGCAGCTCCGGGAGAAAAAGCGCTTGCAAGAGCAGCTCTCATAACGGCGGCACTTGGAGCGGTTTGTATCGTGATAATCATTATCAGCGCAATTCCACGCAGCCGGATGGAATACCTAAGCGATACGTCTCATGCTGACAGCTATTTTTATGAGATAATGCGGGGATTTGTGCTGAGCGGAGGCTTGGGCAGCTTTGCGGTTCTGATCGGCTTCACGAAAACAAGTCCGGTAAAATGCACATGGATATATTTTTCGGTCAAGGCGGTTCTGTTTACAGCGGTAACGCTTACAGCCTCAGCGTCGGCAGGCGGAATAATGGAGATCGCAGATTTTCCAGTGATAACCGCAGCTGAGCTTTCACAGCCGTTTTCATCTCAGAGGATAGATTCGCTGTTTTTGATAATCTTCGTAATACTGGCAGTTTTTGCAGTTTCAGTACAGGCAGTAACGGCGTCATATCTGCTGGGGATGCTCTTTCCCGGTTTCAGAAGATTCCGCAGTACTGCGGTGATAGCAGTCATGACCTTATCAGCATTTTTCCTGTCAGGGCTTGATCAGTACAGTGTTATCTACAGCATCTTTGCCGCAGCAGCGATAGTTTTGCCGATCGTGATGACTGCCGTCAGAAAGCTGAGGGTGAGGTAGGGATATGCTGAAGAGAATGATATTACTTCCGGCAGCTGCCGGATTGATGATGATGACAACAGGATGCGCCTCGGAGCAGGTTCTCGACAAGCATTACGTCAGGGCGGCGGCGATCATGGGATCAGAGCAGAAAACGGCAGTCTTTGCGTTTTATGATGAAAAGACAAATCCCTGCGGAGACTCAGGAGAAGGGCTTGATCAGATCTGCAAAAAGTCAGAGCTGAAGCTTGGAAAGTCGCTGTTTACCGGACATACGGAGCTTGTTATTCTTGGGGAATGTGATTATGAAGCGGTACTTGAGGAGCTTCTGAACGAGTGGAGAGTATCTCCGTCTTGCCTTATAGCTTTTGGCGGGGATGATTCTGGAAAGCTGCTTGAGGAGTATGATCCGGAAAGGCTTGCCGATTCGATAGAGCACGCTGTTGATCAGGGCGAGGCGGAAAAATGTGATATAGTGACAGTCCTGAGCGGACTGCTCGGGGATGAAAATTCAGCGGAGATCCCTATTTTAGGAGAATCGGGATTCGTGGGAGAAAAAGTGATAAACGGAAAATGATTCAGATGCAGCGCAGTGCCGATCTGCCTGCATATCGACAAGGAGAATAACTATGGACAGAAAAAAATCAACAAACTGCGAGAGCTGCACAAACTATGTCTACGACGAGGATTATGACTGCTACGTTTGCATGGTGAATCTCGACGAGGACGAAATGGCAAGATTTATATCCGGAACAAACTACGCCTGCCCGTATTACAGGCTTGACGACGAGTACGGAGTTGTAAGACATCAGAATTGACATAAAGGCGGAAATTTTCTGTTTTGCATATGGTGAAAATGCACAAATAGCCGAGCTTAGGGTTGTTGAAAATATAGATTTTGCACTTTTTAACCATAAACATCGCAAAAAAAGCTTGAAATATGTGAAAATTGTGGTATAATAAGCTCATGAGATGTTCAGTGCGTAACCCCTCCAATGCATTGCATCTTATAATTGCAGAGATACATTTTTTCATATCAATTCAGAGTCCGGGAGGTAGAATCCGTTGAAGAAAAGAATAATTACTATCGAACGCCAGTATGGAAGCGGCGGAAGTACGATCGGAAAGCTCGTTGCCGAAAAGCTTGGCGTTAATTATTACAACAGAGCGATTCTTGAAATGACTGCCGAGAAGTGCGGTCTTGCTCCTGAGCATCTTGAAAGTGCAGAGGAAAATGTACCGACAAGCTTTCTGTATTCGCTTATGCTGTCCGCTAATCCGGCAAGATCGATCGAGGATAATCTCCCTCTTTCTGATAAGGTTTTCCTTATGGAGAGCGAGATCATCAGAAATATTGCTGCCGGCGAGCATAGCTTCGTTCTCGTAGGAAGGTGCGGAAATTATATCCTTGAGGACGAGGGCTGCTTCAGTGTATATATCTACAGCAATCAGGAGGCACGTTTGAAAAGAGCCATTGAAGAATACGGCATCGCTCCCAGAAAGGCTGAGTCAGTTGTTAAAAAGGCTGATAAGCGCCGTGAGACATTCTATAATGTCAACACAGGAAAGCTCTGGCAGGATAAGGAACAGTATTCTCTCTGTCTCAACAGTGCTGAGCTTGGCGATGAGCTTTGTGCAGAGCTTATTGTTGAAGCTTATAATAAGTATAATTCCCGATATTAATGATTTGATGATGATGCTGGAGAAAGCAAGACTTTCTTCAGCGCAGATCATCGGCTCTGGGGAGCTGAAAAACCGGTAAGATTTTCTATTTGCAGGCTTTTCAGTTTCTCATAGTTAATATATCTCTCTTATTTCCAGTTAGCCCCGCAGAATTTCTGCGGGGCTTTCTTTTGTTATAAATATAAAATAAAACGGATCCAAAATCGGGATCCGTCAGTGTATTACATATTGAGAAGCATCGTTCCCACGAGAAGAACAACTGAAACAATGAACGGTATAGAGGTCTTTGCAACAGTAAATCCTCGGCGGCTCTGCTGGGGAGTTGTTTTCGGGATCTTGTTCTTCAGAACGAAGAACACGAACATTACAAGTCCTGCAACTGCGATCAGAATGTAGAAGATTCCGGCAAGCCCTACGGCAAGGAAGCTTTCGCCGAAATGTGTCGTTACGAGGTTGAGCAGCGTAGCCGAGAGATTCACGAACATATGCACGAGAACTGACGGCAGAAGCGAATTGTGCTTTATCGAAATGTGGGCGAGGAAGGTTCCGAGAATGAACGCAAGAATGAACTGTGGGATGTTTCCGTGAGCGAGTCCGAAGATGAATGCGCTTGCAAAAATTGCAAAGCGCTGATTTGCTCTTGAAAAGACCTTAAGCAGCATTCCTCTATAGAAAAGCTCCTCGGTGATGGGGGCTATAATGCAGGCGTAGATCGTGGAGATTATTATCGCCGGAACGGTAGTTCCAAGTCCGGAGCTGTCGACGATGGAGTCGATGCCGTACTTTTGGAGAACGTTATCAGCAATAGTGGAAAGCAATGCTGCGCCGTATTGGATGAAAACGCCGATCAGACAGTATTGCACAGCTTTTCCGGCACTGAAATCCCGAGTCCGTATCAGCGACGCTCCGCCGACCTTTGACCAGCGTATTCCAATATATGCAAACAGAACGTTGGCGATAAGATAGGCAATAGTGTTCATTGCGATAAGTATGGACGAGCCGTAGGCGTACTGATAGAGTGCCTCGTAGGAAACAGAGGGATTCATGAACTGGAGGATAACCATCACGAGTCCGATAAGTCCGGCTGCGACAAGATTAATAAACGCAAAATGAAAGGCTACGCAGCTTCCGCCGATGGAGTAGAATCTTCTAAGGCGTTTTTTCTCTCCTCGGTGAGGTTCAACAGGTATCCGGCAGCCCGGGATGCTGATCTGAGGGACGATATCGGAATAGTCGCCGTTATAGCCGGGATATTCAGTTGGGTTAGCAAATGGGTCTTGTTTATCTATCATAGAGCAGCGCTGCAGCTGAGCTTCCTTTTCGCTGAGCTGAAGGTTAAGCTCGCAGATCTCCTGATTAAGCATATGGATCTGCGCTCTGTATTCGGCTGAAGAATTATTATCCAGCATTTCATACCTCCGATGTGTAATATCAATACCACTAATTATACCATATTTTCCTCTCAAAGTAAATAGCTCTCAGCGATTTTTACTCCCTTTTCGAGGAGTAGTTTCATGAAAATATAAAAAAATCCTTTCTCAGCTATAGACAAATTATACAAAATGTGCTATAATAATTGTGAACTTGTTACATTACTATAATGAAAGAAAGGAATTGATATGATCCACGAAAAATCCTGCGGCGCTATAGTCTACCGGAAATTTCACGGAAATACCGAGATCCTGCTTATACGTCACGTAAACAGCGGGCACTGGTCATTTCCGAAGGGACACGTTGAAAAGGGTGAAACGGAAGTCGAAACTGCAAAGCGTGAGATACTCGAGGAAACTTCCATCGATGTTATCATTGATCCGACATTTCGTGAGACTGTTACGTATTCCCCGAAAAAAGATACGGTAAAGGTCGTGGTTTATTTTCTGGCAAAGGCGAAGAATGTCGATTATTTCCCTCAGGAAGGCGAGATCTCGGAGATCCGCTGGGTAGATATCTCTCATGCCTCGCATGTGCTGTCGTACGAAAATGACCGTACTATAGTGGCGAAAGCAAAGAATGCAATCAAAGATGTACATTGAAAAGGGACTGCTTTTATACGCAGTCCCTTTAGTCTGTAGAAACGTCCGGAGTTGCGGGACGTCGAGGACGCCGTCCCCTACGAACGGAGTTTACGTTGAATTTTTTGTAGGGAGGATATTATCCGCCTGAAAATAACCGGATTATCAATAATTTCAAGGGACTGCTTTTATACGCAGTCCCTTTATCTGTAGAAACGTCCGGAGTTGCGGGACGTCGAGGACGCCGTCCCCTACGAACGGAGTTTACGTTGAATTATTTGTAGGGAGGATATTATCCGCCTGAAAATAACCGGATTATCAACAATTTCAAGGGACTGCTTTTATACGCAGTCCCTTTTTCAGTCAGAAAATACTGGTGATATCGGGCGTTTCGCTCGTACGCAGGAAGCTTATGAGATCAGAAAGCTCGTCAAGCTCGGCATCGAGTTCATCGCTGTCTGACTTTATCATGGGAGTGATCCTTGCGCTGATGCGGCTGATCTCGATGAGCTTGTCGCTTTTTACCATGACACCGGCAGTTCGCCGGAATGACTGCCATGTGCTTCTTAGCTCTTCGGCATACTCAAGCGCAGCGTCAGTATTTCCGCTGCTTACGGAGGATTTTATACTGTCAGTAAGCTCAAGAAGCTCCTGACAGCGGCTGCTGATGTGGAAGCCAAAAAAGATGCTGAGTGCTATGAGAAGCGAGATTATGCAGATACTGATCTTAACTCTTGTCATCTGACTTTTTCTCCTTTCCTGAAACCGGCGCAGAGCCATCGAGAGGGGCGATATAATAATTGCCTGAGCCGTCGGCAGTCATGAGGAGTATCTGCTCGGGATGGATTTTTTCACGGCGCAGTATACGTCTGAGTGTTTTCTCGCTCATACCGGCGAATGAGAGCGTTTCCTTAAGGATTTTCCCGTCGCTTATAACGACCTGAGGCGGATTTTCAGGCTTTTTGCATATTCCCATATCCTTGCACGTCACCGTTTCGCAGTCCTGTTTTTTCATAACTGACATACTTCCCGTCGTTTCGACTATCGCATACTGCACCTCGTCGATGCTGAAGATATCATTTCCACGCAGAGCTGTCATGAGGTCGTCGACGGAAAACCTCAGCTCACGCATGATCTTCCGGTCGATCATTCCGTTGCTGATGATGATCTTCGGGTGACCGGAGATTATCTTCCTGAGTTTTGGAAAGCTGAGCGACATCCACGAGACGATGACCTCAAAGCATACCAGAGTGAGGATCGGCGTTATGCCGACCATGAGAGGGATATTTACATCCTCGAGCGGCAGGGTGGCGATGTTGGAGACGAGGATGGTGATGACAAGCTCTGATGGCTGAAGCTCACCGAGCTGACGCTTTCCCATCAGCCTTACGGCGAATATTACAAGTATATAGAGAATAATAGACCTGAGAAGTGCAATGATCATGCGTAAAGAGCCTCCTTGTGACGAAAACTGTTCCGGAATATTATGCCGCACTATGGCAGAATTATGCACCCGATGCCAAAGTTCCGGCATAACTGAAAAAACACAGGAATAACATTGAATAGTACTAATAGGAGGCGAAAGCATGGATAAAAGAGATATTGCGGCTCAGGCTGAAAAATACCGGCAGGAGCTTATGAGGCTTTATGGCAGGAGTACGGCTGTTCCTGCGGTCAATACACGTATCGAGACTGAAAAACTTCCGAAAGCTCCGCCTGAGCCGGAGAGAGAGATACTTACAGAACCTGAGGTGAGCTATGAGCCGGAGCAGCAGGGCTTCAGAGATCAGCAGGGCGCTGAGCCTGTTCAGCAGACAGCGGCGATGCCCCAGCTCCCACAGACTCAGGAGGAACAGCCTGTGTCTGAGCCTGAGCCTGAGATGGCGGAACCTGAAGCTCCCGAAAGTGAGGCTGCTCCGCAGGAGATCGTTTCTTTGCCTGCTGAACAGGAGAGGGATGATTATAATGAGGATTTCATGCGCCTTCAGCAGCAGCTGGAGATGATAGGCAGAGAGCCAGGCGAAGAGGAGATGCCGGAGTATCCGTCCGAGGAGAGTATCGGTACTGCAAAGGGATATATCCTCGTGAACGTCCGCACAGGCGATGATTCTGAGCCAATTGAGAATGCATCGGTTCAGGTCGTTGCCATCGTTGACGGAAACAGGATGATCCTTGCGTCGGGAGTGACCGACCGCAGCGGTATCAGTCCGAAATTCGAGGTTCCGGCACCGGATATATCATATTCTCAGGCACCCGATCCGGCAGTCAGACCTTACAGCCTTTTCGACATTACAGTAACTGCCGAGGGCTTTTTTAATGCAAGAAGCGTAGATGTTCCGGTGTTTGAGGGAATAACCTCAGTGCAGAATTTCAGCATGATTCCGGTTCCGCTTTTCATGCGTCCGGGAGAGGAGACTGTCACGACATATAACCAGAACACAAATCTTGGGTAATGAAGGAGGAATAGTATGCTTACAGGAACTCCGTTCATTCCGGAGACGATAACCGTACATCTCGGGCCGCCTGATTCTGATGCGGCGAATGTAACGGTGGATTTTCTGACTTACGTCAAGAATGTTGCCTCAAGCGAGATTTACCCTACATGGCCGGAGAATGCGCTGAGGGCAAATATTTATGTTATCACCAGCTTTGCGCTCAACAGGATCTATACAGAATGGTACCGCTCAAGAGGATATGATTTTGACATCACGTCCTCGACGCAGTACGATCAGAAGTTCATCAACGGCAGGGAGATATTTGAGAATATAAGCCGCCTTGCCGATGAGCTTTTCAATGATTACGTCCGCCGTCAGGGAAGTGTTGAACCTCTCTTCACGGCGTTCTGCAATGGAACAACAGCAACGTGTGCAGGACTTTCGCAGTGGGGAACTGTTACTCTTGCGAATGAGGGGATGACACCGTATGAGATATTGCAGTATTATTACGGCGATGATATTGACATCGTGAGAAATGCTCCGGTCAGAACGGCAGGAGAATCATATCCGGGAGTGGAGCTTGCGCTTGGTTCTTCGGGTAATGACGTTAAGTCAATGCAGATCTTCCTCAACCGCATTTCGAGAAATTATCCGGCAATACCGAAGATACCGGTGGCTGATGGAAATTTTGGTGAAGCCACAAGAGCTGCGGTGGAGGAATTCCAGCGTGTTTTCGGACTTGATCCCACAGGTGTGATAAATGAATCGACATGGTACAGGATAATATACATCTACACAAGTGTCAAGCGCATCGCAGAGCTTAACTCCGAGGGAGTGCGACTTGAGGAGCTGGAGAAGCGGTTTGTAGAGGAGCTGTCCATCGGGATGCAGAACAATGAGGTCAGGATCATCCAGTACTACCTTGCTGTTATCGGTGCGTATTACGAGGCAGTCCAGCCAGTCAGCATCACCGGATATTTCGGCCCTGAGACAGAGCAGTCGGTCAAGTCATTTCAGCGAGTTTTCGGACTGCCGCAGACCGGAGTTGTCGACAGGAGAACGTGGAATGATATGTATCGTGCTTATCAGGGCATCGTCGAATCAGTTCCGAGGGATGATCTGTCGGCAGTACAGCTTTATCCCGGCACTGTGCTGAAGGAGGGTGTAACAAGTGAAAATGTCCGCACGATCCAGCAGTACCTTACGCTGATAAATCAGACTTATCCTGATATCCCTGCTGTGAGTGCGACAGGCTATTTCGGACCTCTGACGAGACAGTCAGTTTCGGCATTCCAGAGACGCTTCGGGCTTCCGGTAAACGGTATCGTGGGCGCTTTGACGTGGGATGCGATAGCAGGAGTTTATTCCGATCTGAGATTCGGCTTCGATAAGCGTCCATATCAGAATCCGGGATATACTATTGAATAGGTCAGCTTTATGAAGGGAGAGTTACATCAATGGCGTTTTCAGATAAACAGCGCAGGCAGCATATACATGAACTTCAGACGTATCTTCACGCTATCTCGTTCTTCAACGAAAGGATCCCGAGGATCATTCCTGACGGATTTTACGGGCGTGATACGGCGATAGCCGTGAGAGCCTTTCAGCGTGACTACGGGCTTCCCGATACGGGAAACACCGATACGGCAACGTGGAATAAAATAGTAAGCGTCTACCGTGAGCTTTTGTATGGCAATCCTGTTGCCTATAATGCATTTCCAGCACCGGATCATGTCGTTCGTCCCGGCGACAGCGGTCTTATCGTCTATATAATTCAGGCAATGCTCGACAGTATCGGCGCAGCCTTTGATAATATGCCCCGTGTTCCGGTGAGCGGAAACTATAATACCGCTACCGCCGATGCAGTGAGAAGCTTTCAGCGCCGGTCAGGTCTTTCACAAAACGGAAACGTCGACAGCGGTACATGGAATATGCTCGTTCGTGCCGCAGAACATATTGTCTGATCACTTCCGGCAGAGAGGAAGTTTTTTCTGGATATTTTGTGAAAAAAAAGTCAATCACCCTATTGACAGTTTGACTTAAAACGGATATAATATTATTTGAGGAACGATTGATATTTTTGAAAGTTCCAACAAAAGGCTGAATTATACAGAGTCAGTGTCGGTATGCTGCTCATGCGTACTACGCTTTTGTATACAGCGCAGACGAAAAAATAGGAGGTATTTATCATGTCATTGACAAAGAACCCGAATGTTAATAAGTGGGTTGAAGAGATGATCGCTCTTACAAAGCCCGAGAAGGTCGTATGGATCGACGGTTCAGAGGAACAGCTCAACGCACTCAGAGCTGAAGCTATTTCAACAGGTGAAATGATCGAACTTAATCAGGAGAAGCTTCCCGGCTGTCTCTATCATAGAACTCAGCCTAACGATGTTGCTCGTGTAGAGGACAGAACTTTCATTTGTACTAGAAAGAAAGAGGACGCAGGTCCGACAAATAACTGGATGGATCCTAAGGAGATGTACGCTAAGCTTACACCTATGTACGACGGCGTAATGAAGGGCAGAACTATGTACGTTATCCCTTACTCAATGGGACCGATCGGTTCTCCTCTCGCTAAGGTTGGTGTAGAGGTAACTGACTCAATCTACGTAGTACTCAACATGGAGATCATGACAAGAATGGGTAAGGCTGCTTTCGAGAACCTCGGCGATGAGTCCGACGACTTCGTAAGATGCCTCCACTCAAAGGCTGATGTTGATCCTGAGGGAAGATATATCGTTCAGTTCCCTGAGGACAATGCAATCTGGTCAATCAACTCTGCTTACGGCGGAAACGTTCTCCTCGGCAAGAAGTGCTTCGCTCTCAGAATCGCTTCCTTCCAGGGTAAGAACGAGGGCTGGATGGCTGAGCATATGCTCATCCTCGGCGTTAAGAAGCCCAACGGCGAAGTTAAATATATCACAGCTGCTTTCCCGTCAGCTTGCGGAAAGACAAACCTTGCTATGCTCATTCCTCCGGAGGGATACAAGAAGGACGGCTATGAGGTATTCACAGTAGGTGACGATATCGCTTGGATGAAGCAGGGCGAGGACGGCAAACTCTATGCTATCAACCCTGAGAACGGATTCTTCGGCGTAGCTCCCGGAACAAACGCTAAGTCCAACTACAACGCTCTCGCTTCTACAATGAAGAACACTATCTTCACAAACGTTGCTATCAACAACGATGATATGACAGTATGGTGGGAGGGTCTCGATAAGAATCCTCCGGAGAACGCTACAGAGTGGAAGGGCGCTAAGGTAAACGGCAAGGAGTTCACAGCTTCAGGCGAGAAGCTCGCTCACCCGAACTCAAGATTTACAGCTCCGGCTATCAACTGCCCCTGCATCTCACCTGAGTTCAACAATCCCGCTGGTGTACCGATCTCAGCTATCATCTTCGGCGGACGCCGTGCATCAACAACTCCGCTCGTATATCAGTCATTCGACTGGACACACGGAACATACATCGGTTCAGCTGTATCTTCTGAGACAACAGCTGCTGCAACAGGCGCAGTAGGCGTGCTCCGTCACGATCCTATGGCTATGAAGCCGTTCATCGGCTACAACGTTGGCGATTACTGGCAGCACTGGCTCGACATGGGCGTTAAGCTCGGCGAGAATGCTCCTAAGATCTTCAATGTAAACTGGTTCAAGAAGGACGAAGAGGGTAACTTCCTCTGGCCTGGCTTCGGCGACAACATGAGAGTTCTCGACTGGATCATCAAGAGATGCGAGGGCGAGGTTGACGCTGAGGAGACAGCTATCGGCTACCTTCCTAAGAAGGGCGACATCAATGTTGAGGGTATCGAGGATGAGGTAACTCCCGAGGTCATGGATAAGCTTCTCGACGTTGACAACGAGCTCTGGACAAAGGAGATCGCTGAGATGAGAAGATATTACAACGATGATATCGCTGCAAACGGCGGAAAGATTCCTGCTGAGCTTTATGCAGTACTCGACAAGATCGAGGCTAATCTCGCTAAGTAATTTTATATAATAAAAATCCCGTCTGGAAAGGCGGGATTTTTTTTATGGAGGATTTATCAAATTTACCATTGACCAGATGAATTTTTTGTGATATAATAATAAGGATAAATTTGCAGAATAACAGGGAGTGTTAGAAATGAAGCTCGAATCCTTCAGAAGTATACTTGTAAAAGCGATCCTTTCCGGACTTATGATCGGCGTCGGAGGTACGGTTTATCTCATGGTGGATAACAAATACCTCGGCGGTTTTCTCTTTAGTTTTGGATTGTTTACAATAATCCAGTGCGGCTTTGCGCTTTATACCGGAAAGGTAGGGTATATTCCTGAGAATAAGCCTATTTATATAAGAGAAGTTGCCATCACGCTTCTGGGAAACGTTATCGGAACAGGTGCTGCTGCGGGACTTGTAAGACTTACCAGAGTCGGAGCAAAGGTGCATGAAAATGCTGTTGCAGCGATGGATACAAAGCTCAGCGATGATATCCTCAGCCAGTTTATCCTCGGAATTTTCTGCGGAATGCTGATGTATCTTGCAGTAGATAACGGAAAGAGATGCCGTGCAGGCGGACATGACGCTTCGTTCATTTTCGGAACATCTGTGCCGGTGATGGTGTTTATATTCTGCGGCTTCAACCACTCTGTAGCAGACTGCTACTATATGTTCGCAGCAGATCCTTCACTTGACGGCTGCGTGTACATACTCATTGTAGCCCTCGGAAATGCAGCCGGAGGAATGCTTATACCGCTCGCAAAGAAGCTCTTCGACAAGCAGCCTGCGTGACGATATACTATATTAATAGTATTACCGAAAAAATGATCTTCAAAACCGCTTCCGGAAAAACTGACGGAAGCGGTTTTTCTGATGATCTTTTGTTGGAAATTTCAGAAAACACTTGAAAAAAATGAAAATAACTGTTATTATATAATTTGTACATGCTGTGAAAGGAGTCTGATACAGATATGGAAAGATTAATAAAAGCCTGCGTTTCGATACTACCGAAAAAGCTTCAGGATATATATTATAAATACGAGGAGAAATGGATGTACCTGCTGTTCGGCGGACTTACAACGGTTATCTCGATCGTTACAAAGCTGATACTGTTCTACCCCGTGCCCGGAGATCCGGCTTGGGAAAGTACTGCGGGAGTGGTGTTCTCATGGATCTGCGCAGTTACATTCGCATTCTTCACCAACAAGAAATATGTTTTCAAAAACGAGACACATTCAAAAGAAGAGTTCTGGAAGGTGTTTGTTTCCTTCTACGGAGCAAGACTTGCTACGCTGGCTATGGAGGAGGTAATATTCCTCGTATGCTGCGACTGGCTCGGAATAGGAAAGGGCATCATCACCTTCCTCAGCCAGGTGCTTATCTTCATCGCAAACTATGTTCTCAGCAAGATCTTTGTTTTCAAGAATAAAAATAATGATGCAGAAACAGATAATGAAGTACATTGATATAGGCGGCGTAAAGATACCTCAGACGGCGGCGCTTGCGCCTATGGCAGGAGTTGCCGACCGTGCTTACAGGCTGATGTGCAAAAAATACGGCGCAGCATACCTCGTGAGTGAGATGGTATCGGCTAAGGGAATCTGCTATGGTGATAAAAAAACTGCGCAGCTCTGTACTGTAACTGACGAGGAGCGACCGATGGCAGTTCAGCTCTTCGGCGGTGAGCCGGAGTTCATGGAAAAGGCAGTCGGAATCGTACTGGAGTATAAGCCTGATATCATTGATATCAATATGGGCTGTCCTGTGCCGAAGGTGATAAATACAAACTCCGGCTCGGCGCTGATGAAGGATATAAAGCTTGCAGCTGATATAACAAGTGCGGCTGTAAAAGCAGCAGGAAAGGTTCCTGTTACTGTAAAGTTCCGCAGCGGCTGGAGTGCGGACACAATAAATGCTGTCGAGTTCGCAAAGGCAATAGAATCTGCCGGAGCATCGGCTGTTGCAGTTCACGGACGTACCCGTGAGCAATTCTACAGCGGAACTGCCGACTGGGAGGTTATTTCCCGGGTAAAGCAGGCGGTGAGTATTCCGGTGATCGGAAACGGCGATGTTACCGACCTCGAAACGTGCAGAAAAATGTACAGCGAGACAGGCTGCGATCTTGTAATGATCGGCAGAGGAAGCTATGGAAACCCATTTGTTTTCCGTGAGATAGAGGCGTTTTATAAGGGCGAGCCATATACTCCGCCGACAGTTGAGGAGAAAATGGCAGTTATGCTGGAGCATATCCGGCTGATACTTGAGCTGAGCGAAAAGCCCGAGGAGCCTGCTATGCACGAGGCAAGAAAACACGCTGCATGGTATATGAACGGCTGCTACGGCTCGGCAAAGTTCCGGGCAAGGTGCTATCAGCTTTCATCATATTCAGAGGCAGAATCCCTTGCCGTAGAGTTTATAGAGCTTCAGAATAAACGTCAGTCAGGCGTGTGAAAATGAATTCTATAGAGGATATGTCAAGATGCACAAATTTTAAGCTAAATTTTCGTGTTTATGAACAAAAAATGGCTGACAAACTCTGATATGCTCTGAAATGCCTTTATTTGGGCATTTTTGGCGTGCCGGATCGCTGGTTTTCGTGCTGACCGACGCTGAAAAGATATTTGCAAAAATGAAACTGATGTGGTATAATATAGATATAAAGTGAATTTGTACCTCAGAAGAAAACTTCTGTAAGGAGAATTGGATGAAACTCAGAAAAGGACGTGCCCTCGGGGCAGCTGTGATATTAGGATTGATCTGCGTTGGATGTACGAAGATCGTCGGAAAAATTGATTTTGGAAAAGTAGACTCCTCCGAAGCGTCTCCTGCTTTGGCTGTGGTAACTACAGAAGCTCCAATGGAGCCGACTACTATGCCTATCCCTGAGGATAAGGTTATCCACGTTGTTGCGGCAGGAGATAACCTCGTGCAGACGGCGGTTTATCGAAATGCTCAGACTCATGCACAGCCCGGTGAGGAGTATAATTTCCTCCCGCTTTACGAAAATGTCCGCAGCATTATAGAATCCGGCGATATAAGTATCCTCAATCAGGAAACATTAATCGCTAACGGTGAATACGAAGTCTCCGGAAGTAATTTCAATTTCAATTCGCCGCCCGAGCTTGGCGACGATATGATCGATCTGGGCTTCAACGTTTTTACAATGGCGAATAACCATGTTCTCGATAAATGGCCGGACGGACTCAGCGCAACACTCGATTACTGGGATCAGAGAGTGGCTCAGCATGGAGTCGTTGTCTGCGGAGCATACCGTGATGAAGCCGATATGGCAAACATCCGTACAATGGAGGTGGAGGGAGTAACCTTCGCTTTTCTTGCGTATACAGAGCATATGAATGGCTATGTGATGCCTTCGGATACCTCCCTGAGAGTAGTTCTTACCAGCGAGAGAGATGTTATGCAGGCTCAGATAAAACAGGCAGAACAGATAGCAGATGTTGTCATAGTCGCTGCACACTGGGGAGTTGAGGATACACATACGGTTTCTGAGGACAGACGTCTTTTGGCTCAGGATATGGTCGAGTGGGGAGCAGATGTAATAATCGGAACTCATCCGCATACGGCTGAGACAATGGAATACATAACAAGAAGCGACGGAACACAGGGATTTGTGTTCTATTCGCTGGGAAATTTCATCTCTGCACAGACTGATAACTTCAATCTGGTAGGAGAGATAGCTGATTTTGACGTTGTGGTCGACGGTGAGACTAATGCGGTGACGCTGGAAAATGTCGGAGTAATACCAGTCATAAACCACTATGACGACGGAAGTTTTTCAAATATGAGGCTGTATCCTTATAATATGTATACGGCGGAGCTTGCTAATGGTCACGGTGTTCCGTATGCGCCGGCAGGCACAGCGAAAAACTTCAGCATGGAGGTAATCAATAACATTATAGAAGCGAATATTCCGGAGGAATTCCGGAAATTGAATTAAAAAATTAGCTAATAAATATTTGGTTAACAAAAACTTTTCTTAAAGCTTATTTGTTTGCTTGATATTTGTGCAAAGTGTGCAAAAAATTGATCGGTGTTTATGTAATATACCAAAAACCATATAAACCTATTTACTTTTTTGAGTGGCTGATATATAATAAAACCGTGAATAAACTTAGAATACGGGATTTTCTGCCCATTTTGTCCGGAGTACATTTCGGCGGCGGATAACCCTGTAAGGCGCTTTCACGGAGTATCGGGTGTCGATTGCCCGGCTAGGCGAAAAACGACGAAAAGCGTTTATAAGTTTTGTACAAAATGATGCCAGACTCTTGACTTTATGCCATGTTTATCCTATAATTATAACAGGATACGAGGCGCTGGTGTCTCGTTTTGTGCCATGAGTATGATATAATAAGGGGCTGAAGGTTCCTTTGTTATATAACAATTCTAAAGAAGGAGGAAAAAAGAAATGAAGACAAAAAAGGTAGTCGTTGGAGCAATGACAGCAGCGTTATTAGCTTCGAGTGTCGGTGCGCTTCCTGTTTCATTTGCTGCTACAGAAACAGTGCAGATATCTGTGGCTGATGATATAGTAAAAGCTGGCGAGACATTCTCAGTAGACGTAACACTGTCTGACATTCCGTCAACGGGAATTCAGGGCTGTGACTTTTCAATTCAGTATGACAGCAGTCTTATCACTGTAACATCAGTAACTGCCGGTGAACTTACAGAGACCGGTGCTGCTTCAGCTGACCCGACAGCTTCAATGGTTCCGAACTTTGAAAGCTACATTCTGAACGATGAAGGCTACGTAAACCTGGTATGGACAACTGTACTGGAGGACTCAGCTTACTGGCTTCAGGGTGCAGGCGTGTTCTGTACAATTGAAGGTACGGTAGCTGACGGTGTTGAGCCGGGTTCTGCAATTGACCTTACTGTAGTGCCCACAGACCGTGGAACAGGCAGCGAGATCGTTGCAGGTTACACAAATGGTTCGGAGGCTGTAAAGTACAGTGTTGGAACCAATGACGGTCAGATTCTGATAGAGCAGGAGCCTACAACAACAGAGCCTACAACAGAGCCGTCGTCGGATGTAACAGAGCTTCTTTACGGAGACGCTGATCTTAATGGAACTGTTGAGATTGCAGACGTTGTAGCGATCATGGTTCATCTGACAACACCAGGCGGAACACTTTCTGCTGAGGCAATGAACAATGCTGATGTATATCAGCGTGGCGACGGCGTCGGCAATATGGATGCGCTTGCAGTTCAGAAGAGCATCGCTCAGCTCATCACAGAGCTTCCTGAATCTTATCTGTAATCCTAATCCGAAGGATTATCTTATTTGTCCCTTTTACAAAGGAATATAAACCCCTAATAAAATCATTAATAGGCGAAAGCCTAAAGAAAGGAATTATCACAGATGAAAAAGTTTATCTCTGCAGTTACATCTATTTGTATGACTGCAACAATGCTTGCTGCTGCTGTACCTGCTACAGTTGCAAACGCTAAGGAAGGAAAACCTGTTGATACACAGAAGGGTTACTCCATTCGTGTTGAGGGTGAGACAGACAACTACTATGAGGTTTCTGCTGCTGATGTAGCTGCTGGCGACGTAACAATCCCCTGCGGTTTCTACATTGAGGAAGAGACAGAGGGCGAGTGCGCTGGTATTCTCGCAACATTCGGTATCAGCGAGGATTGTCCTGACACAAGTGCTATTCAGCTCGTAGACGGTGGCGATCCGACTAAGGATTACTGGGATACAGAAAAAGAGTATACTCTTTCTGATGGTACAACATTCTCAACAAAGTGCCGTCCTATGTTTACAGGCGGAGTTAAGAGAGGCAGCTATACACCTAATGCTACACAGTGGTCACACCTCCTCTCCAAGGATCAGGCAATGTTCGGTGTAAATCTTCCTAACATCGTTCTTAACTGGATCTCAACAGACAATAGTTACTGGCTTGGATCTACATCTGACGAGTTCCCGTTCTACTACTTCGACGTAGTAATCAAGAAGGGCGCTCCCGAGGGTGAGTACAAGATCGATTTCTATGATTTCTTCAAGGA
Organism: Ruminococcus sp.; assembly: GCA_045128995.1. Classification (GTDB taxonomy): domain Bacteria; phylum Bacillota; class Clostridia; order Oscillospirales; family Ruminococcaceae; genus Ruminococcus. Next base: position 30,979 of record JBGVIW010000046.1, read on the forward strand.
TGAAGCTGGCTACCAGCCTTCAAACACAATCGGTTCTGCATACCTCAACTATGAGTACACACAGCTTCTCCAGTCTACAACAGGCGAGGGTACACTCTACTTCGAGCCCCTTACAATCAAGGTAGGCGAGGGTGAGTCTAAGGTTACAACAACTACAACTCCTACTCCTGTTAAGCCCACAACAACTACAACAACGGCTCCTGACACAGGCGACGGCGAAGGCGTAACATTCGATTGGAAGGAAAATGACATTAAGGCAAATGCTGGCGATGTTATCTACGGCGACATGACAATCGATACAAACGGCCAGGCTGCTATCGGTATCGACATGGGCTTCGTATTTGAAGGCGGCGAGAGCTCACCGCTCTTCAGCTGTGTAACTGACATGGCTAAGAAGACAGACGCGTTCGGCGGACTTGGTCTCGTTCCAAACTGGTCTGGTAACCCCTCTTCACCTACAGCTGTACTCGTTGACAAGGATGGCAATCCTATGACAGCTACATTCAATGCACCTCTTGGTACATCAGTTGGCGAAGGCGACAATGCTGTTTACACACCTACAGTTCCTACTGATGGTGAAGTTATGACATGGTTCGAGTTCTCAATTCCTGACGATTGTCCGGATGGCGACTACTACTTCAACCTTGCATACGTAGTTCTTAATAAGGACAGCGTTCCTACACCTTTCACTGACATCACATACGTTCCGCTCCACATCCAGGTAGGCGACGGCGGCGATGTTGTAACAACTACAACAACAACAGCTACAACTACTAAGCCTGCAACAACAACAACAACAGTTACAACTCCCAAGCCTACAACACCTCCGGATCCTTCTTCTGATCCTGGCGCATACCTCCTCGGCGATACAAACTGCGATGGTAAGGTAAACGTTGCTGACGTTGTAATCCTTAACAAGTACCTTGCTGGTAAGGGCGACCTTATGACAGATCAGGGTAAGATCAACGGTGAGGTTACAGCTCCTACAACTGTTCTCTCTGGCGTAGATCTCACATACGAGGATTCTACATACATCATCCAGTCCATCATCCACCTTTGGACACTTACAGATAACGGCCCTGTTGCTACAGAGTACAACAAGTAATCAGATTATCCAATAGTTTGATTTAACATACGTTATCAAAATTTAATATTCAGAAAGGAAATACACTGATGAAGAAATTGCTTTCAGCAGTTACCTCCCTTACAATGGGCTTATCGCTCATGACAAGTGTATTTGCTTCCTCATTCAGTGTTAGTGCTGCCGGCAGTTTATCTGCCGAGCAGCCTAATGTTGCTATGAGCGATGCAATTGATGGAACTGCTAATAAGAATGCATCATCTGATATCGTGCTCGACTGGAAATATGCGAACAGCGAGAACGGTTATGATAGCAATGGTGATGGCGTAAATGATAGTTACTTCGGAAACGCTGGTGACACAATTTATGCTGATATGACAATTGATGCAAATGGCAATGCAGTTATGGGTGTTGACATCGGTCTTACACTTACAGGTGATTTGTTTGATGCTGTTACCTTTGTAAATAAGACAAGTGACGCATTCGGCGGTGCCGGTCTTCTTCCGAACTGGTATGGCAACACTGCAGCTGATGAGAATCCGACTGATGCAGACGGTAACGAGATTTCAGCAAAGATCACTGGTGCACTTGGTCACAGCGAGGGCAGCGGTGACAACATGCAGTATGTTCCGACTGTTCCGACAGACGGAGAAGTTCTCACATACTTAGAAATCAAAATTCCTGCTGACTGTCCGGATGGTCTCTATTACATCGATTTTGATTATGCTACAATCACTAAGGATACTAGCTTCACAAAGTATGGCGTTTCTTTTGAAAGAGCAGTAATCCAGGTTGGTAATGCTGTTACAACAACAACTACTACAACTAAGGTTACAACAACAACTCCTGATCCTTCTAAGGATACACCTGTAATCATTGATTACAAGTATGAGGACGGCTTAGATTATTATAAGGCAACTCCTGGTGAGGTTCTCTATGCCGACATGATGATCGATACAAACGGTGCAGCAGTAATGGCTATCGATATGGGTCTTACAATTGATGGTCCGCTTACATTCACCGATATGGCAAAGACATCTGAAGCATTTGATAAAGCTGGTCTTGTGTGCAACTGGATGGGTAATCCCGCTAACACACAGGAGCTCGTTGACAAGCAGGGCAACCCGATCGACGCTAAGTTCAATGCTCCGCTTGGTCATAAGGAAGGCTCCGGAGACACAGCAGTTTATGTACCTACAGTTCCGGATACAGAGCAGCCTCTTATCTGGTATGAGATCGATGTCCCTGCAGACATTGAGCCAGGTACATACTACATCGACATGGCTTATATTGTCCTCAACAAGGACAGTGTTCCCACACCTTTCACAAACATCACATATGAGCGTGCTAAGATCGTAGTTGAGTCTTCTGACGAGGAAGTTATCTTTGATTACAAGTATCCGGATGGCTTAGATTATTACCCGGCAACTCCTGGCGAGACAATCTATGCTGACATGACAATTGATGCTAACGGTCAGGCTGTAATGGCTATCGATATGGGTCTTACTATTGATGAGCCGCTTACATTCACCGATATGGCTAAGAAGTCCGATGCATTCAATGGCGCTGGTCTTGTATGTAACTGGATGGGTAATCCTGCTAATACAGAGGTTCTTGTAGACAAGAACGGCAACCCGATCGATGCTAAGTTTAATGCACCTCTTGGTACTTCAGTAGGTGAAGGCGATGATGTCCAGTATTTACCAACCGTTCCTACAGACGGCGAGGTAATGATCTGGTATGAGATCAACGTACCTGCTGATATCGAGCCTGGCACATACTACATCGAGGATGCTTACATCATTCTTAACAAGGACAGCGTACCTAATGCATTCTCTAACATTACGTACTATCCTGCTAAGATCGTAGTTGAGGCTCCTACAACTACTACAACTACAACAACAACTACAACAACAACAACAACTACTACTACAACTACAACAACTACAACTACTACAACAACCTCAACTTCAACAACTACTACAACTACAACATCTACAACAACAACTACAACAACAACTACTATCCAGGCTGGTAAGATCGCTTGGGAGATCCCGACTGTAACAGCTCAGCCTGGCGATACAGTTAAGATGGACGTTGTCGTTGTTGATACAGCTAACACAAAGCTTGCTATCGCAGGTGCACAGTTCGACATCGATGCTGCTACACCTATCGTTTACAACAGCGCAAGCGGTTCTGTTGCTTATGTAACAGATCTCGAGGCTAACGACGGTCTCCAGGAATTCGCATTCAGCAATGAGGGCGGAGATGGAGTTGCTGCTGGCAACGGCGCTGTAGTTCTTACACTTACTTATAAGGTTCCCGATGACTGCGCAGGCGGTACATACCCTGTAACTTGGGATAACACATTTGTAAGTGATACAAACGGAAGCGACCTCACAGGCAACATCGAGTTCATCGATGGTGCAATCGTAGTTGAGACTCCTGGCGAAATCGCTTGGGAAATCCCGACTGTAACAGCTAAGCCCGGCGACACTGTTAAGATGGACGTTGTTGTCGTTGATACAGCTGGCACTAAGCTCCAGGTAGCTGGCGCTCAGTTCGCAATCGACGCTGCTGCTCCTATCGTTTATAACAGCGCAAGCGGTTCAGTTGCTTACGTAACTGACCTTGAGAAGAACGACGTTCTCCAGGAATTCGCATTCGGTAACGAAGGCGGCGACGGAGTTGCTGCTGGTAACGGCGCAGTTGTTCTTACACTCACATACACTGTTCCTACAGATTGTCCTGATGGTACATACCCTGTAGAATGGGCAGATGCATTTATCAGCAATACTAACGGAAGCGACATCACTGCTAACATCAAGCTTACTGATGGTGCTATCATCGTAGAGGCTGATACTACAACAACAACTACTACAACTACAACAACTACTACAACTACAACAACTACAACTACTACTACAACAACTACAACAACAACAACAACTACAACTACAACAACTACAACTACTGTTCAGGAAGGCGACATCATTTGGGAAATCCCGACTGTAACTGCTAAGCCTGGCGACACAGTTAAGATGGACGTTGTTGTCGTTGATACAGCTGGCACAAAGCTCGCAGTAGCTGGTGCTCAGTTTACAATCGATGCTGCTGCTCCGATCGAGTACTCAAGCGCAAGCGGTTCTATCGGCTATGCTGCTGATCTTGAGATCAACGAGACTCTCAAGGAATTCGCATTCGCTAACGAACTCGGCGACGGACAGATCGCTGTAAACGGCGCTATCGTTCTTACTCTTACATACACAGTTCCTACAGATTGTCCTGATGGTACATACCCTGTAGAGTGGTCTGATGTATTCGTAAGCGATACAAACGGTAACGACCTCACAGGCAACATCACTCTTACAGACGGTGCTATCATCGTTAAGGCTGACACAACAACTACTACAACTACAACAACTACTACAACTACTACCACAACAACTACTACCACAACAACTACTACAACAACAACTACAACAACTACTACAACTACAACTACAACTACTACAACAACTACAACTACAACAACTACAACTACAACAACAACTACTACAACTACAACAACAACTACTACAACTACAATCCAGGAAGGCGATATCATCTGGGAAATCCCGACTGTAACTGCTAAGCCTGGTGACACAGTTAAGATGGACGTTGTTGTCGTTGATTCAAACAACGTTAAGCTCGCAGTGGCTGGTGCTCAGTTCACAATTGACGCTGCAGCTCCTATCGAGTACTCAAGCGCAAGCGGCTCAGTTGCTTACGTAACAGATCTCGAGATCAATGAGACACTCAAGGAATTTGCATTTGCTAATGAGACTGGCGACGGTATGCCTGCTGCAAACGGCGCTGTAGTTCTCACACTCACATATACAGTTCCTACAGATTGTCCTGACGGCACATACCCTGTTGAGTGGTCTGATGTATTTGTAAGTGATACAAACGGCAACGACCTTACAGAGAATGTTTCACTCACTGACGGTGCAATCATCGTTAAGGCTGATACAACTACTACAACAACCACTACAACTACAACAACAACTACAACTACCACAACAACAACTACAACAACAACAACTACAACTACACTCCCTGAGGGAATCATCGCTTGGGAGATCCCGACAGTAACTGCTAAGCCTGGCGATACAGTAACTATGGACGTTGTCGTTGTTGACCCGTTCGCAAATGCTAAGCTCCCTGTTTCTGCTGCTCAGTTCACAATCACAGCTGAGTCACCTGTAGAGTTCGATTCTGCAGCTGGTTCAGATGCTTATGAGTCAATTCTCGAGCAGAATGGTACACTTGGCGAGTTCGCATTCGCTACACCTGATTCTACAGGCGTAGTAGCTGCTGATGGCGCTATCGTTCTCACACTCACATATACAGTTCCTACAGATTGTCCTGACGGCACTTATGCTGTAAGCTGGTCTGATATGAGCGTATTTGACACAAATGGCAACGATATCACAAAGAACGTTCAGTTCGTTGACGGTGCTATCGTAATTGTTGCTGATACAACAACAACAACTACAACAACTACTACAACTACAACAACAACTACTACAACCACAACAACAACTCTCCAGGATGGTCATATTGCTTGGGAGATCCCGACAGTAACTGCTAAGCCTGGCGATACAGTTACAATGGATGTAATCGTAGTTGATCCGTTCAACAACGCTGCACTCGAGGTTTCCGGCGCTCAGTTCACAATCACTGGCGACGCTCCTGTTGAGTTCGGTGGTGCTACAGGTTCAGACGCTTACGGCGTAGAGCTTGAGCAGAACGGCGCACTCGGCGAGTTCATCTTCGCTACTGCTGATTCTTCAGGCGTAGTTGCTAAGGACGGTTCTATCGTTCTTACACTCACATATACAGTTCCTACAGATTGTCCTGACGGCGAGTATGCTATCAGCTGGTCTGATATGTACGTATATGACACAAATGGCAACGACATCACAGGAAACATTGAGTTCCGTGACGGTGCTATCGTAATTGTTGCTGATACAACAACAACAACTACTACTACAACTACAACAACAACTACAACAACAACTACTACAACAACAACAACTACTACTACAACTACAACTACTACAACAACAACAACAACTACAACAACTACAACAACAACAACTACTACAACAACTACATCATCTGTTTCACTCGTTACATCTTATGTAACAGAGGTAGAGACAACATACGGCTACTACTTCTCACATGACCACCGTGGCTTCAACAGAGGTCAGATCATCAGCGTGATCATGGCATATGAGTACTCAGACGGCACAATCGAGACAGTTGACGTAACTGATGACGTTGACTTCGGCGGTGCAACACCTCAGAGCACTTATAAGAGAACAGAAGTTGACTTCACATACGAAGTACCGCTCTTCCTCGGCGAGACACCGCTCGAGATGAAGGATGGTACAGCAGTAGAAGTAACTGCTTACATCGGCGTTAAGGGTGACGCTGACCTCAACAACGAGGTTGACGCTGTCGACGCTTCAGTAGTTCTCACATACTACTCAACAGTTCAGACAAACGGCGGCGACAAGTCAATCAAGTTCTCCAAGGATGACGAGAGACTTGAAGGCCTTGCAGCATTCCTTGCTGACTGTGATGCAAATGAGTTCGATGAGAGAGAGTTCCACCGTGAGAAGATCGATAGAACTATCGACGCTCTCGATGCTTCATACATCCTCATGTTCTACTCAATCAAGCAGACAACTGATACTCAGCCGTACGACATCTGGATGCAGATTGTTCCTGACAGACTTATCCAGAAGTAATACACAATAAAAAGCAGACCTTCGGGTCTGCTTTTTTATGAAGAAAAAACCATAAAAGACAATAAATGAGTGTTGACAAGAAGTGATAAAAGTGATAGAATATAAATGTAAAGTAGACAAGATTGAAATTAGTTAAAAATTAGGCGTGAAATACCTCTTGAAATATAGAATAGTCAGGCAATCACCGCTGGATTGTGAAATGCGTACAAAAAACGACTTCATTAATCGTCAATAATTTTTGAGAAAAATACCGTAACTGGCTTGACTTATAGGGGAATATATGATAAAATAAACTTATGAATTTCCGGGATAGCTGTATTCATTTGATGAGGCAACGGAAATATGCCCGAAATTTAACGCCGAGCCTTGTACATAAGGCGGTGCCGAATTAACTATAGTAGGCGGACGTTGTGATTTCCGGTAAAAAATTAAAGAGAGGTAAGAACAATGAAGAAATCATTCTTTAAGAGAGTTGTTGCATCAGCTGCTGCTGTCCCGCTCGCTCTCACACAGTGTTTGATTAACCCGTCATTTGCTGCTGTAGATGAATCAGTTGCTGACGAAGCTGCTGCATATGCTGCTGCTGGCGCAGATCTTACACTTGAATCTCTTCTCCGTATCGCTCCCGATACTGAAGAGTTCCCTGATAACGTTCAGGTTTCTGACTGGAATGCATCTAAGGCTGCTCCGCTCGTTTGGGGCGCTGAGGGTACAACTAAGACACTTGGTACTGAAACAATTAAGAAGCTCTTTATCGCTAATGCTGGTGTATATGCTGGTCGTTTCGCAGATCTTGCACCTTATTTAGGTGATGTTACAGCCTCAATCTCACTCGACAGCATCGACGCAACAGCAAGCGTTGGCGACGTAAGCACTTACGTTGAGGAGCTTTACGAGGAGAGAGCTACTAAGGCGATTGCTGATATCGTTGGCAATTACTCAAATGTAGACTTCGATCAGATCGTTGCTGATATCGATTTCAGCGCTCTTGACGATCTTTCATGCGATTTTGCACTTTCTGTTGATGTTTCTGATATCGACGGAAGCACTAACTTCCCTGTAACTTATACTATTACTACAAGTGATGGTGCTGTTTACTCAGCTATGGAATTTGTGGATTACCTTGATTCACAGTACCAGATCGCTCAGGCTTGCGTTCTCGACTACCTTGCTGATGTAAATACATACGGCGACGCTGCTGACGCTGCTAAGATCGCTGCTGACGTAACTGCTGAGGTTAAGGAAGTTTTCGATCGCCACGATATGCTCACAGACCGTTACATCGAGTTCGCTGAGACATATACAAGCCCTGACTTTAAGTCATCTAAGTCATACGCTACAACTGCTGATGCGTTCGCTGCTGCTAAGGTTTTCGCTGAGAACAGAGGACTCCCTGGCTGCGAGAAGATGCCGGCAACAGTTTCCGGCGGTCTTGCAACTGCTACAGGTACAGCTATGTTTAACGAGCTCCTTGCTCAGGTTGAGCTTCTCACAGGCGCAAACTTCAACATCTCTGCTCCTGAGCTTGGCGCAGCTGCTGATTCAATCTACAATATCACTCTCGATGTTGAGAACAACATCTGGACTCTCAAGGGCTGCATGGCTGACGCTGAGCAGGCTGAGGTTATTGAGTACTACAAGACAAACAAGAATGAGCTTGTTACTAACACTTGGAAGGAAGTAACAATCACTGTTGATATGTCTGCTGCTACAACTGGCACAGGCAGCATCCAGCTCGACTATGTAAGAATTCTCGAGACTGAGCCGATTGCTACTACTACAACAACTACTACAACAACTACAACAACAAGCACTACAACTTCTACTACAACAACTACTACAACAACAAGCACTACAACTTCTACTACAACAACAACTACAACAACAAGCACTACAACTTCTACATCTACAACAACTACAACTTCTACAACTACAACAACTTCAACAACAACAAGCACAACAACAACTTCTACTACAACATCCACAACAACAACAACAACAACAACAACAACAACTACTACTACTACTACTACAACTACTACCACAACAACTACAACTACTACAACCACAACTGCTCCCTATGTCGTTGCTTCTTATGTAAAGACTGTAGAGACTGCTGATGGTTACTACTTCTCACACGATGGCAGAGACTTCAATAAGGGTCAGATTGTCAGCGTGATCATGGAAGACGTTTACTCCGATGGTTACAGCGAGACTTATGATGTAACTTCTGGTGCAAACTTCGGCGGTGCTACACCTATGAGCACTTACAAGAGAACAGAGACTGATTTCACATACGAGATCCAGATCTACTATGCTGGTGAGGCTCTTACATTCGCTGATGGCAGCCCTGTAACAGCTACTGCTTACATCGGTGTAAAGGGTGACGCAGACCTTAACAACGAGGTTGACGCTGTTGACGCTTCAGTAGTACTCACTTACTACTCATCCGTTCAGACAAGCGATACTCTCGATAAGAGCATCAAGCTTTCACAGGATGACAAGGCTCTCGATAACCTCGCAGCACTCCTTGCTGATACAGATGCAAATGAGTTCGAGGTAGATGCATGGCAGCGTGTGAAGACTGACAGAACTCTCAACGCTCTCGATGCTTCAGACATCCTGACATTCTACTCCATGAGCCAGACTTCTACAGGCAAGTCCGCATACGACATCTGGATGATCGTTGTTCCGGACAGAATGCTTAAGCGTGTATAATTACACATCCATAAACCATTGTAATGTTAAAGTCTGCCGTCACCTCGGCGGCAGGCATAACATAAATTTTAAACTATAAAACGTGAAAGGAAAATTAACAATGAGAAAGAATTCATTAAAGAGAATTTTTGCAGCACTCGCACTTTCTGCAGTTGCTACAACATCCGTTGCTTCAATCTCTGCATTCGCTGAGACAGAGGCTACAGACGACACAACAGCTTCTGACACAGCTGAGGACACTTCTGCTGAGGATACATCCGCTGAGGATACTTCTGCAGAGGATACTTCTGCTGAGGATACATCCGCAGAGGATACATCTGCTGAGGATACTTCTGCAGAAGAAGAGCAGCAGCAGGGTCCTGACGGCAACGGCGGCTTCCTCTACAGAGATGTAGACGGTTCTTACATCAACTTCACAGCTGATGACCTCGCTGGCGCTTCTGTAAAGCCCTCTGTTACTGTTGACACAGTAGAGAGCGAAGCTGGTGCAGAGGTTACACTTAAGATCTCTGTAAACTCTGGTGACTGGAACTCAACAGGTATCCACGTTGACTATGATGCTGCTAACCTCGAGTACGTAAGCTCACAGTTCTCTATGGACGTACTCCTCAGCGCTAACCTCGGTCTTAAGACAATCACTCCTTACGATGGCGGTCTCTTCTTCACAACAGCTGGTAGCGGCCTCGCTGGCACAACAGCTTACGCTGAGATCACATTCAAGGTAACAGACGCTGCTCAGCCTGGCGACTTCTACCCTGTAAACATCAACTACGTTGACGGCGACCTCTTCACATCTTCTACATTTGACGATGAGACAAAGAAGCTTGCTACTGCTTACACATTCGTAAACGGTATCAACAACGGTGGTGTTAAGATCCCTGCTGCTGAGACAGAGGCTCCTACAACAACAAAGGCTCCTACAACAACAAAGGCTCCTACAACAACACAGGCTCCTACAACAACACAGGCTCCTACAACAACAGAGGCTCCTAAGAAGACAGAGTCACCTAAGACAGGTGTTGCTGGCGTAGGCGTTGCTGCTGCTGGTCTCGTAGTTGCTGCTGGTGCTGCTTTCGTTCTCAGAAAGAAGGAAGACTAATTTAAATTAGTCGTTGCTACAACAACTAAAAAATCAGGCTCTCCGTAAGGAGAGCCTTTTTTATGAGAAATCCCCGAAAATCGGGGATTTTTGCATTTATACATCATATTTCTCAGGATGTGCGCCGCCCCAGCCATCTATATCGGCACGCTTCATTGCTCCAAAAATCCTGTCCTTGAAGCCGTGGTCATTGCGCTCCATCTGTTCGATGAATTCTTTGGTTTTCTGACGATTAGTATGTCCATCGGCAGGGCACTTTGATTTTACAACCTCAAGTCCATTTTTGAGCGCAGCCTTTCGGACTTCACGCTCCGGAGCAAAAACCAACGGGCGGATAAGGTGTATCTGCTTGCGGGAGAGGTATGAGATCGGCGAAAAACAGCCGATTCGTCCTTCGTTGAAGAGATTCATAATAAAAGTCTCTACAGCATCGTCATAGTTATGCCCCAGTGCAATCTTATTGCAGCCAAATTGAAGTGTCGCATCATGAAGAGCGCCTCGGCGCATTCTTGCACATAAGCTGCAGGGGTTCGTCTCTTTGCGGACGTCAAAAATTATCTCGCCGATCTGAGTCGGGATGATATGATATTCAACACCATGCTTCTCACAAAGAGCTGCAACAGAAGAGTAATCTCCAGGCTCGCCGTTGAATCCAGGATCAAGCGTGACAGCTACCAGCTCATATTCAATTCCAATAAAACGCCTCAAGAGGATCAGCCCATTAAGAAGAACAAGACTATCTTTTCCGCCGGAAACTCCAACACAGATCTTGTCACCGTCACGAATAAGATCATATTCCTGAATCGCCTTGCGCATATAGCCGAGAATTTTCTGCATAATAACCTCCGAAAATGTATTTGAATTAATTATAGCACGAATTCATGAAATTTGCAAATATATCTTGCAAAATCCTCGGAAATGTACTATAATTAAATAGTTGCAGAGATTGGAGGAATGAAAATTGAAAATTCTCGTGACGGGCGGAACTGGTTTCATCGGCAGTCACACCTGCGTTGAGCTGATCGAAGCCGGATATGAGCCTGTTATTGTTGACAATCTGAGCAATTCTCAGCGTTCCGTTGTCGGCAGGATAAAGGAGATCACTGGAAGAGATGTTATTTTTTACCATGAGGATATCTCCGATTTCGCCGCTATGACACGGATATTCAGCGTGCATGAGATCAGTGCGGTTATACACTTTGCCGGTCTGAAGGCGGTCGGTGAGTCAGTTGAAATGCCGTTGGAGTACTATTCAAACAATATCAGCGGTACTATTACCCTGTTAAAGGTGATGCGCAGCTTCGGGTGCAGAAGAATGGTATTCTCCTCGTCGGCAACGGTCTATGGACTCAACAACCCTTCTCCGTGTACTGAGGATATGCCTCTATCGGCGACTAATCCATACGGCTGGACTAAGGTCATGATCGAGCAGATCCTGATGGATACCTGCAAGTCGGATGAGAATTTTTCCATCACTGCACTGCGTTATTTTAACCCGGTAGGTGCGCATCCCAGCGGTCTTATCGGAGAAAATCCTAATGGAATTCCAAATAATCTTGTGCCGTATATCGCACTTGTTGCTTCCGGAAAGCTTGAGAAGCTCAGCATTTTCGGCGACGATTACGCTACTCATGACGGAACGGGCATAAGGGATTATATCCATGTCTGCGATCTCGCAAGAGGTCATATTTCGGCGCTAGAGTATGTAAATTCGCATACTGGTTTTGAGGCGATCAACCTCGGTACAGGCAGCGGCTCGAGTGTGTTTGAGATGATCCATGCGTATGAGAAAGCCTCAGGCACAGAAATCCCTTACATCGTAACTGAAAGACGGCAGGGTGATATTGCCGTTTCGTATGCTGATGTGAGCAAGGCTGAGCGGATGCTTGGCTGGAGAGCAATGTCCGGTATCGATGAAATGTGCCGAGACAGCTGGAATTTCGTGAAATCCAATTCTGATGGGATAATCTAAAGAAAGGACGGCAGAAATGCCAAAAGGACAACAAAATGACAGAACAGATGAGAAACCTGATAATTCTTCTTTGCGGAATCGCTGTAGCACTGCTGCTTGCAATTCTACTTTTTACGAAAAAAAGCCCGTTCATGAAATTTCTCTCGATCTTCCTTGAAGAGCGAGATGATGACGATGCTCCGAAGAGCGGCGGGAAAAATAAGAAGAATTCCGGCTCAAACAGATATAATGCAAATGTGAATACATCCCAGCGTCAGCTTCCGAATGAGGATGTTCAGAAGAGAACTTCTGAGCCGATCGTTGAGATGGCAACGCTTATCAGAAAGAGTGACGACCGTCTGAGAGTTATCGAAAGTACGGGTCAGACTAAGCTGATCGATGAGTATTATGAGCTGGTTTTTGTTACACGCCGAGGAAAAACACTGAAGATCGAATGCTCTCGTGCGGCTTATGAGAAGATGCCCTTCAATCAGCAGGGATCGCTTACATTCAGAAAGAATACTCTTGTGAAATTTAAGTACTACGAGGATACAATATTTAACTAATAGGCGGCGCAAGCCGCCTTCCTTGTAAGGAGAAAACTATGGTGGAATTTAGAAATGAGTGGGATCAGCTGCTCAAAGGCGAATTTGAAAAGGAATATTACCTCAGACTGAGGCAGACCCTCATTCAGGAATATAAGACTCAGCGCATTTTCCCTGGAATGTACGACATCTTTAATGCGCTCAAGCTCACTTCGTACAGCGATGTGAAATGTGTGATAATCGGACAGGATCCCTATCATGGCGAGGGTCAGGCTCACGGACTGAGCTTTTCCGTGCGCAAAGGAGTTGCTCCGCCGCCGTCATTGGTGAATATTTTCAAGGAGATACGTGACGATCTCGGGATCGATAATCTCGGAAAACACGGCGAGCTGACGAAATGGGCACAAAGCGGCGTGCTGCTGCTGAATTCAGTGCTTACGGTCAGAGCAAATTGTGCGAGAAGTCACCGTGGACTAGGCTGGGAGGAGTTCACGACTGACGTGATAAAGCTGCTCAACGAGCGACAGAAGCCGATGGTGTTCATGCTCTGGGGTGCCGATGCGAAAGCGAAGGCTCAGCTCATTACAAATCCAGCACATCTCGTGCTGAAATCAGCTCATCCAAGCCCGCTCTCGGCTTATAATGGCTTCTTCGGTTGCCGTCATTTCTCACAGGCAAATAAGTTTCTCCGTGCAAATGGCATGGAGGAGATCGACTGGAATATAGATTAGGAGGCAGAATATGCGAATCAGCGATATTTTTAAGAAAAAGACAGTATTTTCCTTCGAGGTTTTTCCTCCGAAGAAAACAAGCTCAGTGGATGTTATCTACAAGACACTCGAGGAGATGCGAGATCTTTCACCTGACTTCATCAGCGTTACATATAGTGCCGGCGGCAGCGGCAATGGTCAGCTTTCATGCGATATTGCGTCTAAGCTCAAGGATGAGTATGGCATTACCCCGATGATCCACCTTCCATGCATCAACTACTCCAGAGAAGAGATCTCAAATGTTCTCGAGGAGCTTAAACGCCGTGGGATCGAGAATATCCTTGCGCTCAGAGGTGATATAAATCCCGATATCGAGCCGGTTAAGGACTTCAAGTACGCCAGCGAGCTGGTGGAGTTTATTAAGTCAAAGGGCGATTTTGATGTTGCCGGAGCTTGCTATCCGGAGGGGCATATCGAGGCGGACAGTATCGTGGATGATATCAGAAATCTCCGCACAAAGATCGATGCCGGTGCTGAGCATCTCATCTCACAGCTCTTTTTCGATAATAAATTTTTCTATGAATTCCGTGAAAAGGCAGCTATCGCAGGAATAAATGTCCCGATCGAGGCTGGTATCATGCCGGTTGTCAATAAAAATCAGATCGAGCGCATGGTTAGTATGTGCGGAGCAAGTCTGCCGCAGAAATTTGCTAAGATGATGCAGCGCTATGAGCATAGTCCCGAGGCGCTCAGAGACGCTGGAATAGCCTATGCTGTCGACCAGATCGTTGACCTTGTGGCAAACGGCGTTGACGGAATCCACCTGTACACAATGAATAACGCCTTCGTGGCACGCCGCATAAGCGATGCAGTGTCCGGAATCATTGGCGCAAAATGAGGCTGAATCCGATAGATAAAGCTGAGGCAGCTCGCTATATGGGCATAAAAGGCGAGCCTGAGCCTCAGCTTTCGCATATAATCGACAGGGCAGAGCTTCTCGTGCGGACGAATATCGAGGCAAGGTATGTATTTCGTGAAGCTCCGCTGACTTTCGTGCAGGATGGGGTGAAGATTGCAGGAATACCGAAAGCTTTCGGCGGCAGGGACATTGCCTCTCATCTCAGCGGATGCACGAGAGCAGTAGTCCTTGCGGCAACGCTGACTTCAGCGGCTGATAAGCTCATAAGGCAGGCTCGGCTGACCAGCATGGCGGATGCACTTGCGGTGGACTGTATTTGCAGCGCAGCGATTGAACAGGTCTGTGACCGTGCCGAGGAGGAGATCTTTTCACAGATAGAAGCGCCCTTCCGTACATGGCGTTTCAGTCCGGGTTACGGAGATTTCCCGATACAGGCTCAGCGTGATGTACTGGAGTTTCTCAATGCAGCACGCAGGATAGGGCTTACTGTAACCGAAAACAGCGTTCTGATACCATCGAAATCCGTGACTGCGATCATAGGCATAGCCGATTCAAGCCTCAGAAAAGGTGCAAAAGGCTGCGCAGTATGCTCAATGAGGGAATCATGCGCCTACAGATCTAATGGCGGATGCGGCAGCAGAACTTAATTACGTTAACAAAGTAGACAAAAACGGCAGCTGTTATTATAGCATTGTGCATAAAATTCTTCTTAAAATATATCAAAAATGAGCATTGACAGCACAGGTTTAAAATGTTATAATAAGAAAAATTGAATCGGTTAAAGGAGTTTTTTTAATATGAAAAAGACCAAAGCGTTTATCTCAGCGCTTCTTATTACTGCGATGTCTGCATCAATGTTTGCCTGCGGCGATGAAGAGGCTGCGCCGAAGTATGACAAGGATCTCGATGCCGAGACTCGTGAGGAAATTAAGAAAATTGCCTCAGAAAGTGAACTTCTGACAGGCGATCTCGAAAACGGTACTATTAAGTGGATGTCCGACTGGGATATCAACCCTGACGGTACTGGCAAGAATGTCCCGATCGATCTCGCTGTATTCCAGGAGCGTTACGGCGGTAAGGTTGAGTATCATCAGGTAACTTTTGAAAATAGATACGAAAAGCTCGCTGAGGCTATCAACAGCGGCGACGGCATCGATTTCTTCTATGCCGGAAATATGGACGCATTCCCGAAGGGTGCGGTAAGAGGTATGTTCCAGCCCGTCGATGACTATATCGACTTCAGCTCACCCCTCTGGGAGGATGTTCAGGAAGTCAACGACAGCGCAATCTGGGACGGCAAGCACTATATGGCGATTATCCAGGCAACCGGTGATAACGTTGCTGTCGTTTATAACAGAAACACCATCCAGGAAGCTGGTTTCGATGATCCGGCTGAGCTTTATGAGGACGGCGAGTGGACATGGGATGCTTTCCAGGAGATGCTCGAGAGCTACGTTGATACGGATAATCAGAAGTATGGTATCGATGGCTGGTGGTTTGAGTTCGGTCTTATGAATACAACAGGCGTTCCGCCGATCGGTCTTGAGGATGGAGTTCTTGTGAATAACATCGGCGATCCGGCTATGGAGCGTGTTCAGAACTGGCTGTTTGAGCTTTATACAAATAACTGTATTGCGATCGGCGTCGGTGACTACGGCTGGAGCGCTAAGCCTGCGTATATCGGCGAGGGAAAGACGCTCTTCTATCCTGTAGGTCTTTATGAGTTCTACTGCACTCCCGACCAGTGGCAGGGCGATTTTGGTGAGGACGTGTTCTTTGTTCCGCTGCCGAAGGATCCTGAGGCTGATGAGCACTATATCCCCACAGGAATGGAGTCATATGTTATCGTCAAGGGTGCTCAGAATCCCGAAGGCGTGGCTAAGTATCTCGACTGCAAACGCTTTACTCTCATTACAGAAGAGGCAAAGGCTATCGCTGACCAGCAGATGATCGACGATTACGGCTGGACAGAGGAAATGGTTGAGATGAAGAACAGTATGCAGGAGCTTGCGGATGAGAATCCTGTATTTGACTATGCAAAGGGTGTGTCTGCGGACTGCGGAAAGCTGCTTGACAGCAACCTCAGAAATGCTGCAAGAGGTACACCTTGGAACGAAACTTATGATGCGATCTACGCAACTGTAGATACATATATTTCCGAGATCAACGAATCTATCAGTTAAGCTGAAAAAAGCATCGGTTCATAGTGAACCGATGCTTTTTGTTTTATTCGATAACAACATAATTATCAGCGGCAGTATCCTTTGTGGCGTGCTCAGTAACGTTAGTTACCTTGACCTTGAGCGGTCTTGCACCCATATTGATCTCGATGATATCGCCTACCTTGACGTCATATGAAGCACGGGCGATCTTTCCGTTTACCGTGACCTTTTCGGCGTCGCAGGCTTCATTGGCGATAGTTCTGCGTTTGATAAGGCGTGTTACCTTGAGGTATTTGTCGAGTCTCATACTTTTTCCTTTCTGAAGCAGAAAATAAAACAGGGACGGCTATGCGCCAGTCCCTGCTGATAAGCTTAAAGCGAATTACTTGTTAACAGCTTCCTTGAGTGATCTGCCAGCCTTGAAAGCAGGAGCCTTGCAGGGAGGGCAAACCATCTTCTCCTTAGTCTTAGGATTGATGCAAGTCTTCTCGCCTCTCTCACGAACCTCGAATGTACCAAAGCCTGTAAGAGCAACCTTGTCGCCGCTCTCAAGAGTCTCAGTGATTGTAGAGATTACAGCGTCGAGAGCTAATGCAGCATCCTTCTTAGAGCTGCCTGTCTTATCAGCGATAGCATTGATGAGTTCTGTTTTTGTCATAGTTAATTACCTCCGTTATTTTTTAACAGTTTTTTTGATTTATCCCAATAAACATCCAGCTCTTCAATAGTGAGCTCTTTCATGTCGAGGGAATCTGAAGCAACAAGCTCCTCAGTTTTTGAGAAGCGCAGGATGAACTTA
>JBGVIW010000047.1:0-3555 GCA_045128995.1 Ruminococcus sp.
TTAACTGCCGGCATACTCGCTGCTGCTGTTTCAGCTACATCCATGCTTCCTACATTTGCTGGTGCTGCTACTGAACAGAGCAAGGAGACTGCAAGAGGTTACGCTGAGTGGTTTGGTTCACTCTATGATGACGTAATCACAAACGGTCAGGAAAACGGTTATCTCAGTGAAAACACAAATGGCAGCGGTTCATTTGGTATTCCTTACCACGCTGTTGAGACAGTAATCGTTGAGGCTCCTGACTACGGTCACGAGACAACATCTGAGGCTATGTCATACATCGTATGGGTAGCTGCAATGAGAGACGTTCTCGGTGCACAGTCAACAAATGATCTTTCTGCTACAAAGGATCTCGCTAAGGCTTGGAAGACACTCGAGGCTATGATTCCTGGTTGGTCTGAGGCTGCAGGTTCTACATCTGTAAACCTCAAGAGCATCTGGAAGCAGCAGAGACTCAAGGCTGATACATCTTATGAGCTTGATACACCTCAGGAGTATCCTACACAGAATACAGGTACTGACGCTGTAAACCCGCTCTTCGACGAGTTCAAGAGTGCTTATTCAAGCGACAATGGTTACTACCTCATGCACTGGCTTGCTGACGTAGATGACTGGTATGGCTACGGCGGTTCCAGAGACAGCGGCACATATAACGGTGGTAACTTCACATTTATCAATACATTCCAGAGAGGACGTCAGGAGTCTTGTTTCGAGACAGTTCCGCATCCTTGTTTTGAAGAGCTTAAGTATGGTAATACATCTGATGGTATCAAGGGTATCTTCAATGGCGTAGGTAACGTTGCTAAGCAGTATGCTTTCACAAACGCTCCTGACGCTGAGGACCGTGCTATTCAGGCTGTATACTTCGCAAACCTCTATGGCGTTGGCGATTCTAACGTAACAAAGCTCGCTGGTAAGATGGGTAACCAGCTCCGTAACGACATGTTCGATAAGTACTATAAGGAAATCGGCTGCATGAATATCAATGCACCTTCTGACTCATACGCTGCTAGTATCAAGGGTCAGCACTTCCTCAGAGCATGGTATACATCATGGGGCGGCGCTCTCGGTGATTCACAGGATTGGTCATGGTCATGGGCATGGCAGATCGGATGCTCACACTCACACGAGTTCTATCAGAACCCGCTCGCAGCATACGGCCTCCTCGCTGATTCAAACCTTAAGAGTGCAATGAAGACTTCTGATCTCTCTATCTCTGACTACGAAAAGTCACTCCAGAGACAGATTGAGATGTACCTCTGGCTCCAGTCTGCTGAAGGCCCGATCGGAGGCGGTTGTACAAACTCACTCAACGGTAGATATGAGAAGTATCCTACAGGTACATCTCAGTTCTATAAAATGGCTTACGTTGCTCACCCTGTATACGCTGACCCGGGTTCAAACCACTGGATCGGTAACCAGGTATGGGCTGTACAGCGTCTTGCTGAGCTTTACTACTATGTAAAGACAAACGGTGATGATCTCGGCATCAAGTGCGGCGGTCTCTCACTTGAGGACGCTCTCGCTGCTATCCTTGACAGATGGGTACAGTGGTTCATCGACGAGACAGTATTCGATTACACAACTGAGGACGGCGACGTTCTTCCTTACGCTATTCCTTCAACCCTCAACTGGGGCGAGATCGATGGCGACGATACAAAGTTCGATATGAACAACCAGCCTGCTTCTTGGACAGGTACTTATGATCCTAACGCTAACAACAACTACCACTGTGAGATCGGTGGTTACGGTATGTCTGACGTTGGTTGTGTATCTTCACTCTGTAACACTCTTATCTACTATGCAGCTGCTAACAAGGTAGATGCTTCTTACGCTACAAATAATAATGGTACAACAACAGCTCAGAAGGGTCTCTACATGGCTAATAAGCTCCTCTCTACTCAGTGGGATCTTGGTCGTGATGATATCGGTATCTGCTTTACTGATCACAACGGAAGCCTTAAGAGAATCTTCGAGCAGGATGTTTACATTCCTACTAACTACAGAGGAACAATGCCTGATGGTTCTAAGCTCGAGAATGGCGCAACATTTATCTCCATCCGTGAGAGCTACTATGATGATCCGATGTTCCAGGAGCTCGCTGCTGCATATGAGGCAACAGGCGAGACAGATAGTGTAGATCTTAACTACCACAGATTCTGGCACGCTGGTGATGCTCTTATGGCATACGGTGCTATGGCACTTCTCTATCCTGAGGTAGAGCCGCTTGATCCTGAGAATGGTGGCGACGATCCGATTAAGGTTACACTCTGGGGTGATGCTGACTGTGACGGTGAAGTTACAATCAACGACGTAGTACTCGTAATGAGCTATGTAACAAGCCCGAATACAACAGATATTTCTAAGCAGGGTATGCTTAACGCTGACGTTAACCAGAACGGTGACGGTCTTGGTAACATGGATGCTCTTGCTATCCAGAAGCACGTTGCACAGCTTCTCGCTGAGCTTCCTGAGTCTTATATGTAATATTTTACTAATTAGAGGACGCAATATTGCGTCCTCTTTTTATTTATAAACCCCTTGCAATTTGTAAGGATTAGTGTTATAATATTAGAATAGCATAATTATGTACTTGTGCGAAAAATCAGAAAGTAGGCGATGTTTTGCTCAGCAGTATGACAGGATATGGAAGGGCTCAGAAAATCCTCAGCGGACGTGATATCCTCGTGGAAATTCGTTCGGTGAATCATAGATATTTCGAGTATTCCTCCAGAATTCCACGTGTGTACAATTATATTGACGAAAAACTGAAAACACTTCTCAAATCCAGTGTATCAAGGGGTAAGATCGAGGTATCGGTAACTGTTAACTCGATCGAGGGGAAGGATTCAGTAATACATATTAACAAATCCGTTGCCGAAGGCTACGTTACAGCTCTAAGAAGTGTTTCGCAGGAGCTTCAGCTTAATGATGACCTTCAGCTTTCCAATCTTATTAAACTTCCGGATATTTTCAATGTGCAGAAGGCTGCCGATGATGAGGAGCAGATATGGAACGATATTTCTGAAGTTGCCGGTGATGCTCTTGCTTCGTTTTTAAAAATGCGCAAAGAAGAGGGTGCAAAGCTCAGGGATGATGTTCTTCAGAAGGCTGCTCTGATTGAAAGAATGGTCGGTGAGGTGGAGAAAATTTCACCTGAAACCGTTGAAAATTACCGTGCAAAGCTCACTGCGAGACTCGAGGAAGTTCTCGCAAATAAGGATTTCGATGAGCAGAGGATAATCACTGAGGCGGCAATTTTTGCTGAAAAAATTGCTGTTGATGAAGAGACTGTAAGGCTTAGAAGTCATATTTCTCAGCTTCGTCTCATGCTTGATACGGATGAAGCTATTGGAAGAAAACTTGATTTTATTGTTCAGGAAATGAATCGTGAGGTCAATACTATAGGGTCTAAGGCTCAGAACCTTAATATTACTAAGATAGTTGTAGATATGAAGGCTGAGATCGAGAAGATTCGTGAACAGATTCAGAATATCGAGTAGGTGAATGTGATGCTGATAAATATCGGCTATGGTAATATGGTTGCGGCAGATA
>JBGVIW010000048.1:0-2851 GCA_045128995.1 Ruminococcus sp.
ATCATCCCATGTAAGGAATCCTAATCCTCCTATAATTATAAGCATCATTATTTCAATATTGATAAAAATGTTATCATTGAAAGATGTAAGAGAGGAGAAAGGCTCCTCGACACCCATTAGGTCAAAACCAGCGTTACAGAATGCTGAAACAGCGTGAAAGAATGCATACCAGGCTCCCTTAGCAAATCCATGATCCCCGATAAAAATCGGTAACATTAAAAGAAATCCTATAAACTCGACTAAAATCGTAACAATAATCGAAAACTGAGTGAGCTTTACGATTCCGCCTACCTGCGGAGCTGATATTGATTCCTGCATAACGTTACGGCTCACAAAGCCGATTTTTTTACCCGAAATCAAAGCTATTACTGAAGCGGTAGTGACAACTCCCAGACCTCCGATCTGAATCAGCGTAATGATTACGATCTGACCAAATAGCGACCAGTAAGTAGCTGTATCCTGGACGACCAGTCCAGTAACACAGGTAGCTGATGTAGAGGTAAATAACGCATCAGAAAATGAGGCACCATTGCCATCCCTTGTTGCGAATGGAAGCGTAAGCAGAATTGAACCAATGAGTATAATTGCCATGAAGCCTAGAATAATCACACGAAATGCAGAAAGTTGTCTCTTTTTAACCATTCGAATACTCCTTATAAAACATAGAAACGATCAGGATGAGTCTTCATATATAGTATGCCAAAGTAAAAACACATCAATATATCGTTATAAGAATAAAAACACTAGAAACGAAAATAGTTCTCATCTGAAGTGATGAGAACTATATCCATGCCTTATGAGTTACTTCGTTAAAATCAAGAGCACCAAAAAGGTGCTCAAAATGATTTTACTAATGTACGCTTAAATTAAGCTCTCTCAACCTTACCTGAGCGCAGGCATCTTGAGCAAGCGTAGATATGACAAGGAGTACCCTTGACGATAGCCTTAACACGCTTTACATTAGGCTTCCATGTTCTGTTTGTACGTCTGTGTGAGTGAGAAACTTTGATACCGAAAGTTACACCCTTTCCGCAGATTTCACATTTTGCCATTAGGTTGCACCTCCTTCAATGCTTAAAAAAATACAACATTGATATTCTAACACAAAACGAAAAAAAATGCAAGTGTTTTTTCAAAAAAAATGAAAAAAATTTTTTAAAGGCATAAATTTGCGTATAAGACTTGAAAAAATTCGCAATATGTAGTATAATAAATTTCGTATACAAATTTGAATATTCTTGTTTTATAACTACTTTTGAATATTTCAATCAAGAATTTTTGTTATTTACAGAGAGGTCAATTATGTCTACTTATAGCTTACTTGAATATTTATCCAGAATCCTGACAATGTTCCTTGTGCTTCCTCTTCACGAAGCTGCTCATGGCTTTATTGCGAAGAAAATGGGCGACGATACTGCTGAGCGTCAGGGACGCATTACTCTTAATCCATTTGCACACCTTGATCCGATCGGAGCTATACTTATGCTCTTTACCGGATTTGGATGGGCTAAACCGGTGCCGATCAATCCTATACGAATGAGAAGCTACAGAGGGGGTACAGCTCTGACCGCACTTGCCGGACCAGTATCAAATCTTATAGCGGCATTCGTTTGCGGACTCGCATATAGTATTCTTCTTTGTTTTGAAGGTATTTACATTAGTTATGTAGAATACGTTTTTGCCGGCACAGTTACTCCGGCAGCCTGCCTCCTTCAGATCCTGAGTTTCCTCTTCAGCATCAACATAGGACTTGCCGTATTCAACCTCATTCCTCTTCCGCCGCTTGACGGCTTCAATGTTTTAAGGTACTTTACGAGCGAAAAGGTCGATCGTTGGTTCTATATGCACCAGAGGGAGATATCTTATATATTCCTTATTGTAATTCTCGTGATCACAAGACTGCCTTATGAGTACAATATTCTTTCAAGAGCCACAACTGCTCTGAGCGAGTTGTTATGGAACGCAGTTGACTGGATTCCTGAAACATGGGGACCGATGGCGGCATGAGTTCACTGTCATTTAAACTAGATGTATATGAGGGACCGCTTGATGTTCTTCTTAATCTGATTACCAAACATAAGCTTGATATATACGATATTGAGATATCAAAGCTTCTCGAGCAATATCTTCTCTATATCGATGAATGTCATGAGCGTAATCTCGAGCTTGCCGGAGAGTTTCTTGAAATGGCAGCACGGCTTATTTACATCAAAACAGCATCGCTGCTTCCGCAGCCTGAAATAGCCGAGACTCTGAAAAAGGAGCTTGAGGGTGTACTTATTGAATATTCAATATGCAAACAGGCTGCTGTATTTCTTTCTTCAAGGTTTGTCGGCTCAGATATTTTCGTGCGTCAGCCTATGAAGATTAAAGCTGACATGACTTATAGTCTTGTTCACGAACCAGAACGACTGCTGATATCTTATTCAGGGCTGACAAATAAAAAGCTTAAGCCCGAAACTCATAAGCTTCATATCGAAAACAAGATCAATTCAGTTGTCAAACGTAGAATAGTATCTGTTTTGTCAAAAGTAGTTCACGTTCTCCGAGAGCTGTATTCAACTGGTGAGGTGCGCATGGACAAGCTCTATTCCGGAGTAACTGACCGCTCAGAACGTGTTGCAACATTTCTCGCAGTTCTTGAGCTTACTAAATCAGGCAGGATCACTATAAGCGCCGACAATCTTACAGTATATTTCAAAGGCGGAAAGGACGGAGAGAGAAAAACATGGAAATCAAAGAGAAACTTGGCGCAATAGAAGCTATCCTCTTCGCCAGCGGAGAACCAGTGGAGATCTATCGGCTTTCACAAGCTAGTGATGTTGACCCTGGTACAATTCCGTCGATGATC
>JBGVIW010000049.1:0-2104 GCA_045128995.1 Ruminococcus sp.
CTGAAAGTCCGCCCGAAATCAGCGGCTGGTGGATCATGATCTCACTATTCGGGAGAGCAAATCTCTTGCCCTTAGTTCCAGCTGCGAGAAGAAATGCGCCCATTGAAGCAGCCATACCGATACAGATGGTGGAAACATCGCACTTTATATACTGCATTGTATCATATATTGCCATTCCAGAAGTTATCGAACCTCCGGGGCTATTGATGTAAAGAGATATATCCTTCTCAGTATCCTGACTTTCAAGATAAAGAAGCTGAGCCACAACGAGGCTTGCCGTAGCATCATTCACCTGATCTGAAAGCATAATGATACGGTCATTGAGAAGACGTGAAAAAATATCGTATGATCTTTCGCCTCTGCTTGTCTGTTCAACAACGTATGGTACAAAACTGCTCATAAATAATCGCCCTTTCTTTATTAAAAACGCTTGTCCCACAGGTTGATTTGTGGGACAATGTGATTATATGTGTCGAATTTTAGTGCCTTGCGCCGAAATTATTCAGCAACAACAGCGTTCTCCTTCACGAGCTCAACAGCCTTCTGAACCTTGAGATCCATTACGTACTCTGTTACAGGGATAAATCTCTTTACAGACTCAACGTCCATGCCGTTTGCAGCAGCGATCTCTGCGAGTCCGTTATTGATATCCTCTTCAGTTACCTCGATGTTCTCGAGCTCAGCGATCTTCTCAAGAGCAAGACGGAGCTTAACCTCGTTCTCTGCTCTCTCTCTGTAAGTCTCTCTGAAGGAATCCATATCCATTCCTGTGTACTGGAAGTAGAGCTTCATATCCATGCCCTGCTGCTTGAGCTGCTGCTCGAATGAACGAACGATTCCGTCGATTCTAGCCTCGTACATGCAGTTCGGAATAGGAGCGTCAACCTTAGCGATAAGTGCATTGAGGATCTCGCCCTCGAAAGCGTTCTCTGCCTGCTTAACAGCAGCGTCCTCGAGCTTGGAGCGGATATCAGCCTTATACTCGTCAACTGAATCGAACTCTGTAGCATCCTTTACGAGGTCATCGTTGATCTCAGGAAGCTCCTCATAGCTGATGCCCTTGAGCTTGCACTTAAATACAGCCGGCTTGCCAGCGTAATCAGTCATCTGGTAATCCTCAGGGAAAGTAACGTTTACATCGAACTCATCGCCGATGTTGTGACCAACGACCTGATCCTCGAAACCAGGGATGAACTGGCCGCTGCCGAGGCGGAGCTGATAATCCTCGCCCTTGCCGCCTTCAAAAGCCTCATCGCCGAAGAAGCCCTCGAAATCGATGATAACCTCATCCTGAAGCTGAGCAGCTCTATCGTCAACAGAAACGATTCTTGCATTCTTCTTTCTGATGATCTCGATCTGCTTATCGATATCCTCATCAGTGATCTCCTTAACTGTCTTAGCAGCGGAGATACCCTTATAGTCGCTGATCTCGATCTCAGGCTTTGTTACGCAGATAGCCTTAAGCTCAACGCCGTTCTCCTTATCGATTGAAAGGATCTCAACAGAAGGTCTGTCAACAAGCTCAAGCTTAGCCTCAGTAACAGCTGCATCAAGCTCAGGTCCGATGAGAAGGTTGATAGCGTCCTCATAGAAAGCGCCCTCACCGAAAGTCTTTTCAGCAAGCTTTCTTGAAACCTTACCCTTTCTGAAACCGGGGAGCTGAATATTCTTCTTAGCTCTCTGGTAAGCCTTTTCAACAGCGTTCTCGAAAGTAGCTGCATCGATTGAAATTACTAACTCAGTAGTATTCACTTCAGTTTTTGTAGTCGATTTTAAACTCATGATTTATATTTCCTCCATTATATTTATAAAACATACTTGAAATATTATACCACATCTGCAATTTTTTTTCTACAGATTTTCGTCACTTCTACATTTTTGATAACTCACATAATTCTATGTGGAATAAATTGTAAATAATCACCAGCTATGAGATGGAAATTTATGTCATCATACTCTCCCTGAACGCACAGCTTGTGTCCGGAACGTCCATGAATATGTCCATAGAAGCATTCCTTTATTTTGTATCGGTACAGCACCTCAAGGATGTCATAATTAAAACTGCTGCCGAAGATCGGCGGATAGTGCATGAACACCAGCGGCT
>JBGVIW010000050.1:0-69681 GCA_045128995.1 Ruminococcus sp.
TGGAAGCTACCGCAGAGGGTAAGAGTATTTTTGCCTACGATAAAAATGGTAAGGTTGCCGCCGCATACGAGCAGTTTTCAAAGGAGGTGGCAGACATTGGCGAGAAACAACGCTCCAAAAATCGAGCTGACCGCCTACGATGACCTGCTCCAGACTGACGAGAGCCGTGAGGAAGCAAAGTTAAGCAAGATTAGGGATATTCCCATTTCCCAGATTGACGAGTTTCCAGACTACCCATTCAAGGTATTGATGAATGAGGATAAAATCAATAAGACTGTTCAGCGTAGAACGGATACCCTCTAAATCCAGACCTCTCGGACTACATTTTTCTGTTGGTGTATCGTCAAGAGCTTTTTGGAGTTCCTTAATCTCTGCATCAATAGGGCTTCTCATAGACTGATACTCGTCTTTTGAAATCTCTCCGTCAGCTCTCATAGCAATCAAGTTTGTAAGTCGGCTATTTGCTTTATCTATCAATAAGCTGCTCCATATCCTCATTCATTAAGACTTTGAATGGGTGGTCTGGGAACTCGTCAATCTCCGATATGGGAATATCCCTTATCTTAGAGAGCTTTGCTTCCTCACGGCTTTCGTCCGTCTGAAAAAGGTCATCGTATGCGGTCAGCTCGATTTTGGTTTCTCTGCTTCTCGCCAATCTCTGCCACCTCCTTTCCGAACTGCTCATAGGCTGCGGAAACCTTGCCGCTTTTGTCGTAGGCAAAAATACTTTTGCCCTCTGCGGTAGCTTCCACCGCACGGATAGAATGTGGTATCTCGGTATCAAATACCTTGATTTTCTGACCGTATGCACTTTTGACCGTTGCCGTAATTTCCTTAGAAATGTTGGTACGGGGCATTACCATAGTCATTAAGATACCGTCTATCCGCAGCTTTGGGTTGATTTGCCGC
This sequence comes from Ruminococcus sp., assembly GCA_045128995.1. Taxonomy (GTDB): domain Bacteria; phylum Bacillota; class Clostridia; order Oscillospirales; family Ruminococcaceae; genus Ruminococcus. The sequence continues at coordinate 910 of JBGVIW010000050.1, forward strand.
TTGACCATTGATACGGAGCGAAGCAAAAGCTCCAGACCTTTAGCCGAGAGATAGTGGGGCTGTGTTGGGATAATCACGCTGTCAGCCGCCGCCAGAGCATTGATGGTTATCATACCTAAACTCGGCATACAATCAATAAGCACATAGTCGTAATTCTTTTTAACCTCATTTATATAGGTTTTCAGCACACGTTCACGGCTCATTGCATTGATTAGCCTTACCTCAAAGCCCGACAGCACAATGTTTGACGGAAGCAGGTCAACGCCCTCGCTGTGGTGGATAATACCCTGTGAAACATCAAGCGTTTTATCGTCTATGATGTTCTGCATCACAGTAGAGAGCGTTATGGGAATATCGTCTGGTCTGTTATAACCCAGAGCCATCGTGAGATTTGCCTGTGCATCGGCATCAATCAGTAGGACTTTTTTACCCTGCTGCACCAGACTTACACCCAGATTAACCGCTGTGGTTGTTTTTCCGACACCGCCTTTCTGGTTAGTCAGAGCAATCACTTTGCAATTTGACATAGATGCGTCCTCCTTTCGCATAGATTTAGCCACTTTGTCAAGGTGGCTATGTAAACAAGTACCAGAGAACGAAAAAAAGCCGCCTACTCTTAAAATCAATAAGAATAAGCGGCTTCGTAATTTGCCTTAGACATATTCAATTTTCATTCTCTTGGACGGTGCATTTATGACCTTAAAAATAAGCTCGTCAATACAATCCGTATATCTGCCTTGCTGTATGAGCTGATTTTTTAACTCTACAAGGCTATGTATTAAAAGTTTTCTTTCGTGGCTATCCAAATACAGATGATTGGTTTTATCTTTCATTGTCACAACCTCCTTGTACCTATATTATATAGTAGAGTAGAGATAAGCTCCAATGTGTAATAGGCTTGTCCTATGCTACATTGGGGGAATAGCAGCGTATATATTGATTGTTCACTCATTGCCACGCTGTACCATAGTTGGATGTTCGGAAAATTCTACTTGATTATTCTCGCCATACCTTAACACCTTATCCGAGGTTTTTAAGTTATGTACCCAGAAACCCCTAAAACGTGGGATTCTAAGAGATTTTGTGTTTTGGAACATTTCCGATGCTTCTCTGGGTCTTATTTTTTGAAAATGGCGCATTTCATACAGGTTAGTCAAATTCAAATTTTATATGTAAAATTCCATCTAACCCCTGAAATGCTGTTTCTAATGATTTTGCAAACTGCTTGTCGGTAACAGTTTTTTCCTTTTTAGCTTTAATATGTCCCATAAATTGTCTTGCTGCATTATGTATATCTTCTGTTTCGGTATATTTATTTCGATAATGAAAAGTACATATCACGCCATTTATGTCATAAGCTTTTTTTAATTGCTTAACATGAACTTGTAATACCTTCAACAGTTTTTTATCAAGAGCGTTACAATACCCATTTGAAAAATCAATTCCTTTATACAATTCTGTAGAATCATCAGTTCTTACCAATAATTCAAATTTCTCCCAATCAATTAAAAAGTGTATTTTGCCGTGAGAACCTTCGTTAGAATCTTGAAACGAAATAGTTATTTCTTCAATTATGTCTCTTTCAATTATGCCCTTTGACAAATCATCTTCAATATGAACGCCACAAATCTCTGTTAGTTCATATAAAACTCCAGCTAAAACCCTCAGACGAAGTTGTGTGTTAATATCAACTTTTAATTTAGGTGGCAGTATCTCAATATTTACCATTTTAATCACCCAACATATGCCTTTCTTTTGCAAATTGAATCAATAATTCATAGTCTATTTTTTCTTTCCGTGTTTCTACATATCTTGATATGTTATTGATAATAGCATCATCGATAATATCTATATTATCAAAACAACTTGATACCATAGATTTACGATAATCATTTATCAACTGTGAAAAATCCGCAATACTTGCTTTTGAGCATCTGGCAAAAAAGCGTTCAAACTCAACAGAACTACACTTCAAATAATCTCGAAAAATATTTTCGACAATATACTTTTTTTCATCATAATTAGGTGACCATTCAAAACGGTCTGCTCTTCCAGCCCTAATAAGAGGACTATATACTTGTGAAAAATCATTTCCTGTAAGGATTATAGGAATTTTTTCCTCATATTTGTTCTGAGTAAGATTCATTAAATAACCCGTCAACAAAGATGAATTTATAGTTCTCTTTACATTATCATCAACAGAGGCATTACTTAAGTGAAAATCATCAACTATAATTGCAACTTTATCCCCTTGACTTCTCATGTCTATAGATTTTTTATATACAGATTCCATCACATCAATGGCATCATGTTCATGAGAACCAGAAAGTTGTGATGCAGATATATATATTACAGTAATTCCATGCTGAATACACGAGGCTATTGATTGAGAGGTTTTTCCTTCACCTGCAGTGCCTTCAACAACTAAGAAAAGAGGTGGTAAATATTTATCATTGTTTTGAAGATAGATAGAGATAACATGTGTCAATATCGTCTTCTTAAATCTTTTTAATACATTTAGCGTACTATAAAATGCATCCCCATATTTAAAAATTTGATATTTATTTCCCGTTGATATATCAAATGTTTTATAGGCCTCTCTTAATGATTCAATATCATTAAGATTTCTATCCATAAATCCCATTACTCTACCTCCTTATCAATTACATTAATATCCTCTGATGAACGATTAGAAGCTAGATAAGTTGCTATTGTAGAAAGATAATTAGGGTCTTTAATATCGATATTTTCAATATCGGCATTAGAGGGGATAAAAGGATTATCCCTGCGTTCTTCAGAAGCATCATACTTTTGTGGAAGCTTTTGCGTTTTGCTGGATTTCTCTTTTTTAAATAAACCAATTATTGCAACAATTATATCTTTGAAAAAACCTATAATTGCGATCCATATATTTTCCATAAACTTCTCCTTGTTTAAGAATTTAATTATATTAGAGCTTGACCGTTTCTCCAATTGCAACGAACATATTCTTCGAACTCTTCTTTACACTCTAAATTGTTCCCATCTACGTGGTCAACAACAATTATTTGAGGTACTATTCCTGTATCTTTGCCAATTGAGTTGATTTCATCAAAAATTGTCTTATACATTTTATTGACAGCCATCAAATCAGCTTGAGTTATTTCATTTTTATCATCCCCTTGTGGGAAATACACCTGACTTGGTTGGTCAAAAAACATAACCAAAGGCATCGGTGAATTGTCCTGGGTTGCAAAAAAACGCAGGAAACTTAAAAACAGAGCAATATGGCAGGAAACCCAATTTGCACCACTTCCCATCTCGTATAGATGGATATTCTCATTGCTTTTCTGGTGCTGATAAATGTCAAAGCTACCGTCCGTTAAACCAAAATTCAAGTCAATCGGTCTATACTCTTCTTCAAAATCAAGCGTTAAAGAAAGACGATTCATATTGTTTGATAAAAAGCTCTCAGCTTTTGACATCTTCTTATCAACATCAAATCCTTTGATTTTTTCTTCGAGTCTGGCTATTTTTTCTTTAAGTTCTTCAATATCTCCATCAACCGTTTCAAATATACCAGAGCTACTCATTTCAGCATATAAAGCGATTCTCGCTTTTGCGTAATTTACTTTTTCTCTCTTTGAAACAAGAGCTTTTGATAAAATGAATTTTTCCTCAATTGTCTTTATCTGTCTCCAAACATCTCGTATTTTTTCATCAATCTTTGAGTGAGCTTCCTTGAGTTTTCTAACATCTTCAGAAAAATCAGCAGTGTATTTTTCGGTAATTCTTAATTCGTTATCTAACCATTCTGTAGCCTCAATGAGCTTTGAATCATTCTCGGCAATTTCTTTACATTCGTGACCGCAAAGAGGACAGGAATATTCGTCAGTTTCAATTTCAGCTATGCTTGTTTGTTGTTTCAAATTCTTCAACATTTGAGTGAAAGAACTGCCTGTATCAAAAGCATTATCTATATTTTTAATTTTTAATAAGATTTCTCGTTCTTCATTTCTGAGATTTTCTAATACGGCATTTAATTCACTGTAACGTTCAGTTATTTTATTTTCACCAAAAAGTTGTGTGTCATCGAACTCTGGTAAATTAGAAGCTATCTTAAGCATTTTCTGTACTGAAATTTTTCCGTCAAAATCCTGTTCAAGCAATGCAAAATAATCCGTTAATAACGGCGAAAGATTTTCTTTAATATATGCAGTGCTTTTTTCATTAGCTTTCTGTTTTTTGTATTTTTGTTTCAATTGAGCTTTTAATGTATTTAATTGAATTAAGTCGCTATAATACTCTTGACTAATCATACCTGCAAAAACAGGAAATTGGTCTATCACATCTTTTCTTTTATAAAAATCTGAGAACCGATAGAATAACGCAAACTTACTTGCCATTAAGTTTTGATGTTGAAACAAGTAAGAAACCATGTTTCTTAATGACGCTTTTTTCCCTTGTTGGTCAGCATCGGTAGCCATATTTGTCACAAATAAACCTAATGCACATTCAATCTCATTTTTTACATCTTTATGTGGCAAAGCCGGTTTTTCTACAAAATAGCTTAGCTCCAAATTTTCAGGTTCAAAGCCCTTTGCTTCTTTAGAAAAATGCATTTTGCCGCCATCATCCCAATTATAACGAGCGATAACATAGGTATTATCACCTATAGCCATTACAAGAGTATAAAGATACGAAAAGTCGGTTATTTTGCCTTTTGGTATTGTACAACGAGTACTGCACAAGCAATAATCAATTATCTCAACTAATGCACTTTTACCTGTTTTGGATTCGCCAGTGATTATATTTACTCCTTGCTCAAGTGGAACTACTCTTTTTTCGCCATTTTTATTAAATATAATAATAGCTTTTATATAACTTTTCATTTTGTATCAACTCCTAAAAAGAAAGATAAATGGTCTTCGGTGGTTTTTGAAAACACAACTCCAAGGTAAAATGCACATTTAATCCAATCTTTGATAGCTCCCTCAAAATCTTTGTAATCAATTTTCTTGATAAGGACAATCTTGTGATTGTTAAAGGCTATTTTTCCTTCGGAAGATAAAATAATAATTGCTTCTTTACAATATGGTTTAAGTGAATTATATCTGTCAACATAGCCAGATAACCTTGTTTTACCAGAAATCTTACTTTCATCAATAATTTGAGGGGACTGAAACAAAGTATCTATTCGACTTCTTCTATTTGCATTTACTAATTTTTCACGTGATTCAGCGTACAGTAAAATTGGAATTGCCATAAACGGCAATTTTATCTCACAAGGTTTTTCGTAACCAGAAAGAAAACTCTGCATTAGTAAAGAATAAAAATGAGGATTCATTGAAAGCTTTTTGATGTTATTTATGCTCATTCTTTTCTTCACCTACTTTCCATTTGAAATCTGTTTCATCCACTATGTTATGTATAACCCCTCGCTGGAAGTATCCTTGATTACGAATAATAGAGCCAAAATCATTCGCATCCCAACTCATTACACCATTGTAAAGCTGCTTTGAAATTTTTATTTGTTCTTCCTCGGTTGCTCCTTCAGCATTCAAATCGCTATTCGCTTTACTATATTGCATCTTTGCAGACAAATCTTCCATATATGATTCAAGACTTTCTAAATACATAAGGTTGTCCCTAAAATATTTGGCAACGGTTAAATCCGCTTTCCAATAATCTGACATTGCATTTGGAATCATTTTGTCATACTTAATCTCACGAATAGACGCAACAAATTTTTTCTGTTCGAGTGTAGTAATTTTGTCTTTAGGAACAACAGCTTTTGCGTACTCATTTGGAAGTGGTGCAGTTCCTTTTGTTCCATATGCTGTTGATTGTATCTGTAGAATTTCATCAAATGCTGACTTGGTCACCTCCCATTTATGCGGGGGTTCCTTAACTTTTATTAGTATTTCGCCAAGCAAAGCACCTATATATCCGTCTCTATTTTCGGAAGGAATGTGACCTACATATTTAGAAAATTCATTAGATATACCGTCTATTGAAGTTTTGGCAGCTTCAATCGTAAATTTATCTAATATTTTCAAAAGGCGACTTTCGTCATAAGAGTCACCGAAAATTCTATTATATTGATTCCTGAATGTTTCTTCAGTTTTCTTAGAGATAGCTCCTATGTCTTTTAAGCGTTTTAATTTCTCAGTCTTTTTTATATTATTCCAACTATGAAACGGAGAATCACTTTGAATTGTAGCTGTAGTACTGAGTATATAATTGGAAAAGTTTTTTACACGCTCATAGTCTACATACCAATTTGCAAGTGTCTTCCAAAAATCTATATCTCTGTCCGAAATAGATGTATTTCCAAAATGATGTTTTACTTCTCTCTGAAAGCGACCACCCACATCATTTATAATGCTCACATCACCATTTGTCTCAATTTGCAGAGTATCGCTATCGTTCAATTCAAAGCAATCTCTTAAAGCTATTAGATACTGGTATATATCACCAGCTTTTTGCAATGTTGCATCATTAACTGCTCTTGTCACGGTCAGTACCTCCCTTCAGATTTGACCATTTTCTCGCATTGCTTTTCCAGATATTTTGCCACTCATCTTCATTCATAATCGCATCAAACACAGGCTCAAGAAAAGTCTGGATTTCTGCAATGACGAATGGAAACTCAAGCGTGTTATCTTTTATGGTTTTCAAAAAGAATTTCCAACGTTTCTGCATATCTTCATCATCGGCAAGTGCAACAACACGCTTAAAACTATCTCTGTCATAGGGAGTACCACGCCGCTGTAAGGTTTCAAATATAGCTGCCTGCAATTTTGCACCCTCAAAATCGAATGTCCTTGAAAGATAATAGATGTCATAAAAATCTTTCATTCTGCCTGTCAACTCAAAGCGTTGTAGTATGGCATCAAACTTCTCGGCAATGGTGCTTTCAAGGGAATAAGTTTTGATTACAGGTGCTTCAAAGTCTGGAAGCTGAGTATTGATTGTGCGTTCTTCGGCACGAGGGACTATAATATCGCCCACACCTATATCAACATTGAACGGCACACGCACATTTTTTATTTGAGCAATAATCTGTGTGCTGATACCGTGATATTTTCTTTGAGGAGAAATTTCCTCAAAGCCTTTTGCTCGCATTTCTATATAATCGTTACCTGTCGGTGTGTCGATAATTTTACAAATCAACTCTTTTACATCATCTATTGAATTAGAGTATCCACGGAGCAGGAAATCGACATCAATTGTTGCTCTACTTTCAAAATTAGTTAATGTATAAATGAACAATCCACCTTTGAGTATTAGCGTATCCTCACACCCAGATTTTGATAGCTTTCTCAAAAATTCTTCCTGCACAAAAAGCTGCAAACATTGCTGGTAGCTGATACCAGAAGCTTTTGCTTTATTTCTCAGCTTTGCTAGAACGGAAGCTGCAATATCTGCCATTACAACCACACTCCAATCAATTCTCTAACCTTTTTCTGCACACGCATTTTTTTTGCATACATCATAAGGTTTGGTATATTCTTTTTCGGGTCATTAACATACCCTTGTATTGCTTTATTGAAAATTTCTTTATCCATTTTACTCATATTTTTCAGAACATCACAAATTGTTCGGTCACGGTCATAAATTCGCACTTTTGTAAAATCTATCTCACCTGTTGTTTCACCAAGCGTAACCAAATCTGACTCAAGGCGATATGCTTTAATGAAGGGGTACTCTATATTTGTTCGTAATTTTGAAACATTCCTGTCTATGGCAAAATTCCACTCAGCGGGGTTTCTATCGCTGTATTCATAATAGAATAGAGCAGTTTCCATACAAAGAACAGCATCGGGAAACAAACTATTAATGATAACTATTTCTTTGGTTTCGCAGTTTTCAATCCAGTGATAATAACCTCGTCTTATTCTTTCAATAAAACCCTCATCTAAAAGTTGTTTAATGTCTGCATAGTATAGCTTAGCTTCAAGAAGCTCGGCAGTAGTCATTACATAGTGATGCCGATTGAATAGCTTTCTCACATTTTTAATATCGTTTTCACGAAGCATTTGTCCACCTCTATTTAATTGCCTCAAATTTGTTTATTGGTTGGGTACTTTACTATATTATATGCGATTTGTATATAGAAAGTCAATAGTAAACTGCCCACTTAAAAAGCAAACAGTGGTCAGTTTACTATAAGGGAAATAGGCAATATTTTTGTTGTTTCTTTGGGGATAAAAAATAAGCGTACCACTATTTCTAATGATACGCTTATCATATTTAACTGTTAATCAAGGTCTATGAATACCCTTACAGTGGTATCTCTCCACTGATTTTTCCTTACATACTGTCCGTTAGCCTTTCGATAGGCTGCTGCCTGCTCGAAACTAAGCGGCAATTCAAAGGAAAGAGAACTCCTACCTATTTGCAATAGCAGCCTGTGCAGCAGCAAGTCTAGCGATCGGAACACGGAAAGGTGAGCAAGATACATAGTCAAGACCGATCTTGTGGCAGAACTCAACTGAAGTCGGGTCACCGCCGTGCTCGCCGCAGATACCAATGTGGAGGTTGGGATTTACGGGCTTACCAAGTGTGATAGCCATATCCATGAGCTTACCAACACCTGTCTGGTCAAGCTTAGCGAACGGATCGTTCTCGAAGATCTTAGCGTCGTAGTAAGCATCGAGGAACTTACCAGCGTCGTCTCTTGAGAAGCCGTATGTCATCTGTGTAAGATCGTTTGTACCGAAGCAGAAGAAGTCAGCATTTGCAGCAACCTCGTCAGCTGTGAGACAAGCTCTCGGGATCTCGATCATTGTACCAACTTCGTACTCAAGCTCTACGCCTGCAGCAGCGATTACAGCGTCAGCTGTCTCTACTACTACCTTCTTAACGTACTTAAGCTCCTTAACCTCGCCTACGAGCGGGATCATGATCTCAGGCTTAACAGTCCAGTCAGGATGAGCCTTCTTTGTGTTGATTGCAGCCTTGATAACAGCCTTTGTCTGCATTGCAGCGATCTCAGGATATGTTACTGCAAGACGGCATCCTCTGTGACCCATCATCGGGTTGAACTCGTGGAGACCTGTGATAATAGCCTTGATATCCTCAACGCTCTTGCCCTGTGTCTCAGCGAGAAGTGCGATGTCAGCCTCAGTTGTAGGAACGAATTCGTGAAGCGGAGGATCGAGGAATCTGATGCAAACCGGTGCGCCCTCGAGTGCCTCATAAAGTGCCTCGAAGTCAGCCTGCTGCATAGGCTCGATCTTAGCGAGAGCTGCCTCTCTCTCCTCTACTGTATCGGAGCAGATCATCTCTCTGAATGCTGCGATTCTGTCAGCCTCGAAGAACATGTGCTCTGTACGGCAGAGACCGATACCCTCAGCGCCAAGCTCTCTAGCCTTCTTAGCGTCAGCAGGTGTATCTGCGTTTGTTCTTACCTTGAGTGTTCTGAACTTGTCAGCCCAGCCCATGATTCTGCCGAACTCGCCAGCGATCTGTGCGTCTACTGTAGGAATGATTCCGTCGTAGATGTTACCTGTAGAACCGTCGATTGAGATGTAGTCACCCTCAACGAATGTCTTTCCGCCGAGCTCAAACTTCTTGTTAGCCTCGTCCATCTTGATATCGCCGCAGCCTGATACGCAGCATGTACCCATTCCACGAGCTACTACAGCAGCGTGTGATGTCATACCGCCACGAACTGTAAGGATACCCTGTGAAGCCTTCATACCTGTGATATCCTCAGGTGATGTCTCGAGACGTACGAGAACTACCTTCTCGCCTCTGTTGTTCCAAGCCTCTGCATCGTCAGCTGTGAATACAACCTTACCACAAGCAGCACCAGGTGAAGCACCGAGTCCCTTGCCCATAGGTGTTGCAGCCTTAAGTGCAGCAGCATCGAACTGCGGGTGGAGAAGTGTATCGAGGTTTCTGGGGTCGATCATTGCTACAGCTTCCTGCTCTGTTCTCATTCCCTCGTCTACGAGGTCGCAAGCGATCTTAAGAGCAGCCTGTGCAGTTCTCTTACCGTTTCTTGTCTGGAGCATGTAGAGCTTTTCGTTCTCAACTGTGAACTCCATGTCCTGCATGTCTCTGTAGTGGTTCTCGAGCTTAGCGCATACGTCCTGGAACTGTGCGAAAGCTGCAGGGAACTTCTCTGCCATCTGAGCGATAGGCATAGGTGTTCTTACACCAGCTACTACGTCCTCGCCCTGTGCGTTTGTAAGGAACTCGCCCATGAGCTTCTTCTCGCCTGTAGCAGGGTCTCTTGTAAATGCAACACCTGTACCGCAGTCGTCACCCATGTTACCGAATGCCATCATCTGTACGTTAACAGCTGTTCCCCATGAATAAGGAATATCGTTGTCACGTCTGTATACGTTTGCTCTGGGGTTGTCCCATGAACGGAATACAGCCTGAACTGCTCCCATGAGCTGCTCCTTAGGATCAGTCGGGAAGTCCTTGCCGATCTTGTTCTTATACTCTGCCTTGAACTGTGAAGCGAGCTCCTTGAGGTCGTCAGCATCGAGGTCAACGTCCTGTGTTACGCCCTTCTTCTCCTTCATTGCGTCGATAAGCTCTTCAAAGTACTTCTTACCAACTTCCATAACAACATCAGAATACATCTGAATAAATCTTCTGTAGCAGTCCCAAGCCCATCTTGCGTTGCCGGACTTCTTTGCCATTACTTCAACTACTGTCTCGTTAAGACCGAGGTTGAGGATAGTATCCATCATACCGGGCATGGAAGCACGAGCGCCTGAACGTACAGATACGAGAAGCGGATTCTCAGCATCGCCGAACTTCTTGCCTGTGATTTCTTCCATCTTTACGATGTACTCGTTAATCTGAGCCTGAATCTCATCGTTGATCTTTCTGCCGTCCTCATAGTACTGAGTACAAGCCTCTGTTGTGATTGTGAAACCCTGAGGAACAGGGAGACCGAGTTTTGTCATTTCAGCGAGGTTAGCGCCCTTACCGCCGAGAAGCTCTCTCATTGAAGCGTCGCCCTCTGAAAACAAATAAACCCATTTTGTGCTCATTGGTGTATACCTCCAGTTAATTACTCTCCGGAAATTCCGCAGATCTTACCCACAGATTTCCGGACTTACATACATTATAACATATTTTCATTCAAATTACCATATAAATTCTGAAAAAAATTCCGTCACCATTTTGTAGCACTTTACACAAAAATATGCCCCGGATTAAAAAATCCGGCGAAAACTATTGCATTTATTGTTAAAGTTTGTAATAATGTAAAGTAGAGCCTGCTGGCTTTTATCGATATATTTTTTGATTTATTTTTACGGAGGCAATAATTATGAATAAAGTTATTATCCTCGCCGGAGGACAGGGCAAGAGAATGAAGGCTGATATGCCTAAGCCCCTCTTTAAGGTTCTCGGCGAGCCTATGCTCGAATGGGTTATCTCTGCCTGTGAGCAGTCCGGTCTCTCGGATATCTGCATCGTCAAGGGATTTATGGGTGAGATGATCGACGAGTACCTCGGCGGAAGATATCAGACTGTGCTTCAGGCTGAACGTCTCGGTACTGGCCACGCTGTTATGCAGGCTGTTCCCTTCCTCGAAAAGGATACTGAAGGCCATACGCTTGTTCTTTGCGGCGATGCGCCTTTTATCGACCCTGCCGCTATTTCTGAGGCTCTCGTGATCCACAAGCAGCAGAATAACGCTGTAACTGTCATCACTGCTGAGCTGGACGACCCTTCCGGTTATGGCAGAATTATCCGCACTCCTTCCGGTATCAGCGGCATCGTTGAACAGAAGGATGCTTCCGCTGAGCAGAGAAAAATCCGTGAGGTGAATTCCGGTGCTTACTGGTTCAGAACTGCTGACCTTATCCAGCTCCTCGGCAAGCTTGAGTGCAATAACGCTCAGAAGGAGTATTATCTCACCGATACTATCGCTATCGCTATCACTGAGGGTAAGAATGCCGGAGCTTATAAGTCGGAGAATCCCGATATCATCAAGGGCGCTAACGATCGTAAGGATCTCCTCGAGCTGAACACCTATGCACGCATGGCTGTTATAAATAAACACCTCGAAAACGGCGTTGAGTTCACTTGCCTTGACGGCATTACTATCGAGAGAAGTGTTGAGATCGGTGTGGGAACTGAGATCCTCGCTGGTACTATCCTCAGAAAAAACACCGTTATCGGTAAGGGCTGCGTTATCGGGCCAAATTCAATCATCGAGGGCTGTACTCTCGGCGATGAGGTCAAGCTCAATACTGTTCAGGCTTATGATTCAAAGATCGACGCCGGTGTTAAAATAGGCCCGTGGGTTCACATCCGTCCGGGCAGCCATATCAAGAGCGGCGTTAAGATCGGTGACTTCGTTGAGATCAAGAACTCCACTATCGGTGAGCAGACTGCTGTTGCTCATCTTACCTATGTCGGAGACAGCGATGTCGGCAGAAAGGTAAACTTCGGCTGCGGTACTGTTACTGTAAACTACGACGGAATAACTAAGAGCCGCTGCGTTATCGGTGATAACTGCTTCATCGGCTGCAATACTAACCTTGTCGCTCCGGTCAAGCTCGGCAAGGCAGTTTATACTGCTGCCGGAACTACTGTTACCCGTGACGTTCCGGATTATGCTCTCGCTATCGACAGAGGCGTGCTTAAAGTAAACGAGGGATACTCTCTCAGAAAGCTTAAGTCCAAGCTCGATAAGTAATACTATATAAATATCAGAATATAAATCAACTTCCCTTCCGTCAGGAGCACAGGCTCCAGCGGAAGGGTTTTTTGTCGTATTTGTACAAACCAGTATTGTTGAATCTGTGCAGATATACAAACCTTAAAATTATTTTTTCCTTATTCAACGGTTTTCCATTGAATCGACCCCTTTTCCAGCCCTATTATGAACGGTGCTTTTCGCAAAGACAGAAAGGAGAGGATTTTTTATTTATGCCCAATTCAAGTTCAGAGCTTAAACAGAAAAGGAAATCGTTCTGCTGTAATTATGTGCTGCTCGGTAATGTTGCTGAGGCAGCGGTGAGGGCTGGCTTCGACAGGGAAAACGCTCTGCTCGACGGAGTTGCCTGTCTCGAGTCGGCTGAGTGCAAGAGGCTCATCTCAAGACTCAGGGATGTTCTTTCAGACAGCGGCAATGTTGCTGCGGGACTGAAACGGCTTGCGTTCGGAAGCTGTAATGATGCTGTATACCTCGTCTTCGCCGACGAGCTCCCGCCTTCGGATGTTATCTCCGGACTCGATCTGTTCAATGTTTCGGAAATCAAACGTGTGAAGGGCGGCGGAGTTGAGGTAAAGCTCTTTGACAGACAGAAGGCGCTCGAAAAGCTGTTCGAGTTCGAGAATACCTGTTCTGACAGGGGAAATGCTGCAAGTCTTATCGAAGCCCTGACTAAGCCTCCTGAGGAGGTCGGATGCCTTGAAAATTAGTTCCTTCTCTCCAAAGCAGAAGCTCACTCTCAACTGGTGGAGCCGACCGGATTATTCCGGCTATGACGCTATTATCTGCGACGGCGCTGTCAGAAGCGGCAAGACGCTTTCTATGTCGCTTGGATTTGTCTTCTGGGCATCTAGCTCTTTCAGCGGCGGTACGTTCGCTATGTGCGGAAAGACTGTCACTTCCCTCAGAAGAAATGTCGTTACTCCGCTTCTTGCTACGCTGAGAGAGATCGGCTTCGTGTGCAGCGAAAAGCTGAGCAGGAACTATGTCGATATCACGCTCCTCGGCAAAACCAACAGGTTCTACCTATTCGGCGGCAAGGACGAAGGCTCTGCTTCGCTGATTCAGGGTATCACGCTCTCGGGAGTTTTCCTCGATGAGGTCGCTCTCATGCCCCGCTCCTTCGTTGAGCAGGCTCTTGCAAGATGCTCTGTATGCGGCTCGAAAATGTGGTTCAACTGCAACCCCGATAACCCTTCTCACTGGTTCTATACCGAGTGGATCAAGAAGGCTGACGAAAAGCGTGCGCTTTATCTCCACTTCACGATGGATGATAACCCCTCGCTCTCCGAAAAGCTGAAAAACCGCTACAGAAGGCTCTATTCCGGCGCTTTCTATGACAGGTTCGTGCTCGGAAAATGGACTGCTTCTGAGGGGGTTGTCTATCCGATGTTCAGCAGGGATAAACACGTCTACTCCGGTGATGCCGGATGCACGAGATATGTGATCTCCTGCGACTATGGCACGGTCAATCCGGCTTCGTTCGGACTCTGGGGTCTCGGCGAGGACGGCATCTGGAGACGTGTCAGAGAGTACTACTATGCTTCCAAAACTGAGGGTATCTCCCGTACTGATGAGGAGCATTATCAGGCTCTTGAGGAGCTTGCCGGTACTCTTTCCGTCGAGAAGGTCATCGTTGATCCCTCGGCGGCAAGCTTCATCGAATGCATCCGCCGCCACAAGCGCTTCAGGGTCGTCAAGGCTGACAATGATGTCATCACCGGCATAAGACGTGTCAGCGCCGCTCTCAAGCAGAACAAGCTCCTTTTCCATGAATCCTGCCGGGATATTATCCGGGAGTTTTCGCTTTATCGCTGGAACGAAAAATCTGCCGGCGATTTTCCTATCAAGGAAAATGACCACGCTATGGACGATATGCGATACTTCGTGTCGGATATTCTCACCGAAAAGGGCGGGGATGATTTCTTCGCTCTTTCAGTTTCACGCTGATATTCATTCACCTGCACCGTTCATCTATTACATCTGTAAGGAGGAAAAATGAAGCTATTCAGAAACAAGAAGCGCATCAGCGCTCCTGCAAATGCTCCGGAGCTTTATGCTGCACAGCGATGCTCCGACGGAAGCTTTTCGCTTCCGCAGGCTATGGAGCCGTTTGAAAAGGAGCTTTATGACAGGCTCCGCTTTGCCGTTCCGGTCATCGATGCCGCTCTTATGAAAATCGTCAGGCTCACCGGCGGATTCAATGTGATCTGCTCGGACGAGAGCCTTCAGGAGGAGCTTGACTTCTTCCTCAAAAACGTTCCGGTAGGTCTTACCGGAGTATCCATAAGCACCTTTATCGACAACTACCTCGACAGCCTTCTTACATATGGTTCTGCTGTCGGCGAGATTGTTGTTGACTCCGAAAGAGGCTGTGTTGCCGGACTCTATAACGGCGATGTTTCACTCGTCAGGGTAACTCCCGGATCGAGTATGCTCGACAGAAAATATCTCCTCCGCTGTGAGGACGGTAAAACTGAGAGTATTGCTCATCCTGAGAGAATTTTCTATTCCGAGCTTACCGGCGGTCACTCCCTGCTCAGAGGACTCCCTTCTATCAGCGGCATTCTCCTGCGCATCTATCAGTGTATCGGTCAGAACTTTGACCGTGCCGGAAATGTCCGCTATGCCGTTACTTATAAGCCCTCTCAGGACAGCGGTGAGCTTGCTTATTCCCGTGAGCGTGCTATGCAGATCGCTTCAGAATGGGCTGACGGAATGAACTCCGCCAAGTACGGTCAGGTCAAGGATTTTATCGCTGTCGGTGATGTGGATATCAAGGTCATCGGCGCTGATAATCAGCTCTTTGATACTAATGTCCCTGTCCGTCAGCTCCTCGAGCAGCTTGTAGCTAAGCTTTCTATCCCACCGTTCCTGCTCGGACTGAACTGGTCCTCGACTGAGAGAATGTCCTCTCAGCAGTCCGATATTCTCACCTCTGAGCTGGAATATTACCGCCGCATCCTCACTCCTGTGATCAGCGGCATTGCCAATTCTTATCTCTGCTCGATCGGTTCGGACGCCGTCTGCCGTGTCGAATGGGATAACATCAATCTTCAGGACGAATCTGCTCTTGCGGAGGCTCGTCTTAAAAACGCTCAGGCGAGGGAAATTGAGCTTCGCCTTGAATCACTTAATAATAATTAATTTTTCTGGAGGTATTTATTTATGTATAACGATATCAAGCTTGAAAAGGGTCTCTATAATCTCAGCGGAAAGAACTTCACTTCAGCTCTCGAGGAGCTTGACCCGTCTGCTAATTACTGCGGAACTTCACTCGAAAATCTTGACGCTTATGAGCGTCAGCTCAAGCGATTCAATATCAAGGTTGCCGGTTCTGAATGCGACCGTGTGGAGAAGTTCTTCACATCTACTGAATCAGCAGTCCTCTTCCCGGAGTTCGTTGCAAGATGCATCAAGAAGGGCTTTGATGAGACTATCCTCACTTCTGTCTGCGCTGCAAAAACTATCTGCGGCTGCGGACAGTATCTCGGATGTGTACTTGACGATACTGCTGAGTATACAACCTCTGCCGAGGCGGCAGCTCTCCCGTCGGCGACTGTCAGAGAGAGCGACACAGCTACTGTTCTTGCTAAGTACGGCAGACTTATCAGCGCTTCCTATGAGGCTATCCGCCAGCAGAGACTTGATGTGTTCAGCGTTATGCTCAGAAGCATCGGCGTGAAGCTTGCTGCATCCGTTACTAAAAAGGCTGTTGAGGTTCTTGCTGATAATGCCGAGGGAGTTACTTCTGCGGCACTTACTTATGCTGATCTTGCTAATCTCTACGGCGAGTTTGACTGCTTCAACATGAATGCACTCATCGTATCCCCTGAGATCGCATCCAAGATCGTTGCTATGGAGGAGCTTTCGGATATTTCTGCCGATGAGACTGGAAAGATCGTGCTTCCGTTCGGTGCAGAGCTTATCAAGACCTCTGCGGCTGATGACGGCAAGATCATCGGTATCGACAAGGACTTTGCGCTTGAATTCATTACAAGCTCTGATCTTGTGATGGAGACTGACAAGCTCATCGACAGACAGCTCGACCAGATCACTGTTTCCATCAACTGCGGCTTCAGAAAGATCACTCCCGACGCTGTTAAGGTGCTCACCATTACAGCTTAAAGAATAATCCAAGGCGCAAACAGGGCAAAAGTTTTCGGTCCAGCCTTTTTCAAAAGGCTGGCAGGGTTCTCAGGGACAGCATCCCTGAGTCGCTCTCCGCAGAGAGCGAAACTCTCCTGCCCTGAAAGGCGCTCTGCAAGGGGTGAATTTCAAAACAGTCCGGTGGACTGTTTTGAAAGAGGGGACGCTCTGCAAGAGAGAGCGTCCCCAAATCACTTCTGACATTACTACGGAGGTAACTATGACTAAAGAACAGCTCGAAAAAATTAATCGCTTTACCCGCCGTGAACTCGGCGAAAATGAAATCTATTCCTTCAGCGTTATCCTCTGCGATAACGATATCGACCGTGACGGCGAATGCTTCTCAGATGACGCTCTCGCTCAGCTCCAGATGCTCTTTGTCGGCAAAACCGGTATCTTTGACCATAACGCTCGTTCCGCTAATCAGAACGCCCGCATCTTCGATACTGAGATAATCTCAGACCCTTCCCGCAAAACTAAAACCGGAGAGATCTATAAATTCCTCAAAGCTTCTGTCTATATGGTCAGAACCGATGAAAACCGCTCTCTTATCGCTGAGATCGACGGCGGCATCAAAAAGGAAGTAAGTATCTCATGCACCGCTTCCCAGAGAATTTGCTCCGTCTGCGGATGCGACAGGGCAAAAAGCTCCTGCGCTCATATAAAGGGCAAAACCTACGCTGGTAAGCTCTGCTATACGATACTCAGCGGCATCACTGATGCATATGAATGGAGCTTTGTTGCAATTCCTGCTCAGGTGAACGCTGGCGTTACTAAAAAATTTTCCGACTGCGAAAATGTAGTCTCCGCCCCTGTTTCCGGCGACGCCGAGGCTGCCGCTCAGGAGCTTCGCAGAGATATCCGCAGATTTGCATTCTTCGCCGGCGGCAGACCTGCCTATGAAGCAGCGGCGGCTCTTGCTGAGGAAATGAACATGGATCAGCTCATCCGCACCAGAAAAAGTTTCGAGAAAAAGGCTTTTCCCGGAAAGCTCGGTGTAAACGTTCAGCTTATCCCTCAGCAGAATAAAACTGACGCTGACGGCGATCAGTTCCGCATCAGTAAGGAGGTTTGTCATGAATATAGAATCGGTTAAAACTCTCTTCCAGCTCTTTTCCGGCGAGGCGGATATTGATAAATATCTGCCCCTTATTGAGCTTTCCGTTTCTGAGACCGAAAAAATGCTTCTCAGCGGTGCTGACAGCTCAGACTCAAGACTCGATTTCCTTACTGCGGCGGCAGCTAATCTCCGCTGTCAGCAGCTCATTGCGGCTCAGAATCACTCGGAATCAACCTACGCCGGAAAGCTCCTCTCGGCAGACTCAGGCTGTGCTGGCACTGTCAAATATGCCGAGAAGCTGCTTTCAGATTACATCAGCATTTGCAGTGATCTTATCAAGCCGAAAAGCTTCGTTTTCATGAGCTTCGGCTCTCAGGAGGAGGTGGCGGCTGAAAATGCTTAACACTATCCTCAGCGAGACAGTATCACTGCTCAATGCTAACGGTATCGATACTGTCTACAGCGTTTATGATAATATCCCCATCCCTTCAAAGGGCAGCGGGATCTTTACTGTTGCCGGAATTGACAGCTTCGAGAGCAGTTCGCCCATTCATGCGGAATTCAGGATCTTTCTCCCCTTTAAGGCTGAGGTCGGGATCACGCTTATTGCGCCGCTGAGCTGTACTATGGCGGAGCTTTACAGCTACTTCGATACTCACATCGTTCCGCTTGCTGAAAATCCCGGCAGCCTCAGCTTCAGCCTCAAAAGCGCCGCCATGAAAACTGATTCAAACATCGGCAGGCTCATCCTCAAGGCAAAATTTTCTGTCTCAGGTATCACAAGCTTCGTAAGGAGGTCAGAATGAGCGATAACTATTCTGATATTATTTCCTCAAAAGCTCCATATCCGGTAAGAATCGGCACAATGCTCCTCTACTGCGAGAAATTCCACGCTGAAAGCTCCCGTGCCTATTCCGAGAAAACTACCGTCAGCGGAGATACTTTCTTCTCGAATACAAACAAAAAAGCCCTCAGGATAACTCTTGAGGGCAGGATCTATGACAAGGATGTTCCGATGCGTTCGGTGCTGTATGTTAACGCTATGATGAAATCCGACATCACATTCAGCTTCGCTTACAGAGATATCTCCTTCTCCGGATGTCTCATCCAGTCATTCAGTGTTACCGACAGCGGAGAGGACTATATCGATGTTTCCATCACGCTCATCACTGTCCAGCCTGTGGCAAGCGAGGTGTGACTATGGACGCTCAGATAAGATTAAAGCACCTCTCCGGTCTCTCACTCGAAGAACCGGAGCTTATCTCATTTTCATTCGTCAAGGATGCCTACACTCCTTATACTACCCTCAGGGCAAGACTTCACGGTGTTCAGGCTGATTATGAAACTATCACGGAAATTTTCCTCTATGTCGGCGAGCATCTTGTACATCACGGACTTGTCGATAAGCTCGATATTTCTGATTCAGATGGTATGAAACTCGTCACACTCTCCTCGAGAGGATTTACTTCGCTTCTCTGTCAGAATCAGATAACTCCCGGGCTTGTTTCTGATATCACCATCAATGACCTCATGGACAGCTACTATCAGCTTCCGTATGTCACTCATGAGGATAATCCCGATCAGAGCGGCTATATCTATGTAAAGGACAGCTCCACGATGTGGGACGGTATTGCAAACCTTGCTTTCAAGCTCAACGGGATATATCCCTACATAAGAGGTACTAACTGCGTGAGAACTTCGGCTGAACAGAATCCGAAAGCGTTTGTGTATGATAATTCATCTATCATCGAATCGGGAATGGGCTATGATTATGTCAACATGATAAGCCATTTCGATATGTCTGACATCAACGGCGAATACGGTGAATTTACCCTCAGTGACTCTGACGTGAGAACCTGCATGATCGAGCGCCATAGGGTCTTTGAGCTTGATATGCAGTTCCTCTATGACCCTCAGCAGGCACTTGAGTACAGAAGTAATTATTCAAAAAGAGGCTGCCGACGCTATTTCTGCCGCTACTGCGGCTATAACGGCGAGGATCTCTGCGATCTGGTAAGCTTCGGGAATATCTCCTCCAAGCGCATCGGAAAAATCGAGATCTCCGGTAACAACAGCGGTATTTTTACCTCGCTTTCTGTCTACTACGACGGCTTCTTCAATCAGGGAACACTCTGATCCTGTGTGCATATAATAGGGTATGGAGGTCTATTTTTACATCATGAACAGATTATGCACACTTGATTCCCTCTGCGAAAATCAGCGATGCCGGATAAATAAGCTCCTGTGCGACGGTATGATGCGCAGCAGACTCTCTGACCTCGGTCTTATCTGCGGTACTGAGGTCGTATGCCTCCGGAAAAGTCTCTCCGGCGGTATCGCCGCCTTCCTGATACGAGGTACCGTCATCGCCCTCAGAGATTCGGATTCTTCTAAAATTATCGTTACTGTTAAGTAAGCGTAGGGTGTTATGCAGTTTATTGAGGGAGACCCTTTTTAAAAACGGTCCTCCCACAAACACCCACCCTAAAACTTTCAATGAAAAATCCCAGATAGGGGCATGCCCCTATCTGGGATTTTTGGTTAAAAGTCTTTGGAAAAGGGTCTGGGAAAGAACCTTTCTTCAGAAAGGTTTTTCCCAGTAAGCTGTATTACTCTCTACGCTTTCTTAGTAACGGCTTCTCTGATCATTCGGAGGATCTGGGTAAGGACGAGCGGGATAACTGCGAGGCCAACGATCTGGAGGATATTGGTCATGGTGAGTTCGCTGCTGATGTCCATAAAGCCGTGGATGGGAGTGATGAGAAGTGTGCAGGCGAGGAATGCTGCTCCGGCAAGGAATGCTCCGATGGAGAACATATTTGTTGTAAAGCCGAGCTTTGCAAGTGAATAGCTTCCTCTGCTGTCGAAGCCTTCAAAGAGACGTGCGAGACAGAGTGTTGCAAATGCCATTGTGCTTGCCATTGCAGGCGAGATCTCGTTTCCGATCATAAATGCAATCATTACGCAGGCTGCAATAATGACGCTGTGGAAGAGAATGTATACGGATGTATCCTTGTTGAGGATGGATTCGTTTGCCGGACGGGGTTTCTCCTTCATAACGCCGGGCTGCATCGGCTCCATACAGAGTGCAAGCGCCGGAAGTGAGTCTGTGAGGAGGTTGATGAAGAGAAGATGTACCGGTGAGAACGGCAGCGGAAGGTTGAAGAAGGTCGTGAGAAGAACCACGATGATCGCTGCTGTATTTCCTGCAAGCAGGAACTTTATTGCATTCTTGATATTGCTGTAGATGCATCTGCCGTTTGCTACTGCCTTGACGATAGTTGCGAAGTTATCGTCGGCGAGGATCATTGAAGCTGCGTCCTTTGAAACCTCTGTACCAGTGATTCCCATTGCTACGCCGATATCAGCCTTCTTGAGAGCCGGAGCATCATTTACGCCGTCGCCGGTCATTGCTACGACCTTGCCCTTCTTCTGCCAGAGGTCAACGATCCTGATCTTATGGACAGGTGAAACTCGTGCGTATACGGAGATCTGCTCGAGCTGAGCGGAAAGCTCCTCGTCGGTGATGGCATCAAGCTCGTTTCCGTCGAGACACTTGTCGCCTTCCTTATAGATTCCAATCTCCTTTGCGATGGCAACCGCAGTGAGCTTATGGTCGCCGGTGATCATGATGGGCTTGATTCCGGCTGAGATACAGTCGGCTACAGCCGCCTTGCTCTCCTCTCTCGGAGGATCGGTCATGGCTGTAAGTCCGATGTAGATATAGTCGCACTCATCCT
The DNA here is from genome assembly GCA_045128995.1 of Ruminococcus sp. GTDB lineage: Bacteria > Bacillota > Clostridia > Oscillospirales > Ruminococcaceae > Ruminococcus. The sequence goes on from JBGVIW010000050.1 coordinate 22,535, forward strand.
CGAGTGTGAGAGGAGCGTCTGTTGTGAGGAGCTTCTTTGCGAATGCAAGTACTCTCATTCCGTTTTCAGAGTAGCTGAAGTTTGCCTTTCTGATCTCGGCAAGGTCAGCCTCGGTGATAGGGCGTACTTCGTTTTCGTCGAGGACATATCTCATTCTCGGAAGAAGCACGTCCATTGCGCCCTTTGTATAGGCTGTGCGTGCTGCGCCGAACTGGTGAACTGTTGTCATGAGCTTTCTGTCACTGTCAAAGGGTATCTCATCCACACGAGGATTTTCTCTGCGGATGCGGGCATATTCCTCCTCGCCGAGATATGCAGAGAGCGCTGTCTCGGTGGGATCTCCAAGCCACATATCCTCAGACTTTGCAGCGTCATTGCAGAGCGCCATTGCAAGGCGAAGCTCCTTTGCTGCACGGCTGCACGGGGATGTTGTATCACGTACAGTCATCTTATTCTGAGTGAGCGTACCTGTCTTATCGGAGCAGATTATGGATACACAGCCAAGTCCTTCGACTGCCTTTAGATCCTTGATTATCGCCTTCTGCTTAGACATTTTCTGAGTTCCGATGGCAAGTGAAATCGTGATGATGGAGCTGAGTGCCTCGGGGATAGCTGCTACGGCAAGGGCAATTGCAAACATAAGCGCACTGTCGGTAGTCTCGCCGTTGATGAATTTTGTCATGAGGAATACGACTACGCAGATAGCAATAATAACGATCGAGAGGATCTTGCTGAACTGGTCGAGGCTTGCCTGAAGCGGAGTTTTCTTCTTCTTTGCGTTCTGCATGAGCGAAGCGATCTTTCCGATCTCGGTATTCATACCTACGCCTGTTACGGCAACCACGCCTCGTCCGTTTGCAATATTTGAACCGGAATAGATCATATTGACTCTGTCGCCGAGCGCAAGCTCCTGAGCGTCGATCTTTTCGGTGGATTTGATAACGTTGACAGACTCGCCGGTGAGGGCGCTTTCATTTACCTGAAGTGAGGCTGCCTCGAGGATACGTCCGTCGGCAGCGGCTACGTTTCCTGCCTCGATGAGGAGGATATCTCCTACTACGACCTCAGATGCAGGGATCTCTACCTGCTCGCCGTTACGGATCACTCTCGCATTCGGAGCACTCATTGCCTTCAGGCTTGCAAGTGATTTCTGAGCCTTGACGTGCTGAGCTGTTCCGAGGATGGCGTTCATAGTGATAACCACGAGGATTACTATTGAGCTTTCAGCGTTGCCTGTGACCATTGAGATGATCGCTGCGATGATGAGGATTATTACCATGAGATCGGCGAACTGCTCGAGGAATACTGTGAGAATACTCTTCTGTTTTTCCTCAGCTATGACATTTTCGCCGTTCTTCGCACGGCTTTCCTCGACCTGAGCAGAGGTGAGTCCGTTTTCTCTGGATGTTCCCAGCGACTCAAGGACCTCTGCGGAGTCCTGATTAAAATAATTCATGCTTTCTCCATTCCGGTTCCAAGAGCCTTATGCGGCTGAAGAACCAATTCCGTTTTTCTGCGGTAAACGGTACCGTGATACAGGATATGCCGGGCAACAAAAAAGACCCTTATTGCAGCACAAAATCCGCAATAAAAGTCTTGCTAAAAGCTATGCCTCTGTCCGTCCGACAGCCATCACGGGCTGCGTGTATTGACGAAACGGACACACTGCATTTTCTCGTGCAGTGAAGCTACTCCCTCTTATTAAATAGTATTTTAACACGCAAAAATCATTATGTCAAGAACGTAAAAGAAGAATTTCTCACATTTTTTGTCCCTTTTTCTGTTCAAACATCACAACTCCTCTGCCTTTATTATACCGCTTTTCGCCTTTTTCTATTGAAATCCCCTTTCCTCTGTGATATAATAAGTGTATATTTTCGAACACGGAGGTTTATCATGAAAAAATTACTCGCGCTTACGCTCTCGCTTGCGGCGGTTATGTGTACGGTCTGCGGATGCGGAGACGAAAAATCTGACGGTATCGCCGGAAAATGGTACAGCGATCAGCTCGCCGGCAGCTTCATCTTCAGCGAGGATGATAAAACTATGTTTTATTCCGTTGACTATTCCGATTTTATGTATTTCGACGCCGAGAATAATCTTATCATCAACGACGCCAGCTTTCCGGCTGAGTACGACGGTACTACTCTTTCAGTCGATACTTATGAGGATACAGGCGATAACTTCTTTTCTCTCGAGAGAATGGATTCTGCTGATCCCGACTCCATTAACGGTCACTACAGAGTAACAAGCGGCACTCTTTATGATGATATGATCGCTGTCTATACAACTGCAACCGACGAGAATACCATGCAGATGTTTATCGACGGCGAAAAAATTGAGTTCGCTATGAAGGTTTGCAATTACTCCGCCGGCAGCACTGAGGTCGTCCTCTCTAATGTCGAAAGAAGCCTTTTTGAATTTTCCTCCGAGGAAAATGTAAGCTGCACCTACAAGATCAATGGCGATACTCTCGTGCTTACTGTCAAGGAAACAGGTCAGAGCGTCGAGTTTACCCGTGCCGATTGATCCGCTCCGGAACTGTAACCAATTTGTTAATTCCTATATCAATAATCGATAAAATCCGCCCGTTAACAGTTTGTCTAAATAGCTAATTCCATGAAAAATATTACTTCACGGCGAAAATGCTTGTAAATTGAACGGCGTTATGCTATAATCAGCTTATTAACTACGCATTCAATAAACCTATTAAATTTTATTTTGGAGGATTTTTATATGAAAAAGTTACTTGCTCTTTCACTTACACTTGCAGCTGTTTCCTGCTCTATGTTCGGTTGCAGCGACAGCAAGGACGGCGGCGACAAGAAGGCTGAGAATTCTACTATCGACCAGAACCTTCTCGGCGCTTGGTACTGCGAAGAGATCGGCGGAAATATGCTCTTCTCTGAGGATAACACTATCGCAGTTTCTGTTGACTACTCTGAGCTTATGTACTTTGATGCTGATAAGAACCTCGTGATCAGCGGCGTTGGATGCCCTGCTGAGTACGATGGTACTACTCTCGCTGTTGTTATCGGTGCTGATATGACCGGCGGCGAGGAGACTGAGATGTTTACTCTCAAGAGAACTGGCGAGGCTAATGCTGACTCTCTCGACGGCGAGTATAACCTCGTAAGCGGAAGCCTTTACGATGAGCTCAGCGCTCTCTATGAGGGCGGTATCGAGGCTGATTCTATCCAGATGGCTATCGACGGCGAGTCCCTCGAGATCATCATGGACTTCAGCGAGTATAAGGCTGACGGTAAGAAGCTCGAATTCATCGAGACAAGCGCTAACTTCTTTGAGTTCGAAAACGAAGAGGAAGCTATCTGCGATTACGTTATCGATGGCGATAAGCTCACTATCACTGAGTCCTCTGGCGAGACTATGGAGCTTACTAAGGCTGAATAATCTGTTGATTGAATATAAAAAGGGACTGCATGAGCAGTCCCTTTTTTGTATTATGAAATTTTCTAGTCCTCGTCATCTTCCCCGATAACTGCTCCGGATAAATCGACATTGCTGCCTGATCCGATGCGTGCGAGGATTCTCTTCAGAGTTTTTTCCGACACGACAGCTCCGGAGAGGTCGATATTCGAGCCTTCAATGGGAGCTTCCCAGCTTCTGTCAGCGTCAGACTCACAGCTTCCGGAACGGTTCTCTGGATTCTGCGCCCTTCTGAGCGACTGAGTTGAGTACCAGTTTGAATATCCTGCCGGCCAGCCGTCTGCGAAGATAATATTATGCCGCTGCGGACGTATTCCGTCGAACTCATCAGGCTCGTCCTGAAGCTCAGCGTAAGCCTCCTTGTCAAGCGCCGGCATCACCGACATATACGCCCTCATTGATACAAATTTCAGTCTGGTATAAATATTCTCCTGCGTTGTGAACGGGACCTCATAAAGCTCCCAGCCCTTGTATCGCTTCACAGGCTTTATGAAGTTCCTGTTCAGCTTGTACACAAACTCAGTTTCCCTGTCAACAGGCTCCATTGCGTCGTCGTTGAAAAGTATCCTCAGTTCGCAGACCTCGTTATTGCAGTCATTCTCGCCTCCGTTTAGCCAAAATGTGAAGGTATACCGTGTGTTTTTCTCCAGCGTCAGCGGATTTGAGCTGATCTCGCTCCAGTGCCACTGCCAGTCGCCGAGCATATATATCTCGACAAGACCTCCGTCGAAATCGTTGATAAATGTTCGATCAGCCTTCTGATCAGGGCAGTTCGGTATCGGATACCACTCTCTTGCGTTGAAATATAACTTTTTATCCATAATTTTATTATCCTCCGAAAAATCATTTTCAGCCGGACAATAGTCAGTCAGGCGAATTTCACAGTCGCCGGCAATTACTGCCCGACCGTTTTTCACCAATCCCCTAGCTCTTTTAGGGTAGGTATATCCTATAATATTACCATTTGTATCAGCAACTTTTATGTTTTTTGTCATGGGTGTCCTCCCCTGTTACTGCATTTTTGCTCTGTTTTTTGTTATGGGTGCCGTCCCCTGACTATATTTTAGCACATCGTTTTCGCAAAGTCAACAAAATTCACGTCGGATCATCGGAAATCTGTCAAAGTTTTACTCCCGAAAGTTGTTGAGCGGATAATATCAACCCGGATATCCTTTGTGCCGCCGCTTGACAAATGGGGAAGATTGGAGTATAATATATAAAATATCTTTTTGTATGGAGGTGAAAGCTAAAATGGACGGTGCCCCTGACGGCAGCAGCTCTGATAACTACGATAGCAAGTTCTTTACATATATCTATTCCAGGCACGGTCTGCACTTTTATTATTTGTGTTAGGCTGTGTCTGTTTGTGCTTGTACACATTTTAAGTCCCGCCGCACATAAGCCATGTACAAAGCCATTAGGCGTTTTTTGTGCGGTATTTTCCTAACTACTTTATTATCATCACGGGATGGTGATCATCCCGAATTATCGGAGGTTTAATTTATTATGATCGGGCAGATTGTTCTGCAAATTGTTCTTATTGCTCTCAACGCTGTTTTTGCCTGTGCGGAGATCGCTGTTATTTCCATTAACGATGCACGGCTTGATAAGCTTGCCGCAAGCGGCGACAAGCGTGCTATACGCCTGAAAAAGCTCACTGACGATCCGTCACGCTTTCTTGCTACGATCCAGGTCGCTATCACTCTCGCCGGCTTCATCGGTTCAGCTTTTGCTGCCGGAAACTTTGCCGGATATCTCGTTGCACTCCTCTCAAAGACCGGTATTCCAGTCTCTGCGGATGTGCTTCATTCCGTTTCTGTTATCATAATCACTCTCATTCTTTCTTACTTCACTCTCGTATTCGGTGAGCTTGTTCCGAAACGTCTTGCCATGAAAAATCCTGAGAAAACGGCACTTGGGATGTCAGGGCTTATCTATTATATATCTAAGATATTCGCTCCGCTGGTATGGCTGCTCAACGGCTCTACTAACGGCATCCTCAGACTCCTCGGAGTCGATCCCGACAGCGAGGAGGATACAGTCACCGAAGAGGAGATCCTGATAATGTCCGACGCTGGTGCTGAAAAGGGTACTATCGACGAAAACGAAAACAGGATCATCAAGAATGTCTTTGCTTTTGACGATCTTACCGCTGAACAGGTCTGCACTCATCGTACTGATGTTTCCGTACTCTGGGATGAGGACAGCCCTGAGGTCTGGGAGGAAACTATCCACCGCACTCGTCACTCGGTATTCCCTATCTGCGGCGAAAGCGTTGATAACATCATCGGTATCCTCAAGGCTAAGGACTTCTTCCGCCTCGAGGACAGATCAAAGGAAAATATCATGAACTCTATCGTCCGTGAGCCTTACTTCGTTCACGAGAATATGAAGGCTGACAGACTTTTTGCCCAGATGAAACGCAATGACGCTGATCACTTTGCTGTTGTGGTCGACGAATACGGCGGAATGAGCGGTATCATTACGGTGACCGATCTAGTTGAACAGCTCGTCGGCGAGTTCGCTGACGATGAGGAGGATATGCCCTCTGCTAAGTTTGAACAGCTCGGAGATAATCTCTGGCAGATCCCGGGAATCACTCCGCTTACTGATGTTGCTGAGGAGCTTGAGACTATCCTTCCGGCTGATAAGTATGAAACCTTCGGCGGCTATCTTATCGCTATGCTCGGAGAGATACCTAAGGACGGCTCTCAGGTGCATATCGAATGCGGCGGGCTTAACGTCGATATCCTAGAGGTCGAGCATCACCGTATCGAGGTGTGCCGTGTGTCAAAAATTATCCCCGAAAACAATACTGACGACAGCCCCGCAGAGGATTGATCCTCTGCGAAAGGAGATTTTATGACAAAGCTTCTCATCAGGCTCTTTATTAAAGAGCCTGAAAATATTTCCAGCCCACGCACTCGAGCGGCTTACGGCACGCTCAGCAGTATTACCGGTATTCTCTGCAACTTTCTGCTGTTTGCACTGAAGTATATCGTGGGTACGCTCTCAAATTCTATCGCTGTTATTTCTGACGCTTTCAATAACCTTTCTGACGGCGCAGGCTGCGTGGTTACGCTTCTCGGCTGCAAGATGGCGTCTAAGCCTGCCGATAAGGATCATCCCTTCGGTCACGGCAGAATGGAATATCTCGTTTCTCTCGTTATCTCTGCTCTCATCCTGTTTATGGGATTTGAACTGCTGAAAAGCTCCGTCGGGAAGATATATTCACCTGAAGAGGTAGCCTTCAGCGCTGCTGCGCTTATATCACTTATCGCTTCGATCGGCGTGAAGCTGTGGATGTCAGTTTTCAATACCTTCCTCGGGGAAAAAATCAACTCGCCTATGATGCTTGCCTCCGCCAAGGACAGCAGGAATGATGTTATTGCTACTGCGGCTGCGGCGATCGCTCTGGTATGCTCGCTGTTTACTGACCTGCCGATAGACGGTATCACGGGCGTTATCGTTTCGATATTCATCCTGCGTGCGGGACTTGAGATAATCCGTGATACGGTCGATGAGCTTCTCGGAAAGCCTGCACCGCCTGAGATCACCGATAAGCTCCGCAGTATCATTTGCAGCGACAGCCGTATCGTCGGAGTGCATGATATGATCATCCATGACTACGGCCCGGGAAATATGATCGGAAGCTGTCATGCCGAGGTGAAAAGCACTGAGGATGTCGTTTCTGTACACGACCTCATCGACCGCATAGAGCGGCAGATCCACAGCGAAATGAAGATCCTTATGACCATCCACATGGATCCTATCGAGGTCGATAATGAGCAGGTCAAGTTCTGCCGCTGTCTTATCGAGGATATTATCAGCAAGATCAGCTCCGGTATGAGTGTTCACGACTTCAGGATAGTGACCGGTGAGACTCATGTCAACCTGATCTTTGACCTTGTTGTTCCGTACAGCCTGAAGCTCGGCAATGACGAGATCAAGGATATGATCGACTCCTCCCTCTCCGGCAGAGAGGTGCAATACTATACCGTTATCACCTTCGACAGGGAATATGTCTGAAAATACTGAAGCCGCCTCCGGTGTAATTTCCGGAGACGGCTTTTTTTATGTATTTGACAGTGCATACTCGGCGAAGATCCTCGCTGCGATGCCCACAAGCTCCTTGCAGGGACGCTTTTTGTAATATTCAGCCGTCCGCTTCTCCGGCACAGGGTCGCTTGCTCCCTTCTGATCCAAGCCAAGAAGCTCACGGCAGATTATGCTTCCGTTCTGCTCACGGAATGATGCGGCAAGCTGCTGGATGCGCTTGTAATGCTCGGTTTTTTCAGCATGACCTTTCGGGTCGCTGTAACCGAAGTATAGTCCAGCCGCCATGAACATTCCGCTCACTGCTCCGCATACCTCTCGAAGCCTTCCCATTCCGCCTCCGAAGGAGGACGAGATGCGGGCTGCCATTTCAGCCGGAATGCCTTTTTCCTGCGCAAACACCATGTAAACCGACTGCGCACAGTTATAGCCCTCACCAAACAGCTCTTCTGCCTTTTTAGCATAGTAATCAGGCGTTTTTGACAGCAATTTCTCTTTTTCCAGCATAATTCTCATCCTTTCAGTTTTTTTCATTATACCACCTTTTCCTCCCAAAGTCAACGCTGCTGCACTTTTTGTCAGATAATGCTACGGCTGAATACAGGGGGTTTTTATGCTGTTATTTGTATAACATGGCATAATTTATGCAGCATTTATTGTACAATTCGCCGGAATTAGCGTTTTTTCAGAAAAAATTGTGATTTTCTCTTGACTAAAATCGAAAAATCCATTATAATATCTATAGTGTTAAATACTATTTATGTTATTAACACTCGTTTTGTTGTCTCCTTTCTTTTGTTCTACACATATTTATTTTTTGACTTCATTTCCCTACGGCAGAGCTTTTGGCTCTGCCAATTTTTTTGCCCTGCGGATATTTCGGCCGGAATGTGTTACCATAACCTCAGGGAGGTGACTTCATGAATATTACACCTGAGGTCTATGGCGAAATGAGCAAAAAGGCTTCGCCTGGTTCGAATTCCAAGGTAAATATTCCTGTGGCTTTTGCCGTCGGTGGTGCGATATGCGTTATCGGAGAGATCCTCCGGCAGTTTTTTGAAAAGCTCGGTCTGGATGAAACCGCTGCCGGTACGTGGACTTCTGTCATTCTCGTCGGCATCAGCGCTGTGCTGACTGGTCTGGGATGGTACGAAAAACTCGCCAAGCACGCTGGCGCTGGTACTCTTGTGCCTATTACAGGCTTCTCAAACGGCATCAGCTCTTCGGCTATCGAGGCGAAATCTGAGGGATTTATCCTCGGCGTCGGCGCTAAGATATTCACTATCGCTGGCCCGGTCATTCTTTATGGATGCTCCGCTTCGGTCGTATATGGGCTTGTTTACTGGATCTTTAATTCTATGTGAAAAGGGACTGCTCCGATGGGCAGTCCCTTTTTTTGATTATCAGATCATTCTGCTTCAGCAAAAGCTGTCGCATTACGCAAATATTCCTTCGTCCGTGCGTCATTAATTACTAATCACAACGCAATAAAATCCGTCGCTGTCGGGTTCAAGTTCTCTGACGAGGTAGCCGCCGACGGTATCAGTCTGCGGCCCGCAGAAGTAGCTGCGCTCACCCAAATCCGGGAGCCACGAATATGCTATCAGGCTGCTTTCGCCGTCCTCAGGGAGATTTCTGCGGTCGAAGTACACCCACACGCTGTCGTCTGTTCGGGATATTGCATACGCTCCGGAGCATATCTCTCCTCCGACTGAGCCATGACCGTCCCATTCTGATGCCGAGTCGGCGTGAGTTTCTGATACCATTACCGGTGCACCTTCGCTCATATAGTACATCTCGCCGCACTGGCTTACATCGGGCGCAAAACGACAATATCCATCATCCTCGGTCAGGCTTACAGTCTCGCTGAGGTACATTGCATATTTATACCCGAACTGATTGTAAGCAATATCAGTGAGAAGTGAGCCAAGCTCGCTGAACTGTCCGTCATCCCTGCCATTTCCGGTAAAGATCGTGCCGTTGTTTCCGCAGAAAATATCCTCCATTGCGCCTTCGCTCAGAGCCGAAAGCTCTGTATCGTCCTCCAGCCGGACTACGCAGTCAAAACATTCCTCCTCGGCAAGCTCGTCGAAATTACTGCCGTCATAGTATGTTTCATACATCAGCAGATTTTCCCACTCATCAGTATTACCATCGGAGAAATTATGGTTGCTTATAAAGATATCCTTGATCCTGCAATCAGCCGCTGACTCGATGGCGTCCTCCAGATCAGAGACAATCTCCCTCGACTGGTAGTCGTCGATGCCATCGGTAGTATTCTCTCTTCCGTCGATGTAAACGGTGAAATTCCTCCCGCTGTGCTTCATACTGACATAAACATAGCCATTGAATTCCGGCCCGAAAAGTCCGGCATATCTGTCTACCTCAGAGCGTATCACCTCTGCCTTGAAGCCGTACTTTTCCTCGATATAACGCACGGCATTTACCTCTGCCGTCATAAGATTCTGAGCATTTTCCTTTTTCTGCTCCTTGCTTACGCAGCCGCTCATCGCAAGCAGTGCCGCAAGGGCTGCCGGCAAGATCCTTCTCAATTTCATTCAAAGCCTCCCCGATCAGTTCGCATATACTGAATCGATTCCGAGGTATTCCTCAAGGGTAAGTCCGCTGTTATAGACCTTTGTTGCGGTATCTATGCCAAGATAGCGGATGTGCCATGGTTCGTATTTATAGCCGGTAATGTCCTGCTTTCCCTTAGGATAGCGGATAATAAAGCCGTACTCATGAGCATGATTCTCAAGCCAGATCGCCTCGGGAGTTCCTGCAAAGGAGTCGTCGATACTGTTTACGTCGATCGCAAGTCCTGTCTGATGCTCGGAATGTCCGGGACGTGCCGAGAATGTATCCGCTGTAGCGGAGCCGTAGATATTTGAATAGTTGCTGTAGATCTGGCTCTGATACTCGTATGAGCGGAAGCCGGAGGAATTGTAGATATTAAGTCCTTCCGCTGCGGCTGCCTGAGAGAGTTTGTCAAAGGCTGATGATGCTTCGGGAAGCAGTCCGCCGGGGTTGTATGATGAGGGAAGTCCGTAGCTCTTGTTTGCGATGAGGATTCCATCCACGTAGGTTATTCCATCTATAACCTCAACAGCAGCATCCCCGCTTAATGCGGGAGATGCTGCTGTTGTAGTTCCTGTAGCAGAGGCTGTCTGCTGGAGACCGCCTGAAAGATCTGTAGTTGTATTTGTAGGTGTGCCGACTGCGTTAGGATCTGTAACAACGACCTTTACCTCAGCATATACTACCGGGTTATTCTTTGAGGTTACTGTTACATAGCATTCGCCGGCGCTCACGCCTGTGATATTTCCGATATGGTCAACTGTAGCTACAGCTTCATTTGAACTTGTCCAAAGCTCGCCCTTTTCAGGTGAAGCCTCAGGGAACATTGTTACCCACGGCATATCGGACTCGCCGACTTCGACAAATACCTCATATTTATCAAGCTCAATGGAAGTGATCGTATTCGGATCGTTCGGGTCACCAGTTACCGGAGGTGCAGTTGTAGTCACCACAGGTGTTGTAATAACAGGCATAGTTGTTGTCACCTGAGTAGTTACAACGGGCGCCGGAGTTTTTCCCGAATTATCGTCAGAAGAGCATGAAGAGCACGCACTGATTATAAGGATCAGTCCGATGATCAGGATACCCACAATGACTGCAAGAGCGATCATTCTTCTGCGCTGAGCCACTTTTTTGCTTGGTCTTTTTCTTTTTCTGTTTGGTCTTGAATAATTGTTGTCCATTGAAATCCCTCTCTTTAAAAAACTCTTATTGAGACAAAAATCTCTGTATAATCCTATTATATCACAGTCTCTTTCAAATGTCACGTGCTTTTACAAAGTTTTTGCAATATGACATAATATGCCCCCTCTTTTTGGTGATATTGTATAAACTGTGAATTCCTATTTAAGAAAAATAAAAACAGACAGCCACTGGGTGGTTGTCTGTTTTGATCTCATCTGATATACAGAAGCCAGTCGAGAGTACAGGCTGCAAAGAATAGAACCTGGCGCATAATGGCGTCAGTTATCAATCCGTTTGTTGGGACGGATGCATTATTTTTTCTTGCCGTCACGATCGTCCACACAGCTGTGGCGATTCCTGCGGCGGCAATTATCTCGCATCCCAGAGCGATCCAGCTCAGGAGTTCGATATTTTTCCAGCAAAAGCCAGTGAACGAATCTATCAGCATTATAATTGAAATCACTGCTGCCGGAAGCCATAATATTCTCGAAACGAGCTTCATTCTGATAAGCTTTTGTTTTATGTCCATACAAACCTCTAGGCATCCGCACACGGCGGATCTTAATCCGCCGCATACTGTGTTTTACGAATGGTTAATCCGGGATTGGCCTAAAACAACCTTGATGTCGTTAGTTTCGGCAAGCTTGTCTGCCGGGATATAGCAGCCCTCAAGCTTCTCGCCGTTGAGGATAAGCTCCTTTACGCCGCTTTCTGCGTGAGCTGAGTTATCGACATTGATAACGAGCTTCTTTCCTCTGAAGTTCTTGGTGATCTTAAAGCCGTCCCACTCAGAAGGAATTGAAGGTGATACAGTAAGTCCGTCGGCGTCGGGACGCATTCCGCAGATACCCTCTACGCAGCCTACCATTACTGTTGAAGCTGTACCTGTGAGCCAGTGAACGTGTGAACGTCCCTCATAGGGTGAAGCCTTGGACTCAGTGAACTGACCGTGAACGTACGGCTCGAGGACACGGATCTCAGCCTTGTCGTTCATTGCAGCAGGTGAGCTTTCCATGAAGTACTCGAATGCACGGTTTCCGTTGCCGAGGAGAGCCTCAGCGAGGATGAGCCAGCCCTGTGACTGTGAGAAGATACCGCCGTTTTCCTTTGTATCAGCATTGAAGATGTGCATGAGCGCACCGTTGAAGTAATTCTCCTTGTAAGGCGGCTCGAGGAGCTTTGCACCGTAAGGAGTATTGAGGATATCGTGAACGCTGTTCATAGCCTTTTCAGCCTGTTCAGCGGATGCAAACTTAGAGATTACGCTCCATGACTGAGGATTGAGCCACATATTAGCCTCGGGATCCTTCTTTGCGCCTACGACTACGCCGTCCTCACGGATACCACGGATAAATCTGTCCTCATCCCAGCACTTCTCGAGGGTTTCAGCAAGCTTAGCCTGTACCTCGTCGATGTATGCGATGTAGTCTGTATCGTTCTTGGACTGTGCCATATCTCTGATAACGCTCATAGCGTAGTAGAGCTGGAATGCTACGAATGTAGACTCGCCCTTAGCTCCGAGACGGAGGCAGTCGTTCCAGTCAGCGTGGAGACCTGCGGGCATATCGTGGCCGCCGAGACGCTCCATTGAGAAGCGGATAGCGTTCTTGAGATGCTCATAAACAGTAGCCTCTCCGCCGCCTTCCTCAGCGTATGTGATTACCTCATCAAGGAAGCCCTTGTTTCCGCTTTCGCCGATATACTTAACGATCGTCGGGAAGAGCCAGAGTGCGTCGTCCGCACGGTATGAGGGGTGACCTGTTTCCTTAGCGTAAACGCTGTTCTCGTCGTTCTCGTCGGGACAAGTCTCATGACCTGCGTTGTGGCTGAACTTAACGAGCGGAAGTCCTCCGCCGTTGCTTACCTGAGCAGAGAGCATGAAGCGGATCTTCTCAGCAGCCATTTCAGGATCAAGGTGGATGATACCCTGAATATCCTGAACTGTATCACGGTAGCCGTAGCCATTTCTGAGTCCGCAGTATACGAATGAAGCAGCTCTTGACCAGATGAAGGTGATGAAGCACTGGTAAGCGTTCCATACGTTGATCATGTTGTTGAATTCCTCTGAGGGAGTTTCAACCTGGAAATTGGAGAGCTGGTTATGCCAGTAGTTCTTGAGCTGAGCGATCTCAGCGTCGACCTTTCCTGCCTCCTTGTACTCGTTGAGGATAGCAGAAGCCTGAGCGTTGTCCTTCTGACCGAGAATGTAGATAAGCTCAGCAGTCTCGCCGGGCTTGAGTACGATATCGGACTGGAGCGCTCCGCAGGCATTGCTGTTGAAGTTCATTACGTTATCGCACTTTCCACGCTCAACAGCGATGGGGTTGGAATATGTTCTGTAAGGGCCGATGAAGCTGGAGAGGCTTCCGTTATATGCAGAGATCGGAGCGCCTACCATACCGAAGAAACGCTCTCTGTGGTTAGAGCCTGTCTCATCCTTGCCGCTGTTCTCGTTGATATGCTGAAGGATCTTGTTCTCCTCGAAGCTTGTACGTGTGATGAAGAGTGTGTACTGGAGATTTACCTGATCCTGCTCATAGTTATTGTCATTAGTGAACTCAACGAAACCAAAGAGGGAGAGGTTTCTGTCCTTGTCACTGTTGTTTGTAACCTTGGCACGCCATACCTCGTATGTCTTGCCGTAGGGAACGTAATATGTAGTCTCAGACTTGATGTCAGCGTACTCAGCGGAGATCACTGTATAAGCAGTACCATGGCGGCACTCGCTCTTATATGTATCGAGCGGCTTGCCAACGGGCTGCCATGAAGCTGACCAGTAGTCGTTAGCGTCGTTATCTCTGATGTAGATATATCTTCCGGGAAGAGCCATATCAGAATTGAAGCGGAAACGTGAGATACGTCCGTTTGCGCCTGATTTTACGAAGCTGTAGCCAGCAGCGTTATTTGAGATCATAGCGCCGTACTCGGGATCGCCGAGGTAGTTTGCCCATGGAGCGGGGGTATCGGGATTTGTGATAACATACTCCTTGTTTTCAAGGTCGAAATATCCGTATTTCATTTTTAATTCTCCTTTTTAACGGTTAAATTTTACACCGGACTGCCTATAATGATCCGGTGTTGTAACTTTGTGCAGATTTATGCACATACAGCTAATGTGATTATAACATCTTTCTCAAAGCATTGCAAGAGGGTTTGTGATGTTTTGCAGAATTTTCAAAGATTTTACCTTAATTTAGCAATCGGCAAATATAAGAATGCAAATTTTTGTGGCTTCAGTAATCAGTACAACGCCCCTCAATTGGTTAAAATAAAAATATATGTATAGCACGCTTGACAGCAAATGTAAAGTGTGCTATACTCAAAATGTAAAGTGCACTAGACAATTTTAGGAGGCGATAACTTGCAGACAAAAATTCAGGAGCTTCGCAAAGAGCGAAAAATCTCTCAGCAGGAGCTTGCAGACGCACTCGGTGTCACACGCCAGACCATTATTTCCCTTGAAAGCGGAAAATATAAGGCTTCGCTTGTGCTTGCCCACAAAGCGGCTCAGTTTTTCGGCATGACTATCGAGGATGTATTTATTTTTGAGGAGGACGAAAATTTATGAAAGAATTCAGAAAAAAACTCGAAAAAAAGGTGAAGATCTGTTCACTCTTTGCAAGCAGCAGCATACTTATCTTCATAGGCAGCAATCTTCTTTTTGACGGAGCAAGCGATTTCGCAAACGGATTGATAACTGGATTTTTCAGTGGTTTAATGGTGGTTATTATCTTCAATCTTGTCCGTATGACAGCAGCTCTCCAAAATGAGAAAAAGCTCAGGGAAATGTATGTAGCCGAAACTGATGAACGTAATATTGCTATCGGCAAGGAAACATCTAATACAGCAGTGACTATTTCAACAATGTGTCTCGCTCTTGCCGTTATCGTTGCAGGATTTATAAATGTAACCGTATGTATCACTCTTGCTGCCGCACTCCTTTTTTCGGCAATAGTTACTATATCTGTCAGAGCCTACTACAATAAGAAAATGTAATCAGATCTTCTCGCTGACCGACATAACAAATCCCCAGTTTCTAAGGGCATACTGCTTGCAGATTTATGCACATACAGCTAATGTGATTATAACATCTTTCTCAAAGCATTGCAAGAGGGTGACGGCTTTTTTATGTATATATTTTTTATTTAACCTTCACCCTGAAAATGGCAAAAAAATACCGGTCTTAATTGATCCCCTCTCAAAAAATCAATAAAGACCGGTATTCACGATACGGACTGTGCACCCTCTATACACAGTACGTCAGCGGCAGCAGCACTATTTCCGTTGTGCATTGTAACATTTCAGCCTGAGAAAGATTCGTCAGGATCGGTTAAAGCGTTTAAAGCTGCTTTAGGCAGTCAGGCATATTATAGGCATTAATGCATGACAGCAGCTGTATGCTCAGTTTAGTAGAAAGACGATTGGTGCATCTATGCCGACGGAGTTTTAGATCGGCGAGGGCTGAACCAGGTTACAATCTGCCTTGATTTGCAGGACACATAAAAATGTATCAAAAAAATGTTGAGGCCGGGCTATCGTTATTTTCACGATTTTTCTCAGCCAACGATTGTATTATACCGTAAAGAACCGACAGAATCAACAGACAATATTGCCTATTTTTAGCACTTTGTTGCTTTGTTTTGTTATAAAATAATCGTTATCTTTATGTTAACAGAGATATATTTATAACCAATACATTTTCAGAACAAATTGCGTCAGATTAACTCTTTGTGAATTAGTTTGTTTTAGATAAATAATCGTTTTTTCCCTGTTTTGCGTTGTTTTCAGTGTTTTCCAAATAACGCCCTGCTCTTCCTGACAACTTCATCCGCACTTCGGCAGTACAGCCTGATTCCTATTGGTTTCTTTTGTTATTTATTTTATTTTTCTTCCATCTCGCTCGGAGCCTCAAAAAAATAATTATTTTTTTATTTTAACTACTCCATCTCGCTTCCTCAACGTACTTTTTTGCCCTCAGATCGTGCCAATTGTGGATATGCACAAATATTGCACGCTTTTTTCTACATCCGCCTTCGACCTTTTTTAAGCTTATTTCAAGATTTTATGTTATAATGTTGTTATAGATAAAAAAGCCCCGAGGAGGATTTGGATATGAGATTATTAGTCGTCGAGGATGAGGTTCAGCTCGCTGATGTTCTGACCGAGATCCTGAAAAGAAATAAATACGCTGTTGATACGGTTTATGACGGTATCGATGGACTTGACTGCGCCCTGAGCGGCGTTTATGACTGCATTATTCTCGATATTCAGCTGCCCGGTATGAACGGTATCGAGATCCTGCGCAATATCCGCAGCGAAAAACTCTCCACACCTGTTCTTCTCCTCACCGCCAGAAGTGAGGTCGAGGATAAGATAAACGGTCTTGACTGCGGCGCTGATGATTACCTCACCAAGCCGTTCGTTACCGGCGAGCTTCTTGCACGCATCCGTGCCCTCACAAGACGAAAGGGCGATCTCGTCGACGAGAATAACCTCTCGTTCAATTCCCTCGTCATCAATAAAGGCTCCTGCTCTATGAACTTCGGCGGCAGCGATGTTAAGCTCAGCCTTAAGGAGTTCCAGATCATGGAGCTGCTCATCGCCAACCCTAAGCAGATCCTCCCGAAGGAACGCATTATCGAGAAAATATGGGGCTATGAAAGCGATGTCGAGTACAATAACATCGAGGTCTACATATCCTTCCTAAGAAAAAAACTAAGCGCTATCGGCACTGACGTCCAGATCAAAACTGCCCGTGGTATCGGGTATTTCCTTGAATAACCGGAGGTGAAAGCTCTTATATGTTCCGAAAGCTTCAGCTTAAATTCTTTGCGTTCACTACTTCTGTGATCCTTGCACTCTTCGTTGCTATGCTCGTTGCCATTAATGTCATCATGGATGTCGTTATGCAGCAGGAATCCAAAGTCGTTCTGAAACAGATCGCCTCAAGCATCGAATATGATGAGGAGACTTCTACTTTTACTTACTTTGAACTGAGAAATCCTCCGCCGGATATCCCCGATCAGCCGCCTAAGGGCACTCCGCCGACAGAACCAAATAATGGTACAACATCCGGCACTGATGCTCCGACCGATCCTTCAACCGATGTTCCCGGTTCGTCTCAGGGATATTCCCCGACTGATCCCGTGGAAACTCTTCCGCCGCAGACTTCTGTGCCCTATACTCAGGGCGATACTACTCAGACCGCTCCGCAGACTTCTGCTCCAAGGCAGACTACAACTCAGCCCGCAAAGCCTACTGCTCCAAATATCCAGACAGGCATCCCTCAGGAGCCTGCTACCTCGTTCGAGGAGCCGCCGCAGGAACATCCTACTGAGCCTTATCCGCCTTTTGAAGAGCAGCCTCCAACTCGTCCGCCAAGAGAGGATCCGCCTTATGACGACCCTCATTACAATGAGAATTACAACAATGATAACAACGATGATCGTCATGATAACGATTATCACCAGTACCCTGAGCCGATCGATCCTAATTTCCGGCAGTATTATGAGGCTCTGCCCTATGAGTCAGATGAGCCGACTGCTCCTGCTGTGACGACGGAAGCTGAGACTGCTCCGCTTTCATTCAGCACAGTTACCGACCAGTTGATCCCGCTCTCGGCAAGCATCGGTGTGCCTTTCAGCAATATTTCCCCTGCGGCTGTCGAAAACCAGAGATGGGAAGAGGCTCCTGTTCCAAAATCGCTTGGCTCTATTGAGTTCTTCGTGCTTATGGCTGACCAGAACGGAAATTATCTCGCTTCGCTCAATAATGACGACCTCACAAGCGATGTCGCTCAGAGCTACGTTACTTCCGTTCTCGGAAAAAACGGCTCAGAGGGTATGCTCGATCAGCTTCAGTACTGCACCCTCGCAAAGCCTAACGGCACTATCATGGTCTTTACCGACAGAAGCGCTTCCTTCGATATGCTCGATCAGCTCACGCATACTACGATAATCATCGGTATCATCGCTTTCCTCTTTATCACTCTGCTGACATTCTTCCTCTCAAAAAAGAGCATCCAGCCTGTTAAAACTGCTTTTGAAAAGCAGAAACAGTTCATCTCCGATGCAAGCCATGAGCTTAAAACTCCGCTCACTATTATTTCTGCCAATACCGACGTTCTCGCTGACGAGATAGGCGATAACAAGTGGCTGGAATACATCCGCTCGCAGACCGACAGAATGAACATCCTTGTTAATGATCTGCTCAACCTGACCCGTCTGGAAAATAATACTGCTGCGGTGATTTTTACTGATTTCAACCTCAGCAAGGCGATAGAAAATACTGCTCTCCCGTTTGAGTGTCAGGCGTTCGAGATGAACCGAACTCTCGAGATCGACATTCAGGACAACATCGTCATTAATGGCAGCGAACAGCATATCAAGCAGATGGCTGCTATCTTTATCGACAATGCTCTGAAGTATTCAAACGAGGGCGGTAAGGTTAGAGTTTCGCTTAAAACTCAGAACGATAAGCCCGTTCTTTCTGTTTACAACACCGGTATGGGTATCAATGAATCCGAAAAGGATAAGATCTTCGAGCGTTTCTACCGCATCGATGACTCCCGTGCCAGAACTACCGGCGGTTACGGTCTCGGACTCGCTATCGCTAAGACTATCATCGACAAGCACAAGTTCAAGGTATCTATTGACAATACCGAGGGCGTTAGCGTATGCTTCAATATCTTTATGTAAACTACATTATACTCTCTTTAAAACAGACTGCCGCATATTTTTACTGCGGCAGTCTGTTTTTTATATTTTACATATCGAAAATTATCTCTCTTGCAAGCTTTTCCTCGATTTTTGCAGCAAATACTCCATCCTCAAATTCCACTACATCTCCGATGCCCTTCTGGATAACGAATCTGAGCTGACCGTTTCTGACCTTTTTATCGGTGTAGAGCTTCTTCACAAGAGCCTCTCTGTCGATGTATTCGGGGATAGCTGTCGGGAGAGATGCCTTCTGAAGCAGTTCGATCACCCTGTCTCGCTGCTCCGCAGTAACATATCCAAGCTTATACGCAAGCTTTACCTCTGCGGTGAGTCCGATCGCTACGGCTTCACCGTGTAGAAGCTGGTAACCGCTTACTGTTTCTATTGCTCGTCCGACTGTATGTCCGAGGTTGAGTATTTCCCTGAGTCCGCTTTCTCGCTCATCCTTCATTACGACCTCGTACTTGATACGGCAATTTTCGTTCGCTATATGCTCACAGGCAGTCTTGTCTATGCTCATTATCTCGTCCATGTGTTCGTCAAGATAATCAAACAGTTCACCGCTTGCGATGCAGGCATGCTTGATCGTTTCTGCCATTCCGCTGCGCACCTGTCTCTCAGGGAGACTTTTCCATGCGGCAATGTCGATATATACCTTTTCGGGCTGATTGAATAATCCAATCAGATTCGTTGCAAGCGGAGTATCAACGGCTGTTTTTCCGCCGACAGAGGCATCCGCTGCTGCAAGAAGTGTTGTTGCATAGTTGATGAACGGAACTCCTCTTCCGTAGGTACCTGCAACAAAACCAGCAAGATCTGTTACAACGCCTCCGCCTACTGCTATGATACAGCAGTCTCTGCGGTAGCCCTTCTCAAGCATTGCGTCCTCTATAAGTTCCTTGGTCTGCCTTGTTTTGCTTGTCTCTCCAGCCTCGAAAACAAACAGGTCAGCACGATAAGCCTCGCCCCTCAGCTTTTCAAGTATCCTGTCGGCATACAGCTCCTTAACGTTACTGTCAGTGATAACGGCAAATTTATTGACTGCACCGACAAGTCCATTTTTTATATCAGCCATAAGCTTTTCCTCTAAGCCAAAGCCTATTTCGATCTCATAGCTGTCATCAACGACTCTTCTCAGCTCAACGTTAAAAATTCCCATAGCATTCATCGTTCCTTTATTTATAGTATAAGCTCACGCATTTTAAATTAAGTATACCACACTGCTCCTCAGAAGTCAATGCTGCATTAACACATATACAAAAGGCTGCTTCTGAAAAAATTCCAGAGGCAGCCTTGAAGCTGTATTCGATTTTATAACAGGATGGCTAAATTCTCTTTTTGAATCCGATCTTGTCAAGCGCTGCTCCTGCGGCGATATAGAGTATTGCACTTGCACCGACCTGTACTAAATATGACGGAGTCTGCGTGAAAGCTGCTATTATCGCTCCTGCCGAGAGGCTTCCTGTGATAACAATGCCCTCATAGAGGCTGTAGCCTGCTATGCACAAAATGAGAGATGGGATTATTGCTATAAGATTTCTGCGCACGAGGATCTTATCGCCTTTGCTGGTGAAAAACATCGCTGTCACGGCTTTTATGATGAGCGTCGCCGGCATCCATACTGCAAAACCAGTTAGTCCGTCAGAAAGTGCTCCGCCGATAGCTCCGGCTGCTGCGGCATACGGCATCGGCAGCAGACTCGCCGCAAGGTATATCAGTCCGTCTCCGGCGTGAGTATATCCCGCTCCGGTCGGTATGTGAAGGTAGGCTGTGAATACGAATATCAGCGCCGAGAAAAATCCAGTAAGAACCATCCTTCGGATCTTCACCGTGCTGGTTGTTTTTGCTGTCGGCATATTATCCACCTCTGATTTTAAATTTTTCTTAATTATATCACCCGATCCCCTCTTTTTCAAGAGGTATTTTCAACAATATCTCCTAACTTCTGCCGCCATTTTAAGCTCTTTTTACATAACTGAGTTCAGTGGCGTGACGTCACAACCTATTGAGGGAGACCCTTTTGAAAAAGGGTCCTCCTAACAGGAGCGAGTCCCCTCTGTCACTGCGTGACATCTCCCCACACTGTGGGGAGTCACCCTCAAACTCCCTCCCTAAAACTTTCGTATTAAATTTCAGCCTGACAGGGCACACTGTGAGAAATAAAAAAATTCTCATTTACTGAATTAAGTGTGCCCTGTCAGGCTGAAATTTGTATAAAAGTCTTTGGAAAGGGGTCTGGGGAAGAACCTTTCCTCAGAAAGGTTTTCCCCAGTAGGCGGTGAAAATCCCGTCACTGAACTCAGGTATTACGAATTGCAAAAAGGACTGATTCCGGAGAATCAGTCCTTTAGTTTTTATCTTATTCAGGGATTAGCCCATGATTACCTCAACAGTATGAACTCCGCCGTCCATTGCAGGGATTACGTTACCCTCAACAGCGTTACCGTCTACTGTCATGCTCTTTACGCCCTTGCATACGTGGTCAGGGTTCTTAACTGTGATCTCGTATGTTGCGCCACGGAACTTTCTTGTAGCTGTGAAGCCGTCCCACTCGTGCGGAATTGAAGGATCTACCTTAAGTCCATCCCAATCAGCAGCGATACCGAGGATGTACTGAGAAATAGCAACCATGTTCCATGCAGCAGTACCTGTAAGCCATGAGTTCTTTCCTTCACCAAATCTGCTTGCGTCCTTACCTGCGATCATCTGACCGTATACATAAGGCTCTGTCTTGTGAAGGTCAGAAATGTCCTCGTTGAATGCAGGAGCGATCTTGCTGTAGTACTCGAACGCCTTGTCACCTCTGCCGGCATAAGCCTCTGCGCAGATGATCCATGCGTTGTTGTGTGTGAAGATACCTGCGTTCTCCTTGTAACCGCCGGGATATGTAGAGATCTCACCGTACTGGATGTAGTACTTGGAGAATGCGGGGTTATTAAGAACAAGACCATACTTTGTATTGAGGTACTTGTCGATAGATTCGAGAGTCTTGATGTCAGCTCCCTCGTCCTTACCGATCTCGGACATTACAGCAAAGCCCTGAGGCTCGATGAAGATCTTACCTTCCTCGCACTCCTTGGAGCCCATCTTTGCGCCTGTAGAGTCATAAGCACGGAGGAACCAGTCGCCGTCGAAGGCATGCTTCATAACGTTGTCCTTCATCTTATCGATCTCTGCCTGTGCAGCAGCTGCCTCGTCGTCCTTGCCGAGGTGCTTGAGAATAGCAACATAGTTAGGACCTGCATATGTGAAGAGTGTTGCAACCATTACTGACTCAGCGATCTTGGAGTAGCCGCCCTCAGCTGCAAACTTGGGATTTGTATATGTCTGGAAGCTCTCGCCGGGAGTATCAGAGTAGCATGAGAGGTTGATACAGTCGTTCCAGTCAGCTCTCATTGCAAGCGGGAGTCCGTGAGGTCCGAGGTTGTTTACGATCTTATAGAAGGAAACCTTGAGGTGGTCGAGCATCGGCTTAGCCTTAGCCATATCGTTGTCATAGGGAACCATCTCATCAAGGAGTGACCAGTCGCCTGTTTCTCTGATGTATGCGGAAACAGAGAGGATCATCCACAGCGGATCGTCTGAGAAGTCGCCGCCGATATCGGAGTTACCCTTCTTTGTAAGAGGCTGATACTGGTGATAGCATCCGCCGTCCTCGAGCTGTGTTGAAGCGATATCGATGATACGCTCTCTTGCTCTGTCGGGAATCTGGTGAACGAAACCGAGGATATCCTGGTTAGAATCACGGAAGCCCATTCCTCTTCCGATTCCGCTCTCGAAGTAAGAAGCTGAACGTGAGAGGTTGAATGTAACCATACACTGATACTGGTTCCAGATATTAACCATACGGTTTACCTTATCGTCTGATGTATTTACATTGAGAATTCCGAGAAGCTCGTCCCATGTTGCCTTAAGCTCTGCAAGACCAGCTGCTACCTTTTCAGGAGTATTGTACTGATCGATCATAGCAAGAGCCTTTTCCTTATTGATAGTTACGCCGTCAGCCTCGAACTTCTTGTCAACGGGCATCTCTACGTAACCGAGGATAAAGATGAGAGTCTTTGACTCGCCGGGAGCGAGAGTGATCTTCTTGAAGTGTGAAGCGATAGGTGACCAGCCGTCTGCAAATGAATTGTTAGCTTCGCCAGCCATTACTGCCTGAGGATCGTTGAATCCGTTGTAGAGTCCGATAAAGGAATCACGGTCTGTATCGTAGCCGTCGATAGCATCGTTTACTGTATAGAATGCGTAGTGATCACGTCTGTCTCTGTACTCTGTCTTGTGGTAGATAGTTGAGTCTACTACCTCAACACGGCCTGTTGAGAAGTTTCTCTGGAAGTTTGTGCAGTCGTCCTGTGCATCCCAGAGACACCACTCTGCAAATGAGAAAAGTGAGAAGCTCTTAGCCTCTGTGCCCTCATTTGTGAGCACTACCTGCTGAACCTCACCGTTGTAGTTCTGAGGAACGAAGAAAGTAACCTGTGCCTTGAGGTCATTCTTCTTACCTGTGATAACTGTATAGCCCATACCGTGACGGCACTCGTAGCTGTCAAGCTCTGTCTTTACAGGTGACCAGCCGGGATTCCATACAGTGCCGTTATCGTTGATATAGAAATAACGTCCGCCCATATCGATCGGTACGTTGTTGTAGCGATAACGTGTGATACGTCTGAGACGTGCATCCTTATAGAAGCTGTAGCCTCCTGCTGTGTTTGATATCAGCGAAAAGAAAGCCTGTGTTCCGAGGTAGTTGATCCACGGATACGGGGTTTTCGGGGAATTGATAACATATTCCTTATTAGCGTCGTCAAAAAATCCGAACTTCATAATCATACTCCTTTTAATTCATATATGAGCTTATAAAAGCGGATAGCACCGCATTTACAAACATTATACCATATTTTCTGTTTTATTACAATAGATTAGCGAAAAATTGCAGTGTATTATTTTCGGGTGGTATTTTGTGCAATTTCACCTAATCCAGCGATTTTAAAATAAACCTAGAGTTTTGTGAAGAAATGCTGGCTGGTAGTGTATGTATCACCGGGCTTTACCTCGCAGTAGCCTGTGACGTCTGCCGGAAGTGAGAGGTTGGGGGCGTCGATCATTGCAGTCATTGGCTCGGGGCAGAAATATCCGTTGAAGCCTCTGTCGTTCCAGATGATCCAGAATTTGTACTCGTCGGATACCTCATAGCAGATCTTCTTGCCGGATTCGATATCCTCTGCGATAACGCCGTGGAACTTCTCGTGGTCGAGGTAGGTGCATTCGCCAAAGTACATATCATTGGAGATATCCTGAAGCACAGGGCACTTGTTTCCGGTCTTGTACTCGAGATCGTACATAGTGAGCGACTTAAGGCGCTCTGTCGGGAGGCATCTTTCGTTAAGCTCGCACTTCTTGCCGATCGGCACGGTAAGGCGGATATCGCCTTCTTTTCCGCCGTCGACGAACGGAGAATTGATAGTCGTATGCGAAGCAAGCGACATCGGCAGCATCTTTGTATCACAGTTGGTGAAGCTGATCGTCTGCTCAAGTCCGTACTGAGAGAGTGTGAAGGTGTACTCTGCAATGAACTTCACAGGAAGATACTGGAAGAACTCGTCTCTTGCATCGTAGACGTAGCGTGTCTTTACCCATGCGCAGTTGTTGTCGGAGTTATGCTCCACCACCTCGTGGACTCTCTTGTGAAGAAAGCCGTGAATGTGGTTGTTGTAGGGAGCTTTCTCATTCACGGGAAGCTGATATACTGCATCCGACGTCTTGAGCACTCCGTCCGCAAAGCGGTTCGGCAGATAAAGTGTAGGAAGTCCCCATACCTCGGCTGACTGCTTTATTGTATCGGCAGAGGTGTTGTCTTTGAAGCGGAAAAACTCAATTCCGTTGTTGTTGTCACGCAGACGGATAACGTTCGAGCCGATCTCATATGCAACGAGTGCCTCATATCCGCCCGCTGACAGCTTTACGCAAGTCGTTCCGTTGAAGTTGATAAGCTGGGTGGTATTCATTTTTATATCATTCCTTTCGGATTTTTAATTCAAAACTGTGATGATTATGCTCAGTCGATCCTGTTCTCCATGTCTGTATACGCTCTCATGGGAGAAACTGCCTTGTAGGCGGGTCTGATGATCTTATTGGAGTTGATAAGCTCCTCGATCCTGTGGGCTGACCAGCCGGCGATTCTTGAGGTTGCGAAAAGCGGAGTGAACAGCTCATCCGGAATTCCGAGCATTCTGTATACAAAGCCGCTGTAGAAATCTACGTTTGCGCATACGCCCTTATAAATGCGGCGCTCTGCTGCGATAACTTCGGGAGCGAGTCTCTCCACGAGTGAATAGAGTGCAAACTCGTCCTCTCTGCCCTTTTCTGCGGAGAGCTTCTCTACGAAGGACTTGAACACCTTTGCTCTCGGGTCGGAGATGGAGTATACTGCGTGTCCCATTCCGTAGATGAGTCCGGCGTTGTCGAATGCTTCCTTTCGCAGGAGCTTGCCGAGATATGCTCTTACCTCGTCCTCGTCCTTCCAGTCCTTTACCTGCTTCTTCATGTCGTCAAACATGAGTGCTACCTTGATATTTGCTCCGCCGTGCTTGGGCCCTTTGAGTGAACCGAGTGCTGCGGCGATCGCTGAATATGTATCAGTTCCTGAGGAGGATACTACGTGAACTGTGAAGGTTGAGTTATTTCCGCCGCCGTGCTCTGCGTGAAGCACCAGTGCAAGGTCGAGGATGCGTGCCTCAAGCTCGGTATATTTGCTGTCAGCACGAAGCATATAGAGCAGGTTCTCTGCTATAGAAAGCTCCGGCTGGGGCTTGTGGATGAAGAGACTTTCGCCGTTTTTGGAGTAGTTGTATGCCTGATATCCGTAAACCGCAAGCATCGGGAAGAGTGTGATAAGCTCGATGCTCTGGCGGAGGACGTTCGGGATGGAGATATCATTTGCGTTGTCATCGTATGAATAAAGCGCAAGCACGCTCTTTGCGAGGGTGTTCATCATGTTGTCGCTCGGCGATTTCATTATGATATCTCTTGTGAACGAGGATGGAAGTGTTCTGAAGTCAGCGAGAAGCTTCCTGAACGACGCAAGCTCCTCGGATGACGGCATATTGCCGAAAAGAAGAAGATATATCGTCTCCTCAAAGCCATAGCGCTTCTCCTTGACGAAGCCGGCTACGATATCCTCTACGTCGATTCCTCTGTAGTAGAGCTTTCCTTCTCCACGGTTGAGGATGTGGTCGTCGTCTTCGATAACCTTGATCGTACTGATATTAGTCAGTCCTGCTACAACTCCGCTGCCGTTAATATCACGGAGTCCTCTCTTTACATCAAATATGGTATAAAGCTCCGGGTCGATCCTGTAGCCCTCAAGCGATTTATCAGCGAGGCGCTGTACCTCCGGAGTAATTTTGGAAAAACCGTAGTCTGCCATTTTTCATCTTCCTTTCTTTTTATAATGCTATATAACTTTTATTATAATCTATTTCACCAAACTTGTCAAGCATACCACGTCCTGTCCATGGCAAAGAGAACAAAAATTTATAGGATATTTTTTTATATTGTAAATTGCTCTTGCAAAATAGTCTGGAATGTGTTATCATTATTATGTATTATCCTCTCGGTTTATCCGGCAGGTTTTGCATTATTTTATCGAATAAACAACAACAACATATTTAACGGAGGTTATCAATATGGGTTTAATTAAAGCTGCTGCCGGCGCTATCGGCGGCGTTCTCGCAGATTCATGGCTCGATTTTATCGAGGCTGACGAAATGGGGCCTACTACCGCTATGGTAAGAGGCGTTCAGGTCAATAACAAAAGAAGCAGCAATACTAAAAGTACTGCTGATTACGTTTCAAACGGCTCTAGGATCGTTGTCGGTCAGAACCAGATGATGATCCTTGTAGACGGCGGAAGAATCGCTGACTACTGCGCTGAGCCGGGCTATTATGAGGTTTTCTTCTCCTCTGCTCCGTCTCTCTTTAACGGCGAGTTCAAGGATACTCTCAAGGATACATGGAACCGCTTTAAGTTCGGCGGTCAGCCCTCATCTAAGCAGGAGATCTACTTCATCAACCTTCAGGAGCTTAAGGGTATCCGCTTCGGTACCAGAAACGCTCTCAACTACTTCGATAATTTCTATAATGCTGAGCTTAATGTCCGCTGCCATGGTACTTATTCCGTTAAGATCACCGATCCGCTTAAGTTCTATCAGGAGGCTTGCCCCAGAAATGCAAGCAGGGTAGACCTCAACAGCTGCGGCGATCAGTACCTTATGGAATTCACTCAGGCACTCCAGACTTCTATCTCTCAGATGTCCGTCGACGGAAAGAGAATCTCTCACCTCAATGCTGAGACTATGGCGCTCTCTAAATATCTCGCTGACGCTCTCGATGACCAGTGGAAGGGTCTGCGTGGTATGGAGATCTGCTCTGTGGCTCTCGCTACCATCTCCTACGACGAGGAAAGCCAGAAGCTTATCAATATGCGCAACCAGGGCGCTATGCTCGGCGATCCTACTGTTCGTGAGGGATATATGCAGGGCGCTATCGCTAGAGGTCTTGAGGCTGCCGGCTCAAACAGCGCTGGCGCTGCTCAGGCTTTCATGGGCATGGGTATGGGTATGCAGGGCGCAGGCGGCTTTATGCAGAGCGCTTCCGCTGCTAATATGCAGCAGATGCAGATGCAGCAGCAGGCTCAGCAGGCAGCTCAGGCTCAGGCTCAGGCGGCTCAGCAGGCTAACTCTCAGGCTGGCGGCTGGAGCTGTTCCTGCGGCAAGTCCGGAAACACAGGCAATTTCTGCGAAAACTGCGGTTCAAAGAAGCCTGCTCCTCAGGCTCCTGCCGGCGCTTGGAACTGCTCATGCGGTCAGACTGGCAATAAGGGTAATTTCTGCCAGGGATGCGGCGCTAAAAAGCCTTCCGCTGACTGGAAATGCTCATGCGGCAGTGTGAATAAGGGCAAGTTCTGCGAAAACTGCGGTTCAAAAAGACCCGAATAATTACTGATGCAAAGCGTGCAGCGAGACACCTCATCCGCCGCACGCTTTAAGGCAATACCGCACAAAGCTTGTGCGGTATTGCCTTAACATGATATATCGATATTTACGATTGGAGTGATATATAATTGGAAGCTGTACAGTATAAATGCCCCAATTGCGGCGGCGAGCTTCAGTTTAAACCCGAGAACCAGAACTTCGGCTGCGATTACTGCTTAAGCTCCTTTACTGAGGAGGAGATAAAGGCTGTCTGCGCTAAGGCGGAGAACAGCATCCCTGCTGATGACGGCAGAGCTGAGGTCGAGAAGGAGTTTTCTGAACATACCAATATCTACCACTGCGGAAGCTGCGGCGCTGAGATAATGTGCGACGAAAACAGAACTGCTGATTTCTGCTACTACTGCCATGAGCCGGTTATCCTCTCAGGTAAAATGTCCGGAGATTTTACTCCGAATAAAGTCATCGGATTTAAACTTACCCGTGATGACGCTGTCAACCTCTTCAAAAAATGGTGCGGTAAAAGATGGTTCGTCCCAAGCGGCTTCAAGTCTAATAAACAGCTCGAAAAACTCACCGGACTCTATGTTCCGTTCTGGGTGGCTGACTGCGGCATGAAGGTGGATTATTCCGCTTCTGCTCAGAAGAGACGCTCTTGGACATCCGGCGGATACCGCTATACGGAGATCAAGGAGTACGAGATCATACGTAAGGCGGATATCTCTGCTGAGGGTATCCCTGCCGACGGCGAAAGCAAGATCGATGACCTCCTTATGGAATCTATCGAACCGTTCGACTACTCCCAGGCTAAGGACTTCTCGATGTCCTACCTCAGCGGCTTCTATGCTGATAAATATGACGTCGACAAGGCTGCTGTTTTCCCGAGGATCAAAAACCGTGCCGCTGATGCTGCAAGAAATGTCATCAATCAGAGCATAAGCGGCTATACCACCGTTGTTCCTCGCTATGAGGACTACAAGATCCTGAACACCGACTGGCAGTATATGCTCCTTCCGGTATGGTTCATGACTTACAAGTATAACGGTCAGATCTATTCCTTCGCTGTCAACGGTCAGACCGGAAAGCTCGCCGGTACGCCTCCGCTCGATAAGTTCAAGCTCCTGCTCGCCAGCCTTGGCGCTGGTCTGCTGACTGCGCTTATCGTATTCCTGATCATGGGGGTGCTGTAATATGAAGAATATCTTAAAATCTATATTCTCCGCCGTTTCATGCGCTCTTGTCATGGGATGCAGTACGATCGGAGCTTTTGCCGCAGTGGATAATTCTGCTGCCGGATTCGACGGCGATACCTCAAACTGCGGAGTTTATGACCACAAGGGTCTCTTCGATCCCGATGAGCTTGAGACTCTCGACCAAAAGGTTCGTGAGGTTTCTGATGAGCTTGATATGTATATCGCCATCTACCTCAGCGATGACGCTATGAGCGAGTATCAGACCGAGGTTTTCGCTGATGAAGAATATGAATACCTCTTCGGCGAGGATACCGACGGCGTTTTATACTATATGGATCTCTCCGAACAGTACAGCGCCTATGACTACATATCTACCAGCGGCAAGGCTATCGTTCTTTATCAGGATTCTATCGATGATATGCTCGAGGAGATATTTGATTATCTTCCCGCTTCGGGCGAGACGATCTATTCAAGCGATATCGAAAGAGGCATCGAGGAGATCCTCAGCGTGCTTCAGGACTACGGCGACGCTGAGCCGGGTATGTTTGACTATTACTACGATGAGAACACTGACAAGTATATCTACTACGATAACGGTCAGGTCGTCGTTTCTCCATCAAAACCGCTTGGCGCATGGCTCAAGGGTCTGCTTTTCGCTATTCCGATAGGTTTTATCGTTTTCCTGCTTGTTTACTTCATCACAAAAAGTCACTACAAGTTCAAAAACAGCTGCAATCCTTCTGTTTATATCCAGCACGAGGATACCGTTTTCTCCCAGCGTGAGGACAGATACATCCGTACCCGCACAACAAGAACTAAGATCCAGTCCAGCAGCGGCGGTGGCGGTGGCGGAAGAAGCGGCGGCGGTTCCCATGGCGGCGGCGGCGGCCATAGATAAGCTCTGCTGCACACTCTGCCCTATCTTTATCAAAAATCAATCGGAGATGATTTTATGAAATTTTGTCCTTCCTGCGGAAAACAGCTTAATGATGAGGTTCGTTTCTGCAATTCCTGCGGGGCACCGCAGCAAAATAAACCTTCTCCTCAGAATCAGCCGTTTCCACTTAACAATTCCCAGCATGGTTTCGCTTCATTCAGTTATAATACTGCCGCTTTCGCAATGCAGCTCGTCAGCATCGGTATTTTGATAGCATTCATTTTTATAACCTACTTTCTTGGTACCGAGGTAGCTGAAAATGAAGTGCGCAGTCAAGGTTTTTATTACGACCGTAAATCAATGGATTATTACGAGAATATCATTACTGCCATTTGCGTTATGATGGCTCTCGCCGTTGTTATTGTTATCATCACTACCATCGCTATCGCTCGCAACAAGCTTACACTTACTGATACCGGAATCTCCGGCGAATCGTATGTCTATATGTGGAATAAAAAGTTCGATATCCCTTATAATGACATCTTAAGCGTTAAGCACCGCGCTACTCGCCTTATTATCAAAACTAATCAGGGCACCTGCCGATGCTATATCAATAATATCAATCAGGCTAAAACTATGATCGAAACCCGTATTGGTAACGGAATATATTAAAATAACAAACCTCCCGATTAAGGGGAGATATTCTTATTGGAACTTTATACGTATTTATCGGGGGAAACCTTTCTGAGGAAAGGTTCTCCCCCGAACCCCTTTCCAAAGACTTTTATACAAATTTCAGCCTGACAGGGCACACTGAATTCAGTGAATGAGAAATCTTTATTATTTCTCAGTGTGCCCTGTCAGGCTGAAATTTAATACGAAAGTTTTAGGAAAGGAGTTTGAGGAAGAACCCTTTTTCAAAAGGGTTTTCCTCAATAATACACGTAAAAACTCCTATAAGAATATCTCCTCTTAATTGGGAGGTTATATATTAATGCGATCAGCTGTTCATTCCAAGCTCGATTGCTTTGAAGTTATTAGCGATGAGCTGAGCCTTTGCAGGCGGAACTACCTTTTCGATAGCCTTCTTCATTGTGTCGAGTGTAAAGATTCCGGACTCCTTGAGAAGCTTTCCGAGGAGGATGATATTTGAGCCGCCCTTGAGCTGATTGTCGTCAGCAAGCTGTGAGGACGGGATCGTGAAGAGCTTGATATCATCTCTTTTGCACTCAGATGTGTCGATGAGTGTGCTGTCGGCAAGGATCATTCCGCCGGGCTTTACTGCATCAACGAACTTGTCAAATGAGGGCTGGTTCATTGCGATGAGGATATCTGGTGCAAGTACAAGCGGTGAGCCGATGGGCTGGTCGGAGATACATACGGAGCAGTTTGCTGTACCGCCTCTCATCTCCGGGCCGTAGGAAGGAAGCCATGAAAGCTCCTTTGAATCCATCAGTCCGCAGTATGCGAGAATTTTTCCGGCGAAGAGGACTCCCTGTCCTCCGAAGCCTGCAAGAAGAATTTCAGTAGTCATATTACTTGCTTACCTCCTCATCTGCTGTTGTGTCCTTATAGATTCCAAGCGGATAGTAGGGGATCATCTCGTCCTGAAGTCGCTTGATAGCCTCAACCGGTGTAAGTCCCCAGTTTGTAGGACAGGTTGAGAGTACTTCTACGATTGAGAAGCCCTTTCCAGCCTTCTGTGTCTCGAAAGCCTTGCGGATAGCCTTCTTTGCCTCACGGATATGGGGCACGCTGTCTACTGCTACACGGTGAGCGTATGCTGTTCCGGTGAGCGTTGAGAGCATCTCGCACACACGCACGGGATAGCCTGCAAGCTTTGGATCACGTCCGAACGGTGTTGTCTGGGTTACCTGTCCGGGAAGTGTTGTCGGAGCCATCTGTCCGCCTGTCATTCCGTAGATCGTGTTGTTGATGAAGATAACAACGATATTCTCGCCTCTTGTTGCGCTGTGAACTGTCTCACAGGTTCCGATTGCAGCGAGGTCGCCGTCGCCCTGATATGTGAACACGAACTTGTCGGGATTTGTTCTTTTTACACCTGTTGCAACTGCCGGTGCTCTTCCGTGGGGAGCCTCGATCATATCGCAGCCGAAGTAATCATATGCCATTACTGAGCAGCCTACGGGGCATACGCCTACTGCATCGCCGGCGATGTCCATCTCATCGAGAACCTCGCAGAGAATTCTGTGAACGATTCCGTGAGTGCATCCGGGACAGTAATGTGTATTTACGTCCAGCAGGGACTTGGGTCTTTCAAAAACTACTGCCATTACTGAGCACCTCCTAATTTCTTGATCTCCTCGAGCACCTCTGCGGGTGTAGGAATCACGCCGCCTGTTCTTCCGAAGAATTCGACAGGCTTTGAGCAGTTGGTCGCAAGCTTTACGTCGTCGATCATCTGTCCCATTGACATCTCTACGTCGAGGATGACTGATGCTGTCTTGCAAGCCTCGTTGAGTTCCTTTACTGGGAACGGCCAGAGTGTCTTAGGACGGAAGAGTCCTGCCTTTATTCCAAGCTCTCTTGCGGAGTTTACTGCTGATTTTACGACTCTTGCTGTTGCGCCGTATGCGCAGAGAAGGATATCGCAGTCCTCTGTGAGGTAAAGCTCTGCATCTGTTTCCTCTTCCTCGATCTTCTTATATCTCTCATAGCGCTCCTTAACTGACTTCTCAAGCTGGTCAGGCTGGAGGTAGAGTGAGTTGATAACGTGATGCTCACGCTTGTTCTTGTGGCCGTCTGCTGCCCATGAGCTTTTATCGTACGCATTTGCGCTGATCTCGGGGAAGCTTACAGGCTCCATCATCTGTCCGAGAAGTCCGTCTGCGAGGATCATTGCAGGCATTCTGTACTTATCTGCACTGTCGAAAGCCTTTGATACCATGTCCACCATTTCCTGTACGGATGCCGGTGCAAATACGAGAAGTCTGAAGTCACCGTGACCTACTGACTTTGTTGCCTGCCAGTAGTCAGCCTGTGAGGGCTGGATTCCTCCGAGTCCGGGGCCTCCTCTCTGTACATTGATGATTACAGCCGGAAGATCTGATCCTGCTATGTATGAGATTCCCTCTGCCTTGAGTGAGATTCCGGGCGAGGAGGATGATGTCATTGCACGTACGCCTGTTGATGCAGCTCCAAGTACCATATTGATCGCTGCGATCTCTGACTCAGCCTGGAGGAACACGCCTCCTGCCTTATGCATTCTCTTTGCCATATATGCGGCAAGCTCTGTCTGGGGTGTGATAGGATATCCGAAGAAGCACTTGCAGCCTGCACGGATCGCAGCCTCGGCGAGAGCCTCGTTACCCTTCATAAGATTTCTTTCCAAAGCCATACAGCTCCTTTCAAATTAAGCTTATTATTTCTCGATGATAATTGCGCAGTCAGGACACATCATTGCGCACATTGCGCAGCTGATGCATGACGCTTCGTCTGTACAGACTGCATAGAAATAGCCTTTCTTGTTACGCTTTTCCTTCTGGAGGGAAACGATCTTCTTCGGACAGGCTGTCGTACAGAGTCCGCATCCCTTGCAGCGTTCGGTGATAACTGTCATCTTTGCCATCTGGATTTCTCTCCTTTCCGTATGATCAATATGTGCAATTGCAGGGGCAAACGGCATTCGTCCGAATAGAGCTTATCGTTTTGAGCAACCGGGCGAATACTGTTCACCCCTGCATAAGTTTAATGTGATTTACTGCTCCCACAAGGGCTTTACGTAAACCTTCACGGGATAGATGTCTTTTGCTTCAACTGTGCCGCAAAGTTCCTCCGGACAGGTCGTGCACATAAGCGGAAGTCCTGTCTTTTCAGCAATCTCATTGGCGAAGCTCTCGGACTGCTTGATGATCTCAGCTGTCGTCTCGCTTCCGAGGTTCGTGTTGTTCACGATCGCAGTATGCTTCATTCTTGCTGCTGTCTCGATCTCATACATCAGCTCGAGTGCCTCGTCCGCAGCTTTTGTCAGATAGCGACGCTGGTTTATCACATACAGCATATCAAGCTCAGCTTCATGCGCAGAGAGTGCCTCTGCAAAACGCCCAAGGGCGAATGCTCCGGCATCATCGCCGCCGACGTCGATTATCAGACTATCCTCCGATGCCGCAAGCTGCTCAAGGTCAAACTGGAGCGACGGGATATCGAGGTTGCTGTTGGCGTAATCCGGCGCAATGAGCTTTATCCCATTTTCCTCAAAAAGCTGACGGAAGTCGGCTGTTCTGAAGTACGGGTTAACAATATCGAGGTCGACTACTGTAACTTTTTTTCCATCCTTTGCCGCATTTACCGCAAGGTTCACGGAAAAATTTGTCTTTCCGCAGCCATAGTGACCAGTGATTATGGTTATTTTTTTCATAAAATGTTCCTTTTCAGGTGATATCTTCGATGCACCACTCGCTATTTTACAGTGCATCTATTTTATTATACCACATTCACAGAAAATTGCAAGAAAAATTTATTTTTACTTCATCAGGGGAGTCAAAAAGAAAAACCTGCCCGAGGGCAGGTTTTGTTACAGGCGCAATTATTCAGCGTCTGTGTTCTTCTCGATGTAATTAGCGATATCGCCAACAGTCTTGATTTCCTCAACAGCCTCATCGGGGATAGAGAGATCAAACTCGTCCTCGATTGTTGTGATGAGATCAACGATATCAAGTGAATCAGCGCCGAGATCTTCCTGGATATTAGCTTCCATTGTTACAGCGTCAGCCTCAACTCCAAGCTGATCTACGATGATATCCTTAAGCTTTTCAAAAATCATCAGATTATCCTCCATTTAAAATTTTATTGATAACGGCATTAGCCGATATTCACATTTTCGGATGGTTCTGTGAACTCACCGATTTTTCTAAATTTAGTATAACGTTCTTTTAGCAAAACGTCAATATCTTTTTGTAATTTTTCTGGTATTTTTTGTGACAAATATTCCTTGATATTTTCGGATATTTTGTCTAAATCGTTATGTGCACCTCCGAGAGGCTCTTCGATTATCGCTTCTGCGACGCCCAGACGCACGAGATCCTCGGCTGTTATCTTCATGATATCGCAGGCTTCCTGCTCACGGGATGCGTCCTTCCAGAGGATACTTGCGAAGCCTCGGGGCGAGATCACGGAGTATATCGCATTCTCAAGCATTGCAAGCTCATCGCATACTCCAAGCGCAAGTGCTCCGCCGCTTCCGCCTTCGCCGAGTACTACCGATATTACCGGTGTGCGCAGCGTCATGAATTCGGCGATATTTCGTGCGATCGCCTCTCCCTGTCCTCGCTCTTCGGCTGCGATTCCGCAGAATGCTCCGGGAGTATCTATAAAGCAGATCACCGGTCTGTGGAACTTTTCAGCCTGTCTTGCAAGACGGAGTGCCTTTCTATAGCCTTCGGGATGGGGCATTGCGAAGTTGCACTTCTTATTTTCGTTGATATCCCTGCCCTTGACCTCGGCGATAATTGTTACCGGCATCCCGTCGAGTCGGGCTACTCCGCCGATTATTGCTCCGTCGTCTCCGCAGAGCCTGTCGCCGTGCATCTCGTAGAAATCCGTGAAGATAAGCGGGATATAGTCCATTATCGTGGGACGGTTCTTATGGCGGATAAGACCCAGCCGCTCAAATGCAGTTTTTGTATTTTCCATAAGCCTTCCGCCTCCTTATTCAGTATATCCGTGCAGCTTCAGAAGGTGCGAGAGTGTACTTCTCATTTTTCTGCGCTCCACGATCATATCCACAAAGCCTTTTTCCTGCATGAATTCTGCAAGCTGGAAGTCATCGGGAAGTCTCTGACGGATCGTTCCCTCGATCACTCGCCTTCCGGCAAAGCCTACCAGCACCTTTGGCTCAGCTATGATTATATCGCCGAGTGATGCAAAGCTTGCTGTTACGCCGCCTGTCGTAGGATCTGTGAGTACTGTTATATATAGTCCTCCGCTGTCGCTGTGGAGCTTTACTGCTCCGGAGGTTTTTGCCATCTGCATAAGGGAAACTATTCCCTCCTGCATTCTTGCTCCGCCTGAGGCGGTAAACATGATGACAGGGAGCTTATGCTCCATTGCATATTCAAACGCCTTTGCGATCTTTTCGCCTACGACGCTTCCCATTGAAGCCATCATATAGCGTGAGTCCATGACTCCGATCACGACGGACGAGCCTTTTATCTTTGCTGTTCCGGTTACGATAGCATCGCTGAGTCCGGTCTTTTCACGAAGCTCAGACTGCTTTTCCTCGTAGTCGGGGTAATCAATCGGGTTGCAGCTCATCATGTCTGCGTCAAACTCGGTGAAGCTGCCCTTGTCGACGGTAATGACTATACGTGACCTTGCAGTGATCCTTCCGTGATAGTTGCACTCCGGACACACGCAGTTAA
This sequence comes from Ruminococcus sp., assembly GCA_045128995.1. Classification (GTDB taxonomy): domain Bacteria; phylum Bacillota; class Clostridia; order Oscillospirales; family Ruminococcaceae; genus Ruminococcus. Next base: position 58,961 of record JBGVIW010000050.1, read on the forward strand.
GCTCCTCGTATCGCTCAAGCGGAACGGATTCCTGACATCTGGGGCATTTAAACATCGGCTTCTCAGGAGCCTGCTTATCCTCATCGTCGTTAAAGCGTTTTTTTACTACATTAAAAAAATCTTCAAGCATTTTTATCTGTCACCGCCGTTCATTTTTTCTTTCGTTTTTTCATGTATCTGTTGAGGTAGCCGTTATCATAGCAGCCATTCCGGAACTCGGGACGCTTGATAAGCTCGAGCTGGAAGTCGATGTTCGTATCGACGCCCTCTACGATAAATTCTGACAGCGCCCATTTCATCTTCATGATCGCCTCCTCACGGGTTGCACCGTGGGCGATGAGCTTTGCTATCATTGAGTCGTAGTACGGAGTTATTGTGTAGCCCTGATATACTGCGCTGTCGATGCGGATTCCGGGGCCTCCGGGGATATAGAGCGACTCTATCGTTCCTGGTGACGGACGAAAATCAAGCTCGGGGTTTTCTGCATTGATTCGGCACTCGATCGCATGGCCTGTAAGGCGGATATCCTCCTGCTTTACGCCAAGCTCCTCGCCTGCGGCTACTCTTATCTGTGCCTTTACAAGGTCAAATCCGGTGATCTCCTCTGTGATGGGATGCTCGACCTGAATTCGGGTGTTCATCTCCATGAAGTAGAAGTTCCTGTCGTCGTCAACGAGAAACTCGATCGTTCCGGCGTTATAGTAGCCGGCTTGTCTTGCTGCCGCAACGGCTGCCTCGCCCATTTTTGCACGAAGCTCCTCGTTCACTACAGGACTGGGGCACTCCTCAAGAACCTTCTGGTTGCGGCGCTGCATTGAGCAGTCACGCTCGCCGAGGTAGATAGTATTCCCCTTATTATCGGCAATTATCTGGATCTCGACGTGATGCGGATTTATGAGGAATTTCTCGATATATACTGAATCGTCGCCGAAGAAGTTTTTTGCCTCCTGCTGGGCAGCGATGATCTGAGCCTCAAGCTCTTCGGCTGAGTCAACTCGTCTGATTCCACGTCCGCCGCCGCCGGCTGATGCCTTCACGAGGATGGGATAGCCTGCCTTTTCGGCGATCTCTCTTGCCTCCTCGACGGACTTAACTGCGCCCTTTGAGCCGGGAATTACGGGGACTCCTGCTGCTGCCATAGTTTCCTTTGCGGCAGCCTTGTCGCCGAGCATCTCGATCGACTTGTATGACGGGCCGATGAAGGTTATGTTATTCTCCTCGCAGAGCTTTGCGAATTCTGCGTTTTCTGAAAGAAATCCGAATCCGGGATGGATAGCCTCGGCATTAGCATTGATTGCCGCCTGAATTATTGCGTTCATATTGAGGTAGCTGTCCTTTGTTGCCGGCGGGCCTATGCATACTGCCTCGTCGGCGATCTGGGCATGGAGCGCATTGCGGTCAGCGGTGGAATATACTGCCACGCATCTTATTCCAAGCTCTCTGCACGCTCTTATGATACGGACAGCGATCTCTCCTCTGTTAGCGATCAGAACTTTTCTAAACATCGCTTATTCATCCTTACTGCCGTCTGCTACGACAAATGTGATCTCGCAGGAAACTGCCTTTTCGCCGCCTACTGAAGCGATCGCCTTTCCTGTTCCGACGGGACCTCTCTGCTTGATGATCTCGACCTCGAGGTCAAGAACGTCGCCCGGTACTACCTGACGGCGGAACTTTGCCTTATCGATTCCACCGAAGAGTCCGATCTTGCCCTTGAATTCGGGCTTTGAGAGCATACATACTGCTCCTGCCTGTGCAAGCATCTCTACCATGAGAACACCCGGTGTTACGGGATATCCCGGGAAGTGACCCTTGAACCAGAAGTCATCCTCCTTGATATATTTTCTTGCTTTTATCTTAACGCCGACCTCCATCTCGAGGATCTCGTCGATGAGGAGGAAGGGATCTCTGTGAGGGATGACTTCCATTATCTGCTCTTTATTCATAAGTATTTCTGACATTTTTCTGCCTCCGTTTCTTCGTGGGACGCTGTCCCACACCCTGCCAGAGGCTGTCTGCCTCTGGACTCCGACCAAAGGGCAGACCCGCCCTTTGGAATCCCGATCTGCACGCTGCCGGTCAGATAACCCTTAACCAAAACACGGCGCGCTTTACGTATGATTTTACTTTATAACCATGATAGGCTGGTCGAACTCGACTGCCTGTGCGTTCTCGACGAGGATCTCTGCTACTACGCCGTCATATTCTGACTGGATCTCGTTCATAAGCTTCATTGACTCGATTATCATGATAACGTCGCCCTTCTTTACGCTGTCGCCTACCTTTACAAAGGGTGCCTTATCCGGTGAGGGTGCGCAGTAGTAAGTTCCGACGATGGGTGATTTTACGATATTTCCGCTCATCTCAGGCTTTGCTTCAGCTGCGGGTGCTGCCGCTGGTGCAGGAGCTGCGCTTACTGCGGAAACTGCCTGTACGGGCATTCCCATAGGCGGCATTGGCGGATTCTGCGGAGTCTGGCACTTTCTTTTTGCCTCAAGCACGATCTCGCAGTCTCCGTTCTTGATCTTGATCCTTTCAAGTCCGGTGCTCTTCAGAGTCTCGGCAAGTGTTCCGATCTCCTCAAGTGTAAGGTTGCAGGCAACCATTCTGTTGTCAGCCATTGTCTGTTTCCTCCTAATTTTATTCAGTTACCTTCTTCAGGCAGATCGTTGCATTGTGTCCGCCGAAGCCAAGTGAGTTGGAAAGTGCAGCTCTTACCTCCTGCTGGACGTTTCCGTCTACGCAGTAGTTCAGATCACACTCCTCGTCAGGCACCTTGTAGCCTACTGTTTTATGGATGAGTCCCTCTTCGATCGACTTTGCAGTTACGATTGCCTCAACTGCTCCGGCTGCGCCGAGAAGATGTCCTGTCATTGACTTTGTGGAATTGATCTTTACGTCGTATGCCTTGTCGCCGAATGCATTCTTTATCGCTCTTGTCTCGTACTTGTCGTTAAGACCTGTAGATGTTCCGTGAGCGTTGATGTAGTCGATATCGCCCGGCTCGAGTCCTGCCTCCTGCATTGCAAGGGTCATTCCCATTCCGGCAGCGTCGCCCTCGGGTGAAGGTGATGTCATATGATATGCGTCGCAGGTTGCGCCATAGCCGGCGATCTCACAGTAGATCTTTGCACCTCTTGCCTTTGCGTGCTCATACTCCTCGAGGACGATAACTCCGCTTCCTTCGCTGAGGACAAAGCCGCTTCTCTCCTTATCAAACGGGATAGAAGCTCTCTCGAGGTCGTCTGACTTTGTGAGTGCCTTCATGTTTGCAAATCCGCCGTAGGTGAACTCTACGTTTGTGCTTTCTGTACCGCCTGCAAGGCATACATCGAGGTAGCCGTCCTTGATCTTGCGGAATGCCTCGCCGATCGCATGGGTTGCGGATGCGCAGGCTGTTGATACGTCAAAGTTTGCACCCTTGAAGCCGGTCTTCATTGAGATCGTTCCTGCTGCCATGTTTGAGATCATCATTGGGATGTAGAATACGCTGATTCTTCCGGGACCTTTGTTGAGGTACTTTTCGTACTCAGAAAGTGTAAGGTCGATTCCGCCGATTCCGCAGCCTACGATTACTCCTGCCTTATAGGGATCAACGTCGCTGAAGTCGCTTCCTGCATCCTCCATAGCCTCGTGCGCTGCTACTACGGCATACTTTGTGAACATATCCATTCTCTTGGATTCCTTCTTGTCAAAGCATCCCTTCACATCGTAATACTCTTCCTCGTTGAAGTCTCTTACGATTCCGGCAATTTTTACTCCGGTGCGCTCTGTTTCAAATTTATCTATATAAGAGAAGCCGATCTTATTCTCCTTGATGCCGTTCCAGAACTTTTCTACGCCTGTTCCGAGAGGAGTGACAGCTCCCAGACCTGTGATTACAACTCTTCTGCTCATAATTATCCTTTCTTATCTTTGCTTGGAGTGACGGATATTATCCGCCAATGTATATCAGTGTAATTTCCGGGCGGATAATATCTGCCCATACTACACGGGTTTGTTCATATTTTTCCGCTCTTCGGTTACATTGAAAGTCCGCCGGAGATCTCGATCACCTGTCCTGTTACGTATGAAGCATCGTCTGATGCGAGGAAGGATACTACTGATGCGATCTCTTCAGGCTCACCGTATCTCTTGAGAGCCACCTGCTCGAGCATCTTTGCCTTAAGCTCGTCGGAGAGTACGTCCGTCATAGGTGTATGGATAAATCCCGGTGCAACTGCATTGCAGGTGATATTTCTTGAGCCGAACTCCTTTGCGGCTGTCTTTGTCATACCGATGATCGCAGCCTTTGTTGCGGAGTAGTTGAACTGTCCGGGATTTCCGTAGAGTCCTGCTACTGAGGATACGTTGATGACTCTTCCGCTTCTCTGCTTCATCATTACTGAGCATACGGGCTTCATCATGTTATAAACGCTCTTCTGGTTTACTGCGATAACTGCGTCATAGCTTTCCTCGCTCATTCTTGCAAGAAGTCCATCCTTTGTGATGCCTGCGTTGTTTACGAGGACATCGATTGTTCCGAACTCAGCCTTTACTGCCTTTACCATTGCTTCGCACTGGTCATATTTTGAAACGTCAGCAGCAAAGCAGACTGCCTTTACTCCGAGTGACTCGCACTCCTTTGCAACCTCTGCTGCCTTTGCAGCGTCGCCCTCGCTCGGGTAGTGGTTTACTGCGATATCAAAGCCGTCCTTAGCGAGTCTCTTTGCGATGCACGCACCGATTCCCTGTGACGCTCCTGTTATGATTGCTGTTGCCATTTTATTTACCTCCGAATATGTATTCTATCTGATGAAGCATCCTCTGTATCAGTTTACCAGACCTTCGAGGATATCGCCAAGCTCCTGATAGTCCCTGATGCTTCTTAATATAGTTACCGCTCTGCCGTTTTCGAGGCGGAGCTTTATTGATCTTTCAGTTTTTCTTATTTCCGGTATCCGTTCCACGCAGTATATGCTGATAAAGGGTGGGATCTCTCCGCTGTCGAGTATCTGCCTGAGCGAATACTCGTCATTCAGAAATCTGAGATTATTCTCCTGTGACTTTATGGCACGGCTTACTGCTCTGTTGGATGAACCGGAATGCGGTGCTGCAAAGGCGGCTGATACTATGTAAAGCCTGCCCTTATAGCGTACCCAGCTGGTAAAGCAGCGTCTGTTGCGTGAGGATTCACGCACTCCGACTATTGCCATGTATATGATGCTGAGCAGAAACACTCCGCATACGCCGAGAAGTGCGGCTTCTGTTTCTTTGGATGTGACCTTGCGGACTGCATCCCTGTTCTGCTCTGAATCCTGCATCATGAAGTAAAACAGCGGGATCATTGAGATAAGCAATACCAGCACTGCCGGAAGCATCTTCCGAAATATCCTTTTTCCTCTTTCCGCTGCGGATTCAGCTGGATATGAATATATCTTCAGCATTTTTACCGTCTTATCAGGCTCTCTATTAAAGCTTGAGAAGCTTCTTTGCCTCTGTCATCATTTCTTCAACGATCTCCTTGCAGGGCTTTACATCGTTGATCATGCCTGCGATAAGTCCGCAGAGGAAGGAGCCTTCGTCAACATTTCCGTCAACGACTGCCTTTCTCAGTGAGCCGAGTGTTACCTCCTCGAACTGGTCGGGAGTGAGTGTTCCGTCCTTTTCGCCGCTTGCAAGCATCTTTGAGAACTTTGTCTTGATGCCTCTGCACGGGTGACCTGTATAGCGTCCTGTTACTAAGTTGTCGGTATCCTTTGCCTTTACAACAAGCTCCTTGAAGGTCGGGTGGATCTGGCACTCCTCTGATGCGAGGAAGCGTGTTCCGATCTGTACGCCCTCTGCTCCGAGCATGAAGGATGCAGCAACACCTCTGCCGTCTGCGATACCGCCGGCTGCGATTACGGGGATAGAGAGTGCGTCAACTACCTGCGGTACGAGACACATTGTTGTATTCTCGCCGATATGTCCGCCGGATTCTGTTCCCTCGGCTACTACTGCGTCAGCTCCTGCTTTTTCCATTCTCTTTGCGAGAGCTACTGACGGGATAACGGGGATTACCTTGATTCCGGCTTCTTTCCATGCAGGAATGAACTTTCCGGGATTTCCGGCACCTGTTGTTACTACTGCGACCTTTTCGTCGATACAGAGCTGAGCGAGATCCTCTGCATTCGGGCTCATGAGCATGATGTTCACGCCGAACGGCTTATCTGTTGCCTCCTTGCAGGCACGGATCTGATCTCTGAGATAATCTATAGGAGCGCTGCCGCCGGCGATAAGTCCTACTCCGCCTGCGTTTGAAACTGCTGCTGCGAGCTTATGCTCTGCAACCCATGCCATTCCGCCCTGAATAAGCGGATACTGACAGCCTAAAAGTTCTGTAATTCTTGTTTTCATTTTTTTACTCCTTCTGTCTGAGTTAATATTCCATTACGATTCCGCCGTAGGTAAGTCCTGCGCCGAATCCGATGAGAGCGATCTTCATGCCCTTTTTAATAATTCCCTTTTCTATTGCCTCATCAAGCGCAAGCGGTATGGATGAGCTTGATGTATTGCCGTAATGATCGAGTGTTACGATGAACTTTTCCATCGTCACTCCGAGCTTCTTTGCTGCTGTTTCGATGATTCTTACGTTAGCCTGATGCGGAACGAAGTAGTCGATATCATCCTTTGTGATGCCTGCTTTTTCGGCTGCCTTTCTGAAGGCTGTAGGAAGTGCATTTACTGCAAATTTATAGACCTCCTTGCCGTTCTGGTAGAGCTTGTTAAGCGGCATCTCCGGAAAACCGTCGTCAAAATCGCTCTCAACTGCTACCTCTGGTGCTGGGTTGAGACTTCTTGCGAAAAGGAGGTTAGCTCCGCTTCCGTCTGATGCAAGATGCGATGAAAACAGCTTGTCGCTCTTTTCGATAACAGCTGCTGCTGCTCCGTCTCCGAAGAGTACACATGTGCTTCTGTCCTCGAAATCTGTAAATCTTGAAAGAGCCTCGTTTGCTACGACTAAGACATACTTCAGTGAATCGTCTGTCTCGAGAAAGCGTCTTGCGGTATCAACTGCATAGACAAAGCCTGAGCAAGCTGCGTTTATATCAAACGCTGCCGCATTTACTGCACCCACTTTATTCTGGATAATGCTTGCCATGCTCGGTGTAAGAAAATCCGGTGTTACCGAGGTCGAGATAACGAGTCCTATTTCTGCGGGATCGACCCCTGCCTTTGCTATAGCTTTTTCGGCAGCCTCCTTGCCCATATACCATGTAGGCTCCCAGCCTGCCATACGACGCTCAACAATTCCTGTTCTTGTTCTTATCCACTCGTCGTTCGTCTCAACAAAGCGGGTAAAATCTTCGTTTGTGAGCTTCTGCTCAGGCACGTAGCTGCCCATTCCGAGAATATTGATACCCATTTATCCGTCTCCTTCATGATTATTTCTTTAAAATATGGTTGTAAAACCGTGAGATTTATGGTATATTATATAATGTGCAGAAAACACAGATATTAATACGCCAGAAAAATGCTCTTACGTTACATTGTAAATCATTTCCGGATTTTTTGCAATCAAATCGGAGAACTTTTTAAACGCTTTTCAAAAACATTGTTCATTTGCACAATTACAGCTGTTCAAACTACAGCAAATTTTATATTTTTTTGTATATATCCAACAGAAAGGACGTACTTCATTATGACAATTTCACTATTTTCAGGGCAGGGTTCTCAGGTTCCAGGAATGGGCAGGGATATTGCCGAGACAAGCAGTTCCCTTATGCAGATCTTTGAGACAGGCTCAGATATCCTCGGACGTGACCTCAAGGCGATCTGCTTCGACAGCCCTATTGAGGAGCTTTCACGTACTATAAACGCTCAGCCCGCTATTATGGCTATGTCACTCGTCTGCCTGAGAGCTGCTATGGATAAGGGCTTCACCTTTGATGGCGTGGCTGGTCACTCTCTCGGCGAATACGCTGCTATGCAGGCTGCCGGCATGATCTCTCTCGAGGACGCTTTCCGACTCATTAAAGCCAGAGCTGAGGCTATGGATGAGGCTGCTAATGCTCAGAAGGGCGCTATGGCAGCTGTTATGAAGATCGCTCCTGAAAAGGTTGCCGAGGTATGCGATAACGCTAAGGAATACGCTGCCGCTGTAAACTACAATTCTCCCGTTCAGACCGTTGTTGCAGGTACTCCCGAGGGTATCGCTGAGGTAAGCGCTGTTTTTGCTGAGATGAAGGCAAGAGTCGTTACTCTCAATGTTGCCGGCGCTTTCCACTCTAAGCTCATGCAGTCCGCTGCTGACAAGTTCTATGAAACTGCTAAGACTATCTCATTTAAGGCTCCTCAGGTTAAGTACTACTCCAACGTTACCGGCGGCGAGCTTACTGATTTCTCAGATATGGCTTCGATCCTTGCTAAGCATATCGTTTCGCCTGTACGCTTTACCTCTGAGCTTGCTGCTATGCAGGAGGCTGGAGCTGATACATTCTATGAATTCGGCCCGGGTAAAACTCTCACTGGTCTTGTTAAGAAAACTCTCTCCGGTGTGAATACTGTCAACATCTCCGATGTTAAATCTCTCGAGGAGGCTTTTGCATAATGAAAAAATTTACTCTCATCGGCCATCCGCTCGGTCACTCGATGTCCCCGATGATCCACGACGGTCTTTTTAAACTCAGAGACAAAAACTCTCCCTATGACCTCACCGATATCGCTCCTGAGGAGCTTGCTTCTAAGGCGGATTTCCTCAGAAGCCTCGACGGATTCAATATCACTATTCCTCATAAGGTAAGCATTATCCCCATGCTCGACGAGATGGGCGAGAGCGCTAAGAGATATAATTCCGTCAACTGTGTCGAAAATCGTGACGGCAGACTCATCGGCTATAATACCGACTGCGATGGTTTCCTTCTCTCTGTAAAGGATATGCCGCTCGGCGGCAAGGTTCTTATGATCGGCTGCGGCGGCGTTGGCAGAATGATCGCTGTCGAGGCTGTGCGCCATGGAGCTGACCTCACTATCGCTCACATCCCCGAGGCTCAGGCTCAGGCGGATCAGCTCCGTGAGGAGATTATCGCTTCTTATCCCGACGCTCAGATCAGAACTGTCCTCACCGGAGATATCTCCGGCTGCTACGATATGCTCATCAACGCTTCGCCCGTAGGTATGTATCCTAAGACCGACGCTTGCCCTGTAAGCGATGAGATAATCGAAAACTGCGGATGCGTATTCGATGTTATTTATAACCCTGTGGAAACGCTCCTCGTTAAGAAATTCCGCAATCAGGGTAAGCCTGCTGTCGGCGGTGCTGCTATGCTCGTTTATCAGGCTGTCAAGGCTCATGAGATCTGGGACGGCGACCTCTATTCTGATGACGAAGTGAATTCTATCATCAGAGCTGTCGAGGACGAGGTTCGTGCAAGCTTCAAATAATTACAGGAGGTCTGCTTGATTATGACAATTTTCCTTTGCGGCTTCATGGGCTGCGGAAAAACTACTACCGGCAAGCTTCTCGCTAAGAAGCTCGGGCTGGGATATACTGATACGGACGAGCTTATCGTCAGAAACGAAAATATGTCTATTCCGGAAATATTCGCTCAGAAGGGTGAACCGTATTTCCGTGAGGTCGAGGCGGAGACTGTAAAATCGCTATGCGGAAAAAATTATGTCGTTGCCTGCGGAGGCGGTGCGCTGCTCAACTGCGATACTGCCGCTGCTGCTGCTGAGAACGGTGTCACTGTATTTCTTGATGTGCCGTTCGAGATGTGCTATGAACGCATCAAGGGCGATTCTAACCGTCCTATCGTTGCTGCATCCACAAAGGATGAGCTTCACGACAGGTTCGATCAGCGGTATGAGGTCTACAAGAAGAATTCTGCACTGACTGTTTCCTGCACCGGTTCTCCTGCTGAAAATGCTGAAGCGGTCATTGCCGCTGTGAAAGGATTTAAAAAATGCTGATCTATAATGCTGAAATACATACCATGGACGCTGCTGATACTATTATAAGGAAGGGCTGGATCGACATCGAGGGCAGGGATATCAAGGCTATCGGTGAAGGGATGCCCGAAAATATCAGCGGCGACAGTATCGACGCTTCCGGTAAGGCTGTTTATCCCGGCTTTATCGACGCTCATACTCACCTCGGTATCATCGAAAACGGTATCGACTTCGAGGGCGATGACTGCAATGAGGCGACTGATCCGTTTACTCCACAGATGCGTGCGATCGACGGCATCAACCCGTTTGACCGCTGCTTCGAGGAGGCTCGCAGAAGAGGTATTACTGCTGTGGCATCAAGTCCGGGAAGCGCTAATACCTGCGGCGGTGAGATATGCGCTGTAAAAACTACCGGACGCTGCGCTGATGATATGCTCATCAAAACCTGCGGCGTGAAGTTCGCTCTCGGCGAGAACCCTAAGCACGTCTATAACGGCAAGGACGAGACTCCTATCACTCGTATGGCTATCGCTGCGCTTATCCGTGAAGGGCTTTATAAGGCTCGCCGCTATCAGCGTGATATGGATAGCTACCTCTCCGACAGCGAGGATATCGATCCGCCGGAGTATGATATTAAATGTGAGGCTCTGCTGCCGCTTATCCAGCGCAGACAGAAGGCTTTCTTCCACTGCCACCGTGCTGATGATATCTGCACTGCTATAAGACTCGCTAAGGAATTTTCCCTCGACGCTGTAATCATCCACGCTACTGAGGGCTGGAAAATTGCCGATATTATTGCCCGTGAGGAT
>JBGVIW010000051.1:0-2929 GCA_045128995.1 Ruminococcus sp.
GTTAATATAATATGTACATTTAATTGACGTAATGTAAACAAGTTTTAATCATGAAAGTAAATTTTACCAATTGCATCATTTTCCGACACTCGGATTTCCACTGCATCTTTACCGCATTCGGCAGAATTTTTCCGGCGAATGCGTCTTATCCGGCAGTTCGATGCAGAAACATAACAGTTTATGTCTGAATTTTACGATAATATAGCACTAGCTATAACCCCGTCGTTATATTATTATTGTATCAGGCAGCTTCGACACCGCTCAGCTGCCGCAAAATGACAAAAGGAGATTTGAATAAATGCGAAAATCAATACGCTCCGCAGCTGCTATGATCAGCGCTGCACTATGTTCCTGCACTTTCACATCCGTCTCTGAAAGCTCTGCCGCATCCAGCGAAGATGCCGACTTTCTCTACTCTATTATCAACGGCAAAGCCACTATCACCGGATTTACCGGAGAACCAGTTTTTCTCGATATTCCTGAAACCGTCGAGGATGTTCCGGTAACAGAGCTTCGGGATAACGCTTTTTTCAACTGCACCTCCCTAAAACACATCAGCCTGCCATCGTCAGTGAAAAAAATCGGTAACCACACCTTCTTTGACTGCTCCTCGCTCGAGAGCATTTCCCTTCCCGACGGACTCGAGGAGATCGGAATGGGTGCTTTCAGCGGCTGCACAAATCTTTCTTCCATCGACATTCCGGACTCACTCGCTTCTCTTCCGGAGTCCTGTTTCAGATACTGTTCGTCGCTCTCCGAGGTCATCATTCCAGAGGGTATAAGCGAGATCGGCAGCTTCTGCTTCAATGGCTGCGGATCGCTCAGCTATGTCTCGATCATCGGTGAACTTTCCAGAATTGACGTTGGCGCATTCTACGGCTGCACTGCCCTCAGAGAGATGTACATTCCGCCCTCCGTCAGCGAGATCGGATATGAGGCGATCGGGTATATCACGGGAAAGTCCGGCGCCGCCGTAAGCAGCAACTTCACTCTTCTCGGCGAAGAAAACAGCAGCGCTGAGAAATATGCCAGCGAAAATGGAATGAATTTCTCTCCGATCACAATATCCTCAGCAAATAAAAGCTCAGCATCCGGAATTCCTGACTATCTCGTACCAATGCTGTTTTCACTCGGAGGAGCAGCTTTTCTTGTTGCCTGCTTTATCGCACTCAGGACTCGATTTCCTGATGTATTCAGGCTCAGGCGAAAAAAAGAAAAAAGTTTCGATTTTCCTGTTGACAAAAACCAGAAGATATGATATCATAAAAGAAACATTAGTTCCGAACATTAGTTTTGTGTGGTGATTTTTTATGAATAGAAGCATACTTCACGTCGACTGCAATAATTTTTTTGCATCCGTCGAAGGAATCTATAATCCGGAGCTGAAAGGAATTCCTTTTGCAGTAGCCGGAAATATCGAGGAACGTCATGGCATAATACTCGCCAAAAATGAGCTTGCAAAAAAATATGGTGTCCAGACTGGTGAGCCGATCTGGGAAGCAAAACAAAAATGTCCCATGCTCACTACTGTCGAGCCTCACTTCGACCGCTATCAGAAGTTTTCTCGGCTTTTTAAGGGTATCTGCTTTGAGTATACCGATCTCCTCGAAAGCTTTGGTATCGATGAATGCTGGCTTGATCTCACCGGAAACCGCCGCAGTGCCGTTGATATCGCTGAGGAGATACGCCGCCGTGTCCGTGAGGAATACGGACTTACCGTCTCTATTGGCGTTAGCTTCAATAAGATTTTCGCAAAGCTTGGTTCCGATATGAAAAAGCCTGATGCTATTACTATTATAAATGAGGAAAATTTCAAAGATAAGGTGTGGAATCTTCCTGTCGGAGATCTTCTTGGCGTGGGACGTGCTACTCTCAACAAGCTGAAATCACGCTATATCGAGACTATCGGCGATCTCGCCGCTATGGAGCTTCCTGCCCTGAGGTCATGGCTCGGAAAATGGGGAGAATATCTATGGAAATATGCAAATGGTCTGGATAATTCCCGTGTAATGCGCTTCGATGAGAAAATCCCTCCTAAATCCGTCAGCAACGGCGTCACTCCTAATCGAGATCTCGAAAACGATATGGACGTGAAGATCCTCATCTATGCGCTGAGCGAAAATGTAGCAATGCAGCTGCGTGAGCACGAGATGAAGTGCCATACGATCTCGCTCAGTATCCGGGATAAAAATCTGAATATCTCCTCACGCCAACGTTCATTTACTATCGGTATTTCCGATTCTGTACAGATCGCTGACGCCGCTTTTGAGATTTTCAAAAGCTCCGGAGGATGCAAAACTCCTATCCGCAGCCTGTCGGTCTGCGCTTCTGAGCTTGCGCCTTATTGCGAGGAGATTCAGCTCGATTTCAGCGGCGATACGCTTGTAAATGAGAAAAAAGAAAGCATTAACCGTGCTGTTGACAGCCTTCGGAGGCGCTACGGATTCGATGCAGTGCGTCGTGCTGTTGTGATGCAGGACAAAAATCTTGGATGCTTCGACTCGAAAACCAACAGCTCCAGCCTTACAGGTTTTCGTCCCAATATATAATTTTCTCAAAAAATCTCCAATTTTTTTCATGAAATCTATTGCAATTGTGGATTTTTTATGTTATTATTAAAGTAAGTTTTATCTAAGCTTAATTTTATCTTTAACCGCACTTAAATTAAGCTTACGCACGAACTGTTTTTAATAATTTAAGAGAGGGGAAATTATTTTTGAAACAAAAAAAATTTAAGCGGTATGTCTGTACAGCGCTCTCTGCGCTGATAACTGCCTCCACTGTCTGCACCTATGTGCCGGCTGTCGGTGCCGAGTCCGAAAGCTCTGAAGCGATTCGCTATGAGTTCGAGGACGCCTCTATCAACGGCGGCGAGATCTTTACCGAAGGCTGGATCGGAAATACTGCTGAGGACGGATCAGGTGAGGAA
>JBGVIW010000052.1:0-4983 GCA_045128995.1 Ruminococcus sp.
TTCAAGGTTTTTTGGCATATTGTAATGAATTACAAAGCTGACGTTTGACTTATCTATACCCATACCGAATGCATTGGTGGCAACCATTATCTGACATCGATCAAAAATGAAGTCATCCTGATTTTTTCGCCGTTCATCATCGGGCAGCCCTGCATGATAACGAGTAGCAGGGTAGCCGTCATCAATGAGTCTTGCACAGACTTCTTCGACTTTTTTTCTAGTGAGGCAGTATATTATACCGCATTTTCCCTTGTATCCAGACAGCAGCTCGATGAGCTTCAGGTACTTGTTATGCGGCTGAATAACACCAAAATAGAGATTTTCACGATTAAATCCTGTTGTTAGCGTAAATGGAGAATTCAAGCTCAGTATCTTTATGATATCCTCCCGAACTTCAGCGGTAGCAGTAGCGGTAAATGCGCTGACAACAGGACGATAGGAGAGTGTGTTGATAAACTCAACGATTTTCAGATAGCTCGGACGAAAGTCCTGTCCCCATTGTGACACGCAGTGTGCCTCGTCAACAGTGAGCATAGAGATCCTGACGCTCTCTGCAAAGCTGAGAAATTCGGGAGTATTGAGTCGTTCCGGAGCTACATAAATGATTTTATATCTGTTTGTATAAGCTCTTCTGAAGACCTCCCGATACTGAGAAGGCGTGAGCGAACTGTTTATGTATGCAGCATGGATGCCGGTGGAGACGAGGGCATTTACCTGATCCTTCATAAGTGAGATAAGAGGGGAAACAACGATCGTGATCCCATCAAAAAGCATAGCAGGAACCTGATAACAGATGGATTTTCCTGCACCGGTAGGCATAATTCCCAGCACATCTTTACCGCTTAGTATATTATCAATAAGCTCCTCCTGCCCGTTACGGAAGGAGGAATGACCGAAATATTCTCTTAGTACATCCAGCTTGTCCATCGTTTCACCTTAATTCTGCAAATTTATAATATTATATCATAAACTCAGCGTTATTTCAATCAGCAGCAATAGAAAATTTTTCAAAAAAATGCACGAAAACAGCATCCTGAGTTGTTTATATAGTGAAGGGAGGAGATAGTATGAATGAAAATCAGGAATTTACAGCATTATACGCCTTCAGAAAATACGGTGATACGGTGCTTCGTGCTGCATACAGCTATACCGGAAGCTACAGCGAAGCTGAGGATATAACGCAGGACATATTTCTTGGACTTCATGCTTCACCGCAAAAATTTGAAGATGAAAATCATCTTCGTGCGTGGCTGCTGAGGGCTGCGATCAACCGGAGCAGGAATTATCACAAAAGCAGCAGAAAAAAACGTCAGTGTTCGTATGAGGACGTTAGCGAGGCAGAGCTTGCGTATGAGTTTGCTCCGCAGGATACGACCGTCCGGGACAAGCTGGCGGAGCTTCCGGAAAAGTATAGGGTGGTGCTGCATCTTTATTATTATGAGGAATTCACAATAAAGGAAATCGCTGGAATACTGCAAAAAAGTGAGAATACGATAAGCTCTCAGCTTCAGAGGGCAAGAAAGAAGCTTAAGCTTGAGCTGGAGGAGGATGAATGGTATGAAACGGTCTGATTACAATAATTTTTTCGATCAGGTAAAATGCAGCGAGCAGTTTACAGCGAAAATGGAGGAGCTTTTAAAGTCGGAGCGTTCAGAGTATCATGAATATGCCGACAATATTACCGGAGTAGAAAAAGCCCCTAAGCGCAGAATAGTCCGATACGCAAGCGGAGCGGCAGCGTGTCTTGTGCTTGCCGGAGCAGTCGGAACAGGTTATCATCTCATTGCAGGCAATGACTATAATTCGCCTGATGAATATTATTCCGGAGTTACGACAGTGCATCCTGGTGCAACATCCCTTCCGGAGAAAACTGTAGATGGAACTGTATCAAACAGTGTACTGCTTCTTCCGCCGGCTTTTACAGTGGATTATATTGAGAGCTTTGACATATCTGAATTTGAATCAGGCTGGCTGGACGATGCGCAGAAAAAGCATCTTGCTGCAACGCTCATTTCGATCAAGTGGAAATATACTCCCGAAGCAGAGAGTTTTCCTGAAAATGACAGCGAGTTTATAGTGCTGGAATTATTTGATAATAACGAAAATAGTGAGCATAGTCACACGGGCGTTGGGCTTCATTCTCAGCTTATAATCCGTGAGGATCATCTTGCCAAGTACACGATATATAACCAAAACGGAGACGTTACAGAGTATTTCTATGAAGTTTCTGATATGTATGATCAGCTCAGGCAGATAACCGAAGCAAATGATCCTTACGCTATGATAGAAAACAGCGAATATGATACGATACTATATCTCCACGATGCATCGCAGACTGCTGAATGCATGGAGTTTGAGCTTACCGACGGTGAGCTTCTGAAGGAGAATCTGCTGTCATACGTTTGGGAGCCTGTAGATTATGACGATTTCAATTACAGGAATTTCTATATCTTCAGCGGGTTTATGCTTAATGAGGAAGGATATATGATATCCAACGTCAATAACAGATGTTATAAGCTGGACGGCGATGCAAGTGAAAATATCGCAAAGACTCTCAGGCAGGATATGATGATGGATGATATTGCTTATCTGAAGTATATGCTCAGCCTTCCTGAAAAGGATTACTCTAATATGACTGCGGATGTTGAGGCGTCGTATACTGTTGAAAGGCGTGAGATATCAGGTGATTCTGAAAGCTATGCGAGTTATGGTCTTGATCTGAGCGGAAAGCTTTATGATGACCGTCAGACGAATTCGAGGTATATAACAGCCGAGGGCGTTACTGCGGATGAAGATCAGATGCCGATCAAGGTATCCAGCATCAGCACCGGCAGCGGTGAATGGTACATTGAAAGCGGAGAAAATGTCGATAAGCTGAATAATACCCGCAGCTTCTATGACTCTGATACGGCCTATGAATATTTTGAAGAGTCGCATATTTTTGAGATAGAAGCATCCGAGCTGAATTATACCATGCTTGATGAACGTGTCCTGAGGAATCTGAACGAGATAGTGTCAGCCTGGACGGAAAATGGTTTAGAATCTAATGCAGCTGAGACGGATTTCTATACCTGTGTCAAGAATGATGACGGGACAAGGGAATATTGGCTCAGCAACGAAACTAGCTATTCGTGCATTGCGCCGACTCAGGAGCTGTATGTTAAGATCGACGGCAAGGGAAATATAATTGAATACGTCAGAGGAGAATATTATGAAACTGTATTTACCTACAGTCTGAAGAATGTCACTTATGACAGCGAGGTTTTTCCGAAGCCCGAGGAGTTGTACAGCGATACAGAAAAGGCTATTATGCAGTCAGAAACAGAATAAAAGAAGGCATAAATAAAAAGAGAACCTGTTTTCCTTCGGGAGAACAGGTTCTTCATGTTTATAATTATTCAACTGCAAGGAAGTTTGAGTATACCTCGATGAATTCGTCTGAGACGATCCCTCCGGCAACGCCATTTGGATGACCTCCATAGAGTGCCTTGGCAGGCTCAGCCTCATCCGACAGCAGTGCCGCAAAATCAAAATAGAATACGCCGTATTCATCGCAGGTTGCCTTCAGAAGCTCATTATACTCAGTACGCACGGCTTCCATATCCTCACGGTAATCCTCCGGCGGAGCATTGAAAACGATAACGCTGCAATTTTTTCCCTTGAGCTTGTCAAGGATCGGACGAAGGTACGCATCTATCTCAGCAGCAGTATTGCCGCCGTCGCCGCCGTATTCTCCGGATACAATGTCATTTGTACCAAATGCAACGAGTACCACATCAGCGGTGGCAGTTCTTTCGAGCCAGTCTCCTCCAAGAGCGGCATCGCTAGTTCTTGACCAGCCAAGTCCGCAGTTCCAGAAGCTGTAGTCCTTGCCGAGTTTCTGCGAGATCTGAGCCGCCCAGAACTCATAAGCCATAGCTTCAGTCTGACATCCCTGAGTAATGGAGTCGCCAATAGCAGCGATCCTGTACTTTACATTGCGCTTAGCGCCGATAAGCTGGGGCATCGGAACCTGATCGCAGTAAACAAGACCTTTGTCATCGCCGTAATCAGCTCCGACTTTAGTTAGATTTGACATCGAAATTGCCGGAATATTGGTACCGGTGAGAGTCCACTCCCATACGAGAAAATGACCTTCCGGAACGTTGAATGAGAGAGGGTCGCTCCAGTAGGTTTCACCAGCGGCAACAGTTTTCTGAGCATTACCCGAGAAGGTGACATCCTGATAGCCAGTGATCTCATCTTCGATAGATGTACCGCCGTCAGCAATGCGTGCGCTTTCAATAGTGTACTCTCCGCCTGTTTTTCCGGCATAAGCTTTCTTACCGTCATCATAAGTAGAATCCACAGTGTTTGAGAAATAGAAGCAGTACTCCAGCTCACCATATTCCTCAACCGGAAAATAAGCCCGATATGTAACACTATCGGCATTTTCTACGATGTGGTTATTTCCGGTGGCGATATATGTGTTGGAAACATACTCGCCGAACTGAGAATCCTCAGTTTTGGTTTTAGCAGCAGAGCCGATGTCCTGACCCTTAGAGGGAGAGCCGTCATCGCCGCTGCACGAGAACATGGCAAATGCAAGAACTGCCGCCAATGCTCCTGAGAGAATTTTTTTCATATAAAACCTCCGTTTCAAAATATTTGTAATTATTATACCATGCCCCATGATTTTTTTCAATAGAATTTCTCAAAATCCCCAAATAGGACTGGCAGGGATTGACAAATGATATATAATTTGTTATAATTTAATTACTAATATATTTACAGAATCTTCAGCAATAGAAGGAGGACTAGTATGAAGAAAATTCTAGCAGCAGTTACGGCGTGCATAATCACAGGATCGGCAGTTCCCGTGAGCATGGCTGCCTATGCAGAAGAAGATACTACCGTGTCAGATACTCAGCAGGAGGAGCAGGGTATCTATTTTACGGCAGAAAGCTTTGATACCTATATTAAGATCACAGGCTATACAGGCAC
>JBGVIW010000053.1:0-16392 GCA_045128995.1 Ruminococcus sp.
GTTGCCCTGACGTTTACCGGACTCGGATATCAGCGTGAGGGAGCTGACGATCAGGCATGGCTCAACCTCGGTTTTATCCAGTTCCAGCCGTCGGAGATACTCAAGCTCGCCTTTATCCTCACCTTTGCCTACCATCTCTCAAAGGACGAGGAAAACATGAACAAGCCCTCGCATATGCTTCTGCTCTGTCTCCACGGAGCACTTCCTGTGGGAATCATCGGACTACAGGGTGACTATGGTACGGCTATCGTATTCGCATTCATTTTCTTCAGCATGATCATTTCCGCAGGCATTTCATGGAAGTATCTTGTTACATTCCCCTTCCTCATCGCCGGAGCAGCTGCTGCGATGTGGTTCCTCCTGCTCAGCAGTGCGCACAAGAACCGTATCCTTGTGCTTATCAATCCCGGTTCTGATCCGGAGGGTATCGAATATCAGCAGGATCTCGGACTTGCTGCACTGAAGTCCGGCGGAGCACTCGGAAAAGGCCTCTTCGGAAAGGCTGAGGAATATATCTCCGTCCCCGAGATCCACAACGACTTCATCTTCACCTATGCCGGACAGGTTTTCGGCTTCGTAGGCTCAATCGGACTTATAATCATCCTCGCATACATCTGCCTGAAGATCTATGCCGACAGCCGCATCGCCCGTGATTCAATGGGAAAATTCATATGCATGGGTGCGTTCGGACTTATTCTGTCGCACTGTATCATGAATATCGGAATGGTACTGAAGGTAATGCCCGTAATCGGAGTTCCGCTGCCGTTCCTGAGCGCCGGAGGTACGGCTATGGTAAGTATGTACGCCATCATCGGACTTGTATTCAGCGTATACAGTCACCGTGAAAAGGCTTACAATATGTTCTACGACGAGGAAGAGTGATCCGTCATCGCTCTTGCATGGTCAATAACGCTGGAGCAGCTGGAGGATACATTTTTATATCCTGAATTTTTCAAAACGAAGCTTACGGGAGATTCCTGTGAGATTCGCTATATCCTTACAAATGAGGTAAAATAATATGCTCAATGAATTTTCACGGACTGAGCTTCTCCTTGGCGGTGACGCCATGGAAAGGCTCAGGAATACCCATGCCGCCGTTTTCGGAGTAGGAGGCGTAGGCTCGTACACTGCCGAAGCGCTAGCCAGAAGCGGTATCGGCAGGATCACTCTCATAGATAATGATACCGTCAATATTACTAACATAAACCGCCAGCTCATTGCCCTGCATTCAACCATTGGTCAGGCTAAGGTCGATGCTGCCAAGCGGCGCATCCTTGATATCAATCCCGCCTGCGAGGTAACTGCGCTGAATCTTTTCTATACCGGAACCGAGGTGGAGCTTTCGCAGTTTGACTGGATCGCTGACGCTATCGACAGCGTATCCGCAAAGCTCGCACTCATAGAAAATGCTCATAGTCTCGGAGTGAATATAATCTCCAGCATGGGTACCGGAAATAAGCTCGACCCAACAAAGCTTACCGTTACCGATATCAGCAAAACCTCAATGTGTCCGCTCGCAAAGGTAATGCGTGTGGAGCTGCGCAAAAGAGGGATCAGCCATCACAGGGTAGTTTACTCCACTGAGCCTCCGGCCGCGCATAAATCGCAGAGCGAAGAGGATGAGTCCCGCAGAAAAACGATCGGAAGCGTATCGTTCGTTCCGCCAGCTGCCGGACTTATCATGGCAGGAGAAATAATCCGTGCAATCGCACTCAACGATAAGGAGGAAAATATATAATGGGATTTTTCAACAAGCTTTTCGGCAAAAAAGCATCACCAGAAAAAGCTCCGGAGCCTGCCTTCAGATGCAGTCTCAAAATATCCGACGAGCTTTCAGCGATGCAAAACAGACTTACTTCACGTATGATAACAAACCTCCGTGACAAGCCTACGATCGGTCTGAGCGGATTTTTCGGCATAGCTGCCTCCCTCGCATTGTGCAGAGTAATGATACCTGTCTCTGTCGATATTTCTGATAAGGATGCCGCAGCAATGCTCTCCGGACAGAAAACGGTAACTACTGTAAATGATATAAAAATGAAGCCGATAACTACAAAAAATTCTGCCGGCTGCAAGAATTACACCGCCTACCTCAGCAAGAAGGATATCCCCGATGACGTTTACAGGGCAAATTCATGGATAAAAGCTGATTTCCCTGAGCTTGTAAAGCTCGCCGCAGCTGAGCCGGGAAGCGTTATCACCATTAATCCCGGAAGCCTCAATTATGATGTAACTGAAAAGCAGTTTATCTTTATCCTGAATGCTCCGGCAGATAAGCCCGTCAGTCATGTTAATAAAACGGAACAGCATTATTCATACAGCAATAATAAGGATTACAGCGCCATAAAGCTCGAGCTTGCAGAGAATACTCCGCAGATGCACGATTTCAGGTGCGTTCTCTCCAGTCCGGTTAGTATTGCCGCTGACAGGATCTATGCCGTTGTAAACACTGCCGGAAAAACAAAAACACTTGCGGTGATCGTCAGCGCTCCAGAGGAGAAGTTCCCCGAGATCGAGCAGAAGATCCTCAGCAACAAGCAATTCCAGGAGCTGAATATGCCGCTTGAACTTCTGCCCTTCGAGCCGCTTAAAGATCAGCTCTGGCAGATCGGCTGCGGGTCAGTATATCACGCTCCCAGAGCCTTCTGCGGATCAAGCGAATTCGGCAGCGACGAAAATCATTTTAATATAATAACCCTACTCGATGAAGACGAAAGAATAGCGGTATGCCAGTTCCAGCTGCTCAGCTCAAGTAACTCTTGGTATTATTTCGAACAGGATACGGTTATGCTTCTTTCAAAATTCCTTTACGATACATACGGAGAGGAATCCTTCATCCTCGGACTTACCCGGCTCATCTCTGAAGAGCTGGAGGAATACTCGCCTTTTGTGGTAGAAAAGAATTTCATGAGCCATCTCAGGAATCTCGGAGGAGTATTCCGTATTATTGACTAGATTTTTGTTTTTTTATACTAAAATCTTTATAAATTGACATTATATTTTTCTAAAAAAAAACTATTGCAAATCGGGACAAGATGTGGTATAGTATTAATATACTTTACCAATGTGAAGTAATTTCATGAGGTAAACTAAAATTAAATAATTGGTTGAGGAGAGTGTATTATGACTACTAATGTAAGACCGGATTCTATGGAAAGAATCACTACGCCCGAGCTGGCAGAAAAGTTTATCGCAGAACAGATTGCTGAGGTACGTGCTCAGGTCGGCGATAAGAAAGTTCTGCTCGCTTTATCAGGCGGTGTTGACAGCTCCGTTGTTGCAGCACTTTTAATCAAGGCTATCGGCAAACAGCTCGTGTGTGTCCACGTAAACCACGGACTCATGCGTAAAGGCGAAAGCGAACAGGTTATCGAAGTATTCCGTAATCAGCTCGACGCTAACCTTATTTATATTGACGCTACTGACCGCTTCCTCGACCTCCTCGCAGGTGTGAGCGAGCCTGAATCAAAGCGTAAGATCATCGGCGGCGAATTCATCAAGGTTTTTGATGAGGAAGCTTCTAAGCTTGAGGGTATCTCCTTCCTCGCTCAGGGTACTATCTACCCCGACATCCTCGAAAGCGACGGCGTTAAGGCTCACCACAACGTAGGCGGACTCCCTGAAGACATGCAGTTCGAGCTTGTTGAGCCTGTTAAACTCCTCTTCAAGGATGAAGTTCGTGTTGTCGGCAGAGCACTCGGTCTTCCCGCTTCTATGGTTGATCGTCAGCCCTTCCCAGGTCCCGGACTCGGCGTTAGATGCCTCGGCGCTATCACTCGTGACCGTCTCAATGCTCTCCGTGAGGCTGACGCTATCCTCCGTGAGGAATTCGAGAAGGCTGGTCTTAACAAGACTGTTTGGCAGTACTTCATCTCCGTTCCCGATATGAAGAGCGTAGGCGTTAAGGATGATAAACGCTACATGGGCTGGCCTGCTATCATCCGAGCTGTAAATACTACTGACGCTATGAGCGCTACTATCGAGGAAATCCCCTACTCTCTCCTCCACACTATCACTAACCGCATCACTTCTGAAGTCGACGGCATCAACCGTGTCCTCTACGACCTCACTCCCAAGCCGGTTGGTACTATTGAGTGGGAATAAAAATCATCACTGGCAGCTGTGCATAATATGAATAATAGATCATCCTGTATTTCTCGGTCTAACGAGAAATACAGGATTTTTCATATAGAGACAAAATTCTTGACAAAAGAAATATTGCGTGATATAATAGAATTACCATAAAGAGTGACGTGAGAGACAGACTCTATGACCGTCCGGCAACCTGCATTAGCAAGGTGCCAAAGTCTGACCGATGGGATGATGAAAGTAAAAGCACCCCATCGGTAACGATGGGATTTTTTGTTGCTTCTTTGTGGTAAAAAATACTAAGGAGCAGAAATATGACAACTATTAAATATCTTTTAAGTCACAACCACTTCAAAATTTATGTACAGGCGAAAAACAACGCACTTGCAAAGGCTTTTCTCAAGGATGCTGAAGCTGAGGGCTTCAAATTTACGGACGGGACAAAACCGACTTCGCATCACCCGTCGGATCTATTCGCAGTCAACAGTGACATGACGATAAGCTATGTGGGTATCGCCGGACGCTTGGCATGCCAATGCGGCGCTCAGGTCGGAGGACAAAATGTCATAAAAATCAATTATGAAATCTAGAGGCAAGAGGAACGCATCAGAGCATGATGCAGGAAATTCATACTCTTATCTGACGCAACATCCTAACAAGTGCACACACAATTACAAGCGTGAAGAATTGACCGCCGGAATCATGAACTAACAGCTCAGGGCATTATTGCATAACTGTGGTAATGCCCCAAGCTTTTATACATCAAAACTTTCAGAAATCCCTTGAAAAACACAGCTTTGTGTGATATAATAAAATATGTATATTCTGCGGACGCTGATCAAAATCAGTGATTCCGACAGAAAGAGTCAAAAATTCGGCATGACTGTGCGCCGTATAAGGACAGTCCCGCTTTGCGGTTCGGAGCTATAATGAACATGACAAATTTAATTTCAACACTCGCAACTGGCTATAGCAAAACAACCTTGTTCCCATTTCCTTTTCATCTGCATCTGGGATTCTGTGCTATCGCACTCGTATTTTTCATCATCATGTACAGCCGCAAAAAGCGACCATACCAGCTCATATTTGCCATCGCAATCCCCCTTACACTGGCAATCTGGCTCAGCAACAGCAAAACATTATTCAACATCATTGGCATAGCAGAGGTATTGCTTATCCTCCTCGCCGCAGTTCTCACAATGATCGAAAATAAGAAGAATAAAGCTTCATCCGCTCAGACTGCACCTGCTGTCAGCGAACCTGAAAAGGAAGAAGCTAGCACAGAAAACAGTACGGAGGATAAAGCTGAATGAAAATAGTCGTCCTCGACTGGAAGACAATGACCATGAACGGAGATATTTCTCCTGACATTCTGGGCAGTTTGGGTGAGATAACTCTTTATGATTACACATCCCCACAGCAGGCGGCAGAACGTATCGGAGATGCTGAGATCGTGCTCTGCAACAAGGTGCCAATCACCGCTCAGGTCATTGATAAGTGCCCGAATTTACGCTACATAGGGCTTTTCGCTACTGGATACAATAACATAGACATTGCCTCAGCTTCAGCGAATGGCATCACCGTCTGCAACGCAGGAGAATACTCTACCAACGCTGTCGCACAGCAGGTTTTTGCCTATATCCTCGATCACTCAAACAAGATAAACGCCTATAACTCGGCAGTTTCTGAAGGAAAATGGGAGTCCTCAGAGTGCTTTTCATGGTTCCCGATCCCAACATTTGAGCTGACTGGTAAAACCCTCTCGATCATAGGCTACGGCTCTATCGGAAGGGCAGTTGCAAAGCTCGGCGAAGCCTTTGGCATGAAGATCATCATCGCCACCAGAACCACGCCGGAAAGCTGTCCCTATCTTGTGACAGACATCAAAACTGCGGCGAAAAATGCCGATATACTCACACTTCACTGCCCTCTGACTGATAAGACGAATGGCATGGTAAATGCCGAGCTGCTGGGAATTATGAAGCCCGAAGCAGTGCTGATCAACACCTCAAGAGGACCGGTCGTCAACGAGGCTGATCTTGCCGAAGCATTAAACAACAATAAACTTGCGGCAGCATATGTTGATGTGCTCGGAGTAGAACCGATGAGCACTGACACTCCCCTGAAAACTGCAAGAAATTGCAAAATTACACCTCATACAGCATGGGCTGCACTCGAAACTCGCAAGCGGCTGCTTGAAATTGTTGCAAATAACGTGAAAGCATGGCTCACCGGCACTCCAGTGAATAAAGTAAATTGAACGGAGTATTAACAAATGAGAAATATTTCAGATAAAAAACGTATAGTTATTAAGCTCGGAACATCGACTCTGGCGCACAAAACAGGTAAACTCAACATCCGCCGAATGACCGATCTGGTTCGTGTTATTTCCGATCTCCACAACTCCGGCAAGGAGATCATCCTCGTGTCATCGGGCGCAGTTGGACTCGGTGCCGGAAAGCTTGGTCTGCCCGAGAAGCCAAAGGATACCCAGACTAAGCAGGCAGTTGCCGCTATCGGTCAGTGCGAGCTGATGCATATCTACGACGATATGTTTGCTAAATATTCTGTCACAGTGGCACAGATTCTTTTAACTAAAACTATTATATCAAATGACGATCATTGTAAAAACTTTGAAAATACTATCGGCAAGCTTGTCGACATGAAAGTCATTCCGATCGTTAACGAAAACGACACTATCGCAATCGACGAACTTGAACTTGAGATCGGTGAGAATGATTCTCTCTCCGCTATTGTTGCAACTCTCGCAAAAGCTGATCTCCTGCTTATTCTGTCGGATATCGACGGACTGTACGACTCAGATCCGCATCAAAATCCCGATGCAAAGCCAATTCATGTCGTTGAGCATATTACTCCTGAGATCGAAAAAGTCGCCGGAGGTGCTGGCTCAAAGCTTGGAACAGGCGGCATGACTACTAAGATCAACGCTGCAAAAATTGCTACAGAAGCCGGAATTGACATGATAATCATGAACGGAAGAAACCCCGAACAGCTCTATGACCTTTTCGACAACCGTGAAATCGGAACTATTTTTTTAGCAGATTTCAATAAAAAATAGTATATAATTTTAGTGAAAACGACATCCTAAGTTGTACATTTTAACAAATCACGCCTGATATACATTATGTACAAATTTTACGTCAGAATCTATTTAAAACTACCAAATGGAGGTAACAAATTATGACTTATGTAGAACAGCTCGGACTGAATGCAAAAAACGCCGAGCCTATGATCTCATCCGCTTCAACAAAGCTCAAAAACGACGCATTATCGGCAATCTCCGCCGCTCTTCGTTCTAACTGCGAGCTTATCATGACAGAAAACGCAAAGGATCTCGCCGCAGCCGTCGAGAACGGAATGTCTCAGGCTATGCAGGATCGCCTTCGTCTCGACGAAAACCGCATCAACGGTATGGCGAACGGTGTCGATGAGCTTATCGCTCTCAACGATCCGGTGGGCGAAATTACAGAGGGTATCACACGTCCCAATGGGCTTGAAATCATCAAAACCCGTGTTCCGCTCGGTGTTATCGGAATCATTTTTGAGTCCCGTCCGAACGTTACAGTTGATGCCGCCGCACTCTGCCTCAAGGCTGGAAATGCGGTCATCCTCAAAGGCGGCAAGGAGGCAATAAACTCCAACAAATGCCTGAGCAATATAATGCGAAAAGCTATCGAATCAGCCGGACTTCCTGCTGATGTGATCCAGCTCGTCGAGAACACTTCCCGTGAAACCACTGCTGAGCTGATGAAGCTCAACGGTTATCTTGATGTCCTCATCCCCAGAGGCGGCGCTGGCCTTATTCAGGCTGTCGTAAAGCAGGCGACCGTTCCGGTAATTGAAACTGGAACCGGAAATTGTCACGTTTATATCGACGCTTCCGCTGATCCAGAGATGGCTGTGAACATCGCT
The DNA here is from genome assembly GCA_045128995.1 of Ruminococcus sp. Taxonomy (GTDB): domain Bacteria; phylum Bacillota; class Clostridia; order Oscillospirales; family Ruminococcaceae; genus Ruminococcus. The sequence continues at coordinate 8,023 of JBGVIW010000053.1, forward strand.
GTCAACGGCAAAACTTCCCGTCCCTCCGTGTGTAATGCGGTTGAGAGCCTTCTCATTCACGCTGATTGCGCAGAAAAAATCCTCCCCATGATCGCCGAGAAATTTAAGGATTTCAACGTAAAAATCTACGGATGCGATCGAACTTCTGCTATCCTTGGTGAGGCTGTTCTCCCTGCTACTGATGCAGAGTATGCAACCGAATTCCTTGATTACACTATCTCAATTAAAATTGTTAACGACATTTCAGAGGCAATTTCTCACATTCGACGCTTCGGCACAAAGCATTCTGAGTGCATCGTTACAAGCTCGTTGAGCGCAGCAAGAAAGTTCCAAAAAAAGGTTGACGCTGCGGCAGTTTACGTCAACGCATCCACCCGTTTCACCGACGGCGGAGAGTTCGGACTCGGTGCAGAGATCGGTATCTCCACCCAGAAACTTCACGCAAGAGGTCCGATGGGTCTCAAGGAGCTTACTACTATTAAATACTTTATCAACGGCGATGGCCAGATCCGATAAGTCCACGCAAGGAGGCTGTAATGGCAACAAAAAATGAGCTTGACGCTATGCTTGAGCGGCTCAGGACAGGCGGCAATCCAAACGACGAAAAGCCGCTTCAGCCGCCAACAACTCCTCATCCTCTTTCTGAAAATAAGCAAGATAATGCTAATTACCCCAAATCCGATCCATCCAGCACTGCATCCTCGAACACAGCTAACTTAGATTCATCGGCAGAAATGAACGATAATTCAGGTGATGACCCAAAAGCTGCCCACAGGGCAAAAAAGTCCAAAAACCGTAAGAATAAGCGTAATAACCCTGCCAAGTCAACAAATCCCGAGGCACGAAATTCTGACCGAAAGGGTATCGTTGCGGCTCTGGAGAATATCCTCGACGAGGATCCCGATTCTCTTGCCCGTGAGCGTTCCGAAAAGGCTGAGCCGGATACTCCTCAGGATTCCGCCAGAAAAAACCGCTCGCCCAAGCTGAAACAACGTATCTACGCCATTTTCGGGGTATTGTTTTCGATTTTCGCCGTGATCGGCTTCATCACTGTCTGCAAAGCAGGATTCGATTATTTCCACAGATTTACCTCCGGCGAGGAAAAGCGAAGCGATTTCATCGACATCATTAATCCCGCTGTTGTCATGGATATAAACGAATTCTCAACTCCAAGCGAGCTTGAATCTGACCAGCTCATCACTTCTGCGATCTGGGCGCTGATCATGAACTCCGACAACCTCGACAAATACAACCGAACTTTCGATGTAATTTCCGTCCCCGAGATCGATGTCGAAGCTTGCGCAGCACAGCTCTTTGGTAGCTCTATCCCCAAAATTTCCCATCAAACCGTTGGTTCCGGCGAACTTAAATTTTACTACGACGAGGCAAACAAATCCTATAACGTTCCCGTGAACCCGATCTCATTCTCCTATATTCCCGAAATTGAGTCGATCGCTAAGGACGGCGCTGAGTACACTCTGATCGTCAATTATATGAGCGAACTCCCCTCCTGGATGGAGGATAGCCCGAATTTTGAGCGTGATGCATCAAAAATCGTGGAGTATAAGCTCGTGGAGTCGGGTGACTCTTACACAATTTCATCTGTCAGAGTCATCACTGTCAACTCTATTATATAACACCATAATAAAAAGCTGCCCTAAGGGTGACGCTCTTACAGATGCTATATATGCATAGTTATTGAGGAAAGCCCTTTTGAAAAAGGGTTCTCCCAACGGTCGCCTGTCCCCTCTGTCCTTCGGACATCTCCCCACACTGTGGGGAGTCATCCTCAAACTCCTTTCCTAAAACTTTAGTATTAAATTTCCGCCTGACAGGGCACACTGTATTCGGTAAATGAGAAATTTTAATTTCTCTCACAGTGTGCTCTGTCAGGCGGAAATTTGTATAAAAGTCTTTGGAAGGGGGCTCGGGGTGACTCCCTGCGGGGCAGGGAGATGTCAGCGAAGCTGACAGAGGGTACGGGTGCCGGTTAGGCAGAACCTTTCTTCAGAAAGGTTTCCACCGATAAATACGCATATATAGCTTCTATATGAACACTCCCCTTAGTGCAGTTTATAGTTATTCCTGTTCGCCGAAGGCACGAGCTGCCTTCATCATGATCGCAACCTCGAGACGTTTTTTCTCAAGCTCGCATGACAGCTTATGAGCAGTATGGATATCGCCCATATACTGGTAATTATTCGCATTACAGCCGCCGCTGCAATAGAACTTCGCCCAGCACTTTTTGCAGTCCGGCTTAGCGTAAACATGAGCGCTCGCAAACTCCTTCTTCATGTCCTGATTGAAAGTTCCCTCGTCGATATTGCCCATCTTGTACTCCTCAATGCCGACAAACTGGTGGCAGGGGTAGATATCGCCGTCGGGAGTAACTGCGATATAATCATTTCCGCATCCGCATCCACGGAGTCTCTTGATAGCACAAGGACCCTGATCGAGGTCAAGCATGAAGTGGAAGAAGTTGAACTTTCCGCCCTTTTTCTCATTATCAATGATACGCTTTGCAAGGCGCTCATACTCAGCAAAAACAGCCGGAATCTCCTTTTCAGTGAGAGCATATTCATCGGAATCGCCGACAACCGGCTCGACTGAGATCTGGTCAAATCCCTCGTTATAGAGGCTGAAAACGTCCTCAGAGAAGTCGAGGTTTTTCTTTGTAAAAGTACCTCTCACGTAATATTCCTTCTCGCCTCTGCCCTCGACGAGCTTCTTGTACTTAGGCAGGATCGAATCATAGCATCCTGTGCCGTCGACACGAAGTCTCATCGCATCGTTCACCTCACGGCGTCCATCGATAGAAAGCACGACATTTGACATTTCCCTGTTGATGAAATCGATCTTGTCATCGGTAAGCAGAAGTCCGTTTGTGGTAATGGTGAAGCGGAACTTCTTGCCGTATTCACCCTCACGGGAGCGAGCGTACTCGACGATCTTCTTAACCGTCTCAAAATTCATGAGCGGCTCTCCGCCGAAGAAATCAAGCTCAAGATTTGGACGGTCGCCGGAATTCTCGAGCAGGAAATCGATAGCGTGCTTACCAGTCTCATAGGTCATCAGCTTACGTCCTGTACCGAAATCACCGGTTGAAGCGAAGCAATACTTACAGCGAAGATTACAGTCATGCGCAATATTCAGGCACATTGCCTTTACAGGCGAAGCAACGGAATATTTTGCATATTTCTCATAATCATCCTCAGAGAAGAGAATCTTGTCCTCATAAAGCTCAACGATCTCGCTGTAGCATGACTCAATCTCATCCTTCTCATAGAACTTTGAAAGCTTCTCAACGACCTCGTCGGGACATTTCTCAGCAAACGGCGGCTGGACATTTTCAAGCATATCGTATGTAAGATCATCAACAACATGAACTCCGCCGCTGTTGACATCCAGCACAATATTGAAGCCGCCAAGCTTATATTTATGTATCATACAAATCACCTTTCAGCAAAAATTAAAGGGACAGAGCCGGATCCGGGCATAGTAAGCCGACCTCTCCTGCAAGAGAAGTCAGCCTGCCCGAGACGCAGCTGTCCCTTATCGTTCATAAAAACGAAAAATCTAGCTTATCTCTCGCACTTCTGGTTAGCAACAGTACATGAAGTCTTGCAAGCAGACTGGCATGAAGCCTGGCACTTACCGCAGCCGCCCTTCTTAGCGGACTCCTTGAGATTAGCCTTGTTCATAGTTCTAACGTGTTTCATAATACAACCTCCAAATTAAAGCTGCGGCGACGAAATCGCCGGATTATTATCATTATTGTATCACATTCCTCACAAAATTTCAATAGGAATCTAAAAATTAATACCGCAAAACACATTTTTAGTGATTTTTAACAATATTTCATTGCAATTATACGTCAAGTTCCACAAGCAGTTCAAAGTTCTCGTCGATCTTATTTTTCAATTCTTCGATAAGAGCGCACTTCTGGTTCATGAGTTCATAGTTGCTGTAGACCTCCTCGAGGGAAATTTCCTCAGTGAGGGCGTCGATCTGAGCCTGAAGCTCATCGATCTCCTTTTCAAGGCGCTTCATCTCATTTTTTCTTGCCGCATCGGCAGCTCTCTGCTGCTTTGAGCGGTAGGTTTTTGCCGATTTTTCCTTAGCCGCATCGGCAGCCTTAGCAAGCTTTTCCGCCTCAGCCGCACGTTTTTCCTCAGCCTGTTCATCACGCAGAACATCGAGATAGCGTTCAAAACCATACTCATGCAGTCTGAACGAACCATCCTTCAATTCAATAAGGCGGTCAGCGATCTTACTCAGAAGGTAGCGGTCATGCGAAACAAAGATCACAGTTCCGGTATACTCAGCGAGAGCCTCCTCAATCGCCTCTTTTGAAGCGAGATCAAGGTGGTTAGTCGGCTCATCGAGGATCAGCACATTAGCGTGCTCCTGCATCATGATCGCAAAGCAGAGCTTTGCACGCTCTCCTCCGCTGATAACTCCCGTCTCCTTGAAAACATTCTCACCGATAAGTCTTACCTGCGCCAGCAGACTTCTCACCTCGAGGTCGGACATTGAAGGATAACGGCTGTGAAGCTCCTCCATAACGGTCAGCGCCTTATTCAGGTTAGTACTTTCCTGCTCGAAATATGAGATTTTAATATTGCTGTTCCAGCGGACGATTCCCTTATGCGGAAGCAGCTCCTGGATGATTTTGAGGAGAGTAGATTTTCCGATACCGTTGTCGCCGATGATGCCGATCTTATCGCCCCTGCGGACATCGAAGCTTATATCCTCAACGAGAGTTTTTCTCGATTCGCCGTCGCCGACGGCAATATCCGCACCCTTCACCTTCAGGATATCCTGCGGCGGCTCGATGGGATAAGTGAAGCGGATCTTCGCTGATTTTGTTTCATGGAAGGGCTTCTCGATGCGTTCGATCTTCTCGAGCTGTTTTCTCTTGCTCTGAGCCATTTTCGTTGTTGATGCACGGACAAGATTTTTCGCAACATAGTCCTCAAGCTTAGCGATCTGCTTCTGCTGAAGCTCATACTCCTTTTCCTGACGTGCATCATTCTCTTCACGCTGACGTACGAACGCCGAATAACTTCCTCTATAGCGTTTCAGCACGCCACGCTCGATCTCACATATCGAAGTACAGATCCTGTCGAGGAAATACCGGTCATGCGACACAACAAGCACTGCACCACGATAGCTTTTCAGGTAATCCTCAAGCCACATAATAGTCTTGAAATCAAGGTGGTTAGTCGGCTCGTCGAGGATGAGCAGATTTGGCTCCTCGAGGAGTAGACGTGCAATTGAAAGTCTCGTTTTCTCTCCTCCGCTGAAGCATGAAACAGTTCGCCCAAGCTGAGCTTCACTAAAGCCCATGCCGTTGAGGATCATGCGGATCTTTACATCGGTATTATAGCCATCGTTAGCCTCGATCCATGACGAAAGCTGCTGATACTCATCCGCCGCAGAATTATCGTCCATCGAAAACTCCACCTCGATCTCACGCAGGCGGTCAATTGCACGATGCACAGGCTCAAAAACGCTCCGCATCTCATCAATGACAGTGTTTTCAGAATTCAGCCCGCCCATCTGCTCAAGATAACCTATCGTAGTCTTTGCAGCCTTTGAGATAACTCCGTCACGCTCCGTAAAGCGGTCAGGCTCGACCGAACCGGTGATGATCCTCAGCAGCGTGGATTTTCCGCAGCCGTTCACTCCCACCAGACCTATCCTGTCAGTCTCGTCGATTGTCAGTCCAACGTTATTCAGAACCTGATTTCCGTTATAAAATTTATTTATGTTTGTTAAGCTGATTAGCATAATATCTTCCTTTTTCGCATTATATCTTTTATAATATCACATTTTCCTCTCGGAATCAAGTGCATAATCCCTTTTACACTGTAATTTTTCAGTGAAGACTTGACTTTTGGTAGTGCGATGTGTTATACTGTAAAGTAATATGGACAAACTGTGGATATGCAGTTTTGCTAAACTTGATTTCAACTATTGAAAATATACAGGAGGACTCTAATAATGAAGAAATTCAGAATCGCTGCTATTCTCATGGCAGCTGCTCTCGCAGTTATCCCCTCAACAGGATGCCGCTGCAACTCAACTAAAAAGTCATCAAGCTCAGGTGCTGCCGGCAGCGGATATGCTGGTCTTGAGGACGTAGGTACTAATACAAAAAATGTAAAGCTCGGCGAAGAAGCTGTTCTCAACGATACAGCGTACACCCTTAATAAGGTTATAGATTCCGGCTACTCACAGGACGGCGAAAAGTACATCTACCTCGACGTTACTATCAAGAACCAGTCCGACGCCGATTTCGAGGCTAATGCCCTTAACAATTTCTACCTCACTCTTGCTGACAAGAGCGAGATCACTCCTCATGTAAAGGCTGACCAGTACGGAAAGAAGTCGGTAAGTGGCTATGAGCATCTCTCTGGTATTCCTGCCGGCGGAGAGTTCAGCAACTATATCGGATTCTGCGTTCCTGAGGGTACAGATTCATTTACTGTAGGCTTCTTTGCAACAGGCAGCGATATCAACAACAAGGAAAACGCTGTATTCTGCGAAATCTCTTCAAGCGATATCACTTCCGCTCCGGATGGATTTATTAACGGCTAATTTCATTCCGCCCCTGATCGTTTATCAGGGGCATTTTTATGCATAAGTTAATTTCACAAATTCCATTGACATTTTAAAGTTTTTATGGCATAATTCAATATGTATTAGTATAGTTGCTCATGGGGCATGCTGTGATACAAACACTGCTTATTTCTACTCTTTACAGCTTCGCTCCGGAGGAAATAATATGAGAGGAGAGTTATACTATGCTGAAAAAAATCACCGGCAGTATCGTTTCTGCCGCTCTGCTGCTGACATCGCTCGGCAGTACATTTACACCGTCAGCTCCAGCGTATGCTGCTGAAAGCAGCCAGAACTATGCCGAAGCACTACAGAAATCACTCTATTTCTATGAATGCCAGCAGGCTGGCCCGCTGCCCGATTGGAACCGTGTCGAATGGCGCAGCGACTCAACTATGATCGACGAGATCCCCGGCGGATGGTACGATGCCGGCGACCACGTAAAATTCAACCTGCCGATGGCTTATTCTGCTTCAATGCTCGCATGGGGACTTTATCAGTATCCCGAGGGCATCGAGGAATGCGGCGAGATGACAAACTATGTCAACAACCTGAAGTTCGTTCTGGATTATTTTGTCGCCTGCGATCTCGGCGACGAGATCGTATATCAGGTAGGAAACGGTCAGAAGGATCATACATGGTGGGGACCTGTTGAGCTTTATGAGTACGGTATGGCTGATCAGGGAAATTCCTACGAGGCTGCCCGTGAGACCTTCAAATCCAGCGAAGGCTGCTCCGCAGTTTTCGGAGAGATGGCTGCTGCACTTGCCGCAGGCTACTGCGCTCTCGACGGCAGAATTGATCAGGCTGTTCTTGACGATTATCTCGAAACTGCAAAGCATATTTATGAAGTCGCATCCACAAATCCAAATGATTCCGTATACAAAGCAAGCGATGCTCAGGGATATTATGACTCAAGTCACTTCTATGACGAGCTTTTCTATGCTGCAAACTGGCTTTATATCGCTACAGGCGATGAGGCATACCTCGACGAGGCAACAAGCCTTATCCCTAACCTCGGAAAAGAGCTTGGCTCAGACGAGCTGAAGTACAGCTGGGTTCACTGCTGGGATGACGTTCAGCAGGGCGGTATGCTCCTTTATGCGATAAATACAAATGATTCCTTCTACATCAGCCGAGTAAAGAAGCACGTTGAATACTGGGCTTATGCCTCCAGCGACCGTATGGTTTCAGACGGACTTCTCGTATATGTCCAGAACTGGGGCTGCTGCCGTTATGCGGCAAATGCAGCTTTTATCACTGCCGTTGCGTGCGATACAGTTCTTGCCGATGACAGTTCAGCCGCAGATTATACTGAATTCTACGAGACTCAGATAAACTATATGCTCGGCGACAACCCGCTCAACCAGAGCTATGTTGTCGGCTACGGAGAAAATTCTCCGAAGAACCCGCACCACAGAACAGCTCACGCTTCATGGTGCAACAGTGTCTACGAGCCTGAAACAAACCGCCACACACTCTATGGCGCACTCGTCGGAGGCCCTACTCAGTCAGGTGAATACGAGGACGACCGAAACAACTATATCAACAACGAGGTTGCTACCGACTACAATGCCGGATATACAGCCCTCCTCTGCAAAATGGTCGACAAATACGGCGGAACCTCACTCGCAAACTTCCCTGAGCCTGAACAGCATGATGCACCCGAGGTTTATGTTGAGGCTACGCTCAAGAAATCTTCCGCAAGCGGCGTTGACCTCAGCTTTAAGTTCACTAACCATACTG
>JBGVIW010000054.1:0-67681 GCA_045128995.1 Ruminococcus sp.
ACTTGACAAACTTAGCTGCTTTTGATATACTTCTAAAAGTCAACTGCAGATGGGCCATTAGCTCAGTTGGTTAGAGCAACCGGCTCATAACCGGTTGGTCTGGGGTTCGAGTCCCTAATGGCCCACCAATTGAGTATTATACAAAATCATATTACTTTTTATGGTTTATGTTATTGTGTAATGCAAGGAAGAAAAGAGAGCAAATGCTCTCTTTTTCGTTTTATAAAGGTGTTACCGGTTTTAAGGCACTACGCAGAATCTCCGTAAAAAGGGATTCTGCTTTTTTATTTTTCCGATTGAATTTGAAGCAGCATTCAGCCAGACACAGATCATAGTTTGAAGATGAACAAGAGCTTTGCCGTCCTCCGAGCAGTCGGCGGCTCAAAATCTCCTCTACAACATCTTCGATGAGCGGCAGCATTGTTCTGCCACTTTCTTTGTTTATTACCATAAGATGAAACCCATCTGGAACTTTGGAGTAACTATTAATTCCTTTAGTCTGAACAGTACTTCCCTTATTGATATTTCGTCGGATAAATGAAAAGTAATCTGTTTTTGAATGAAGTTCCATACGGATTTGCCCGTATCCATTTTTCCTTATCTCAACTGCAATAAAAACATGATATGAAAAGCCGTAACGATCAGATTTTATATAAACATCATCTACTATAACAGTTCCATTCAACTTTGTTCTTTCACATATTGTGATTGCTTTTCTAAGTTTGTTGAGTACAGATAAAGCGGTATGATAGCTGCCGAGGTCGATTAGATTCTGCATTTCAAGTGCATTTGCACAGGCAGTTTCGTTAGCTACATACCAAGCTGATTGAAGCCATTTCAAAATAGGCAAATGTGATCGATGTAACAAAGTTCCAGAAATAATCGTAGACTGATATCCGCATTCTTTACACTTGTATTTCATATCCCCGATTTTCCAGTATTCATTGTGCGAACATCTCGGACATTTCCATCCGTTTTCCCATCTTAAATTATATAGATAATCAATGCACTTCAGCTCATCGCTGAAAGTGCGTTCAAATTCCTTGAAAAAGTCTCTGTTAGTTTCCATATTATAATTATACCATATCTTTCACAGTTCGGCAAGTGCATAACTATATCGCAAAATGGCAATCAACTCTGACGAAACGATCTAAGTTAAATAGCCGTTTTGTTATTAATTACATAAAGCTGCCCCGAAAAAGCAGTAAGATTGAAAGTCGCAGTCCCGTTCTTAATTTTAGGTAGGACTGTTTCTCCGAACTCTCCGCCGAAACGAGGCTCATTGCTGTCAATCAGCAGTTCAAGGGAAGAAACCTCATCAAGCTTCAGCTTGTAATCCACAGCCTTGTCGGAGAAATTGAACACTGCAAGGAGTGTCTGTTTTTTGCTTCTTCTCAAAAACGTATACACGCATTTTTCCTCGCTGTGACAATCCAGCCACTCAAAGCCTTCTGAACCGTAGTCATCAGCATAGAGGGCAGGATTTCCAAGAAATATCCTGTTCAGCTCCATAATGTAGCGGTGAAAAGCGTCGTGACTCGGATATTTCAGCAAATCCCAATCCTGCTCACGTTTTTCGTCCCATTCTCTGAACTGGGCAATCTCGTTCCCCATAAAATTCAGCTTCTTTCCCGGGTGGCAAAGCATATATAGGTACAACGCTCTTGCCTGTGGAAATTTCTGTTCATAATCGCCGTTCATTTTCTGCACGATCGTTGCTTTTCCGTGAACAACTTCATCGTGGGAAAGGGGCAGTATGTACTTTTCGTTGTAAAAATACATCATACTGAATGTGAGCTTATGATAGCAGGGAGTGCGGTCAGACGGATGCAAACGAAAATAGTCCAGCGTATCGTTCATCCAGCCTAAATCCCATTTGAAATCAAATCCAAGACCGCCATCGGTAACAGGTTTAGTTACACCTCTGTATGCAGATGAGTCCTCGGCAATCAGCATAATATCGGGCAGACGCTTTTTCAGTCCGCTGTTCATTTTCTGAATGAACTCAATGGTGGTTTTGTTCTCGCCACGATCACGATTTCCCTGCCAGTAGATAAGGTTGCTTACAGCGTCCATCCGTAGTCCGTCAAAGTGAAATTCGTTCAGCCAGAAGTATGCCGCAGATTGCAGAAAGCTTCGCACCTCGCCGCGAGAGTGCATAAAATTACAGCTGCCCCATTCGCTTCTGCCAACATCAGAATGTGGGTATTCATAGAGAGCAGTACCGTCATAATTCCACAATGCATAGTCATCAACAGCAAAATGCACAGGAACAAAATCCATTATCACGCCGAGGTTGTTATTGTGGCACTTATTCACAAACTCACGAAGCCCGTCGGGATTGCCATAACGTGAGGTTGCAGCGAAAAATCCTGTTGCCTGATAACCCCACGACTCATCACAGGGGTACTCATTAAGCGGCATAAGCTCAACATAATTATAGCCGTTTTCTTTCAGATACGGTATCAGCAGATCGGCAAGCTCTGTGTAGCTGTACCATCCGTCAGCTTCATCAGATTTTCTTTTCCACGAGCCGAAATGGAGTTCGTAAATATTGACAGCCTTGTTCTCAAAACCGCCACGTTTCGACAGCCATTTAGCGTCACTGAACTTGTATTCTCCAAGATCAAAAACTCTCGAGGCTGTATGGGGACGAAGCTCTGAGTAAAAGCCATAAGGGTCGCAGTGGTCGGTAAAAGTGCCGTCTTTTTTGTAAATGCGGTACTTGTACATATCTCCTGATCTTGCGCTTGCAACGCTGCATTCCCAGAAGTTGCCGTCATAGACCTTATTCATCGGTGTTTCCGTCCAGCCGTTGAACTCGCCAATAACCGAAATTTTAACAGCGTTTGGTGCAAAGGTGCGGAAGGTTACTCCGTTACCATTAAGGTGTGCACCGAGATATTTGTAAGCCTGAAATTCTTCTCCTATATAAAAGCCGTAGTAGTCCATATTATCCTCCAAAAAGACAGTAGTTGTTTTTTTCTTTCAAATATAGTATAATATAGAAAATAACAGACTTCAACCATCGGTTTCGGACAAACGTTGGAAACCCAACGAATATAAAAAACAGTCGGAAAGGATACCTCTATGGATCATAGAATTGAGAAAACAAAGCGAAGCATTTACAATGCTTTTATTGAACTTCGTGCAAAAAAGCCGCTTGAAAAACTGACAGTCAAGGAGCTTTGCGAAAAGGCGCAGATAAACAAATCCACGTTCTACGTTTACTATCATGACGTTTATGATTTATCGGAGAAAATCGAGAATGAAGTGATATCCGAGGTGGTGAAAAATCTTGTCAATACAAAGGAAATTCTGACAGATCCTGCTGGTTTTTCAGTGAAGCTTTTTCTTGGATACAGCGCACAGAATTCTCTTATCAGCACTATTTTCTCAGGTACCCGTGCAGGGCAGCTTCCGCTTAAAATCGAGGCTTCGCTGAAAGAAACAATTTTCACAAATTATCCGCAGTACAAGGACGATATTGACTTCAACATCAGGCTTACTTACTGTATATATGGTGGCTTCTATTCTTTCCGTGAATATAGTAAATATGACGAATCTGTCCGCCAAATTATTGGTAGTATTTCGGAAAAGGTGATGAAGTAGAATATAATCTGAACTCATACTTTGAGTTAACCCTTCCAGTGAATGTATGAATAGCCGATGCACATCGGCGCAGCGTTGAGTTTTTGCTCGGACTTTTCAAATATATTATATAAGGCAGCACCGCATAAGCCACGTCTTACGGCTATGTGTGGTGTTGCCTTAGTTTTTTATGCAGCATATTATCACGTTGTATTTGGTTCGTAAAATGCATAGGTTTTTCAACGGATAGTTATGAACATCGCCGAGGCCCATAAAAAGTTTTGGTTATGCGAATATATGTTCGGCGGAAAGGATGAGTTAGATGATCATAGTAATAAAAATGGATCGACAGGTACAGAAATTAGTACTTGTAGATCCAGGATGATGTAATTCCATGTGGTGTATTGCGTATAATAATTAGCTGCGTATTCAGTCATTGATTCCGAGGAGTATGTTAACAGCGTTCTGAAGCTCAGGTTTTGCACGGTAAGCCATAATAACCTTACGCTCTTGTTCGTTCAGGTCTTCAGGAGAGAGCCTGACATCAAGAAGCTCGCTGGGCGATACGTTCAATGCCCTGCAAAGTTCAGCAAGAATATCAGCATCTGGGCGATTGATACCCTGTTCCCAGTTAGATATCCTGCTGTTGCTGACGCCGATAATATTAGCAAGTTCCTTCTGACTCAGCCCGCTCATCTCACGATATTTACGTATGCGCATACCGATTTCGTATTTCAATGAAATCACCTCAATGATGATTATACACCACAATAACTGAAATGTCAACAAATCAGTCAAGAAAAACTGTAATACCCACTTGACACGCCAGAAAAACTGTGATAAAATTAAAATAATTCCAGAAATACTGGAAAGGAGCTGAATTATGAGAGTTTATGAAAATGTTCGCACATACATTCAGAAGAAGGGGCTTAATCAGTCTGCGGTAGCAAGAAAAGCTGGTCTGGCTAGTTCAACGCTCAATGCTATACTCAACGGCAGTAGATCGATGGATGCTGCTGAGCTGCGTGCAATCTGTTTTGCACTCAATGAAAAGCCGGAGAAGTTTATGTAATCTCATCATAACTTCATAATATATTATATGATCGGAGGATATTAAAATGATATGTTCAAATTGTGGAGCTGAATTAAAGGAGGATGCACGATTCTGCGGAAAATGCGGCAATAAAACTGAAGTTGCTGTCGTCAATGAGACTGTGGAGCTGAAGCCAGATGTTTTACCTGAGATGAAGCCCGAAATTAATGTTGATTTTTCTGTTTATAGCGGTGAGGAAAAAATCTTCACTTTGAATGAAAAGAAGCTAATCGTTCCGGCGGAATTGGACAAGTATATTTACTATCGCACAAAATTCTATGAGCTGGCAAAAGCTTGTGCGGATGCTGCGGCATATGAATATAAGTCGTCCGTCCATGATCTGGAGACATTTCTGGATCTATTTCCGGAAATTTATGACAGGTATCTCAGGGTACTCATTGACAAAGCGCTTGACATACTGATCTGTGAGGATGTATATACTTATTCTGCGGACAAGTTTGAGGAACGGCACAAGCGTGATCTCTGCAAGGCGATGAGCTACTATAACGCAATCGAGACTGCAATAATGAGGACGCTTGAGAATAATGGAAGCATGAATCATGGCGTTGCAGGTGCGTTCAGTTCACTTTTCAGCAAGAAAAGTTCATTAGTACAGAGTCTTGTCAGTGGTTTTGCAGAAGGACTGGCTGATGAGCTTACTGATCTGACTCCGGCGCAGAAAACGGAGATTTACCACCGCCTGAAGCCTGATTTGCTATTCAGCTATGTCTTTAATGATTACTGGAATTCAGTTGCCATGCTTGTGTTGATCATGCGTGAAAACGGAAAGGAGATCTGGTTTATTGACAGCAGTCAGACCGGAGATATTTCAACAGTGCTCCAGAGTATGTCTAATCCCAATTTTCCAAGTAATAAGGTTATCGATATTCTGTTTGATTTTATCCTCAAAAAGCCTAATGAAGCAGCTATCTTCAAGATGATGGAAGAAAGGTTCGGGCTTACTGAGGAAGTTAAAGCTATTTTTAAGTATTTCATTTATCCCGAATTTTCATTACTGCCTTATGATGAGAAGGACTTTCCTCCGCAGGAGGAAGTGAAAGAGAACAATAATCCTGTTTCACCTCAGAATCAGCCTGTCAATAATGTAGCGCAGCCTGAGACACAGAACAGCCCTGATGCAACAAAGAATACAGGCAGCAAACTGAAAGCCGGACTGAAAATCGGTGCAGGTCTGCTTGCCGCAGGCGCATTATTCGGTACGAATTCCCGACTTAACAGGGAAAAGGAAGAGCGGAGAGCAAAGGATCAGAAGCGTGATCTTCTCGGTTCATCAAACTGCGTTCTCGGCAAAAAAGATCCCAAAGGCAGAACTATGACCTGCGTAGATTGCAGCGTTTACGTCAGAAACAGATGCACAAGATATTGATGATGCTTTGCTCCTCTGAAGTATAATCCGCCAGCCTGCGCATATACTATCCAAAAACGTACAGTCAGGAGAGGGATAGAGATATGTGTACAGCAATTGCAATGCGCAGAAATGGGCTGTTTTTCGGGCGCAATATGGACATCGGAGGCAGCTTCGGCGAGCAGATAGTTATTGTTCCGAGGAGCTACACCTTTAAATTCCGGCGTGCGGGTATACTGAAAAAGCATTATGCGATGATCGGAATGGCGGCGGTTGCTGAGGATTATCCGCTGTTTGCTGATGCAGCGAATGAAAAGGGCTTGTGCGCCGCAGGGTTGGATTTTCCGTCCAACGCATATTATGCGCCGCCGGAGTCCTGTGGGAGGCATAATATCACACCATTTGAAGTGATACCGTGGGTGCTGTCAAAATGCAGCAGCACATCCGAGGCAAGAAAGCTTCTGGAGATCACAAGGATAGTAGATATCCCGTTCAGCAGCAGGCTGCCGCTTACACCGCTGCACTGGATATTTGCCGATGGAGCTGACTCGTTCGTGCTGGAGACTACAAAAAATGGGATGAAGCTGTACGATGCACCAGCCGATGTGCTGACGAATGAACCGCCATACGATTTTCAGATGACAAATCTTGCTCAGTATCTGAATCTTAGTAACGGCGTACCGGATAACGTTCTGTCGGCTATACCGGGAGTTTCTCCATTCGGAAAGGGACTTGGTGCAATAGGACTTCCGGGAGACTTTTCTCCGGCGTCACGATTTGTAAAGGCAGTGTACCTTCTGAAGAATTCTCCGGCGGAAATGTCAGATCGTGAGAGCCTTGCGCAGTTTTTTCACATTCTTGAAGCAGCAGCCGTTCCACGAGGAATGATAAGTCTCGACGATGGACGTGATTACTTCACGCTATATTCGTCGTGCATCGACGCATCCGCCGGAGTTTATTACTACCGGACATATTTCACTAATCAGCTTGCATCAGCAAGCTTGAGAAGCGAAGAGCTTTCCTCAGAGAAGCTGATAAAAATTCCACTAAAGACGCATCAGATTATCGAGCGTCTGAACTGATAATAATGCATTCAACCGCCTTGATTATGCGTAACAAGGCGGTTTTTTACTGCGATTTTACAAAAATCAGTAATTTTTTTCTTTACAATTTTTAAGTTGTGTATTATAATTATAGGGAAAGGGGATGGATTTGTGAGAATTCTTATTACTACTGACTGTTACATTCCTACTGTAAACGGCGTTGTCACTTCGATAATAAATCTCGAAAATGCACTCAGAAAGCGTGGACATGAAGTGAAGATACTCTGCCCTTCTGAGAATCTTCAGAACAGCGTTGACGGCGATGTTCATCGTATTGGCTCGGTAAGCGTGGACAAGCTCTACAGCGGTGCGAGAGCGGCCATTTTCATGCAGAAAAAGAATCTTCAGAGTATAATCGACTGGAAGCCGGATATAATCCATTCCCAGACAGAGTTCACTGCCTATATTATGGCGAAAAAAATTGCTTATGCGGTCGGCTGTCCGATAATTCACACCTATCATACAGTCTATGAAGATTACACTCACTATTTTTCGCCCAGTCCGAAAATCGGAAAAGCATTTGCTATGCACGCTACCCGATTTATTGTAAATGGTGTGCGTGCAGCTGTCGTGCCTAGCCGGAAGATAAAGAATCTGCTCAGAGGATATGACATCCGCAAGCCTATATGTATAGTTCCTACAGGGCTTGATATTGCACGTTTTTTGGATTCGCCTGAGCCGGAGATCATTGTTCAGATGAAGGATAAGCTCGGCATCCCGCTTCATCATAAGGTTCTCGTCACCGTCGGCAGAGCCGCAAAGGAAAAGAATACCGATGAGCTGATCCAATATTTCAAGCGGCTTGGACTGAAAAATACCACGCTCCTTATCGTCGGAGGAGGCCCCTATCTCGAGAAGCTGCGAGAGCTTGCTCAGCGGCTGAAGATAACTGAAAAGGTTAAATTCACAGGTATGGTCGATCCTCAGGATATTCCAGCGTATTATCATCTCGGCGATGTTTTCCTTAACGCTTCACAGAGTGAAACTCAGGGGCTTACGTACGTTGAGGCGCTTGCGAGCGGACTTCCTATGCTTTGCCGCAAGGATGAATGTCTCGATGAAGTGCTTTATAACGGCAAAAACGGCTATCAGTATACAAGCTTCAATGAGTTTTCACAAAGCCTCGGATATCTGCTGAGGAGTGACGAACTTCGTGAACAGATGAGCAGAATTTCACGCAGGATCGCTCGCAGGTTCTCGAATGAGGTGTTTGCTGAGAGTATTGAACGCATCTATATTCAGCTGTGCGCACGAAGAAGGGATTTATATAAACTCCGTCGCCATGCTATGGCTTGACAGCTTATGCATGGAAATAAATAATGATCAAAAAGGCTGCTGAACAGAACGGTTCAGCAGCCTTTATCTATATTTAGTCAGATTTTGATCGAATATTCAAGGTTAACAGTTTGTCTGCGTCTCCGCATACTCCTTCAGCACAAGAGAAGCGTCGAGGGCATTAACTGCGCCGTCGGCATCGTAATCGCCGAGAAGAGTAATATCAGCGATATCCTCGTCGGTATAGGTGTCAGTATTTCCAGTCTGAGAGTCAGAATAATACGTCAGGATGTTCGATGCGTCAAGAGCGTTTACCGTTCCGTCAGAGTCGAGGTCACCGATCCTTGAAATATTTGTAACAGAACTCAAAAGATACATATAATCAAAACGCAATCCTGTATTGTCGAAGATAGCTTCAGCTATTTCACGCTGTTCATCTTTCGTGATATCCTTGCCGTAATCAAGCTTATATATCGCAGTATCACCGGCATAGCTAGTTTCCTCAAGGTTGAGCGTAATGTCAGGATAGCTTTCAGCAAGATATCCGCTCAGAGTGTCAGCCTCATCCTGAGTAATCCAACGATATGTGTCATAATACATATACGCCTGACTCACTTCAGTGCCTTCTTCATAGTAAAACGCAACGTAATACTCGGGATAAACACCTGAGTCATCTATACAAGTGAAAACAGCGTCAAAATCTATGTGAGGAGTTAGGATTTTCGTAATCAGTGCATCTTCCTCGTATCGAGAAAATACGTCATTGCCTATAACGTAAATTGGAGTTGACATTGCGTTAGCCGAGAATGTTACAAGGTTAACTGTGCAAATTGCTAGGGCTGATGTTAATGCGATGATTTTTTTCATATTCATTCCTCCGTTTCGTAGTTTAAGTGTCCGTTGTTTAAATCAGGTTATTCCGTCTGCGTCTCCGCATACTCCTTCAGCACAAGAGAAGCATCGAGGGCATTAACTGCGCCGTCGGCATCGTAATCGCCGAGAAGAGTAATATCAGCGATATCCTCGTCGGTATAGGTGTCAGTATTTCCCGTCTGAGAGTCGGAATAATACGTCAGGATGTTCGATGCATCAAGAGCGTTTACCGTTCCGTCAGAGTCGAGGTCGCCGTATTTAAGGTTGAGGAGATCGATATTATACATATCAATGTCACCGACATCCATGCTCTGATTAAATGCAGCATTTGCTGAGAATCCAAGTTCGTCGAGCACAAGCTGTGCAAGCTCACTCTGCTCCTTTGGCGAAGTCTCAACATTCGGAACAAGACATATGTGTGGCTGCTTGAAAAGCACCGGAATCGTATCAGTGGGATCTTTATAGAAGCCGTCAGTAGTAATCGTTTCACCTGTATACGGATCTTCTGTTTCATGCGAAGCAGGCTCATCCGCACGCAGAATATGCCAATCGAGATCATACTTATCAATCAGAGACTGTAATGCGGTTGTAATAGTTTCCGCTTCTTCCTCGCTAGCGTACCAGTAAGATGTAAGATAGGGTGATTCCATGGTTGTAACACTTGAATAGTGATCGCCGTGATAATAGAATTCGGTTATCAGTCCCTGAGATTTGAGTTCATTGCAAATGATTCTTGCGTTTAGAAGAGTGTTATAATTGACATCAGCAATCGAAACCCTGTATTCATCAACTAATTTCTGTACTTTATATTCAGTTCCCATTTTATCGAGCTCAGCGTATAAAGTTTCCTCAGCCGCTGTAGGATCAGCAAGAGGATCAATCTTAAGGCTGAACTGTCTGGAATCCACACCTACGTAGAAATACATCCCAAAAACTTCGTCATAATTGAAGATCTTGTATCCAGCATAATCGCTGGAATAATATTCGTTTATAAAATCGTATCCGGAGTAGTCAATGTGATCCTGAGTGCCGATAAGAGCCTGATGCTCTTCAGATAAATCGTCTGTACGCCATATTGCGGCGTTGGTGTTGAGCGCAGTAAGAGATAATGCGCCGGTCATTGCCGTGATAACGATGGTTGAAAGTTTTTTCATATTCATTCCTCCATTTCGTAGGTTAAGTGTCCGTTGTTCAAATCAGGTTATTCCGTTTGAGTCTCCGCATACTCCTTCAGCACAAGAGAAGCGTCGAGGGCATTAACTGCGCCGTCGGCATCGTAGTCACCGAGAAGAGTAATATCAGCGATATCCTCGTCGGTATAGGTGTCAGTATTTCCAGTCTGGGAGTCGGAATAATACGTCAGGATGTTCGATGCGTCAAGAGCGTTTACCGTTCCGGATTTTAAGAATTCAGATAAGGCATTTGCTTCATCTTCGGTAAGATATTCATAAACATGGAAATTAAGGTAACATGACGAATAAGTCGTGTCATCTGGTTTACCGCAGCGAAAACTGTAATTAACTTCGTTATAGGGACGATTAGATTTATAGAGAACATGATCATCTGGAAGCTTGAAATACTCGTTAAACTGATCAAAAGGCTCATAAACAAGCTCTCCGACTTCATATTCATCACTGTTAACCCAGTATATTTCCCTGAAATTAGCTGATACAGGCATTCCGGCAGTAAGAAGTGTACTTGCGATGAATGTCAGACTTATGGATAGAGATGTGAGTTTTCTCATAATAAAGCCCTCCTTTAAAAATATTTCCAAGAAAATTACTAAAAAATTCACATCTTGGATTACTTATATTATATCACAACGCTAGAATCTAAAGCAATAGATTTTATGCAATATGCATAATTTCGCCGTTTTGCACAAAGGATAGAGTAAATGTTTGTGCATAGTAATGCTGCGATGGTATATAGGGCTAAATGGTAAAGTGTTAACGAGCAGTGCAATAAAAAGGAGGACATTAACGTCCTCCTTGAATGCTGATGATTATATATTTTGTATTATTAAAGTCTGGATTTAAAATCATTGTAGGTAAATTGTTTGAGACAGTCCACTTTTCCGTCGCGGGTTAGCATTAATATTTGCGGAAGAGGCATACCATTAAAGGTATTGTTCTTCACCATAGAATAAATTGCCATATCGCCGAAAACGAGCTTGTCGCCGTATTTCAGCTCATGGTCGAAGGAATACTCTCCGATGAAGTCACCTGCAAGGCAGGTCTGCGAGCCGAGACGGTATGTAAAAGGCTTTTCGTCGGGTTTACCTGAGCCGAAAAGCGGCGGACGATAGGGCATCTCGAGAACATCCGGCATATGGCAAGCCGCTGAGGTGTCGAGAATTGCAACAGGAACATCATTATCGATAACATCAAGCACCTTTGTAACAAGATATCCTGCATTGAGTGCAACAGCCTCACCTGGCTCGAGATAAACCGTCAGCCCGTATTTTTCCTGCATACGTTTTATACAGCGTTCGAGACGAGGAATATCGTAATCCTCACGAGTGATATGATGCCCGCCGCCAAAATTTATCCACTCCATTTTGCTGAGGAATTCCCCGAACTTTTCCTCGACAGCATTGAGAGTAGTTTCAAGGTCGTCAGAATTCTGTTCACAGAGCGTGTGAAAATGGAGTCCCGAAACGCCATCGAGCAGCTCCGGACGGAAGTTTTTCAGCGTGATACCCAGTCTTGATTTAGGCGAGCATGGGTCATAGATCTCATGTCCCTCCTGAGTCGAGTGCTCAGGATTGATTCGCAGTCCGATTTTTTTGCCAGCCGCAAGTGTTTTGTCTCTGAAGCGTTCCAGCTGAGTAAATGAGTTGAAGATAATATGTCCGCAGTACGAGAGTATCTCGTCAAACTCTTCCTCACGATATGCCGCCGAAAATACATGATTTTCCTTGCCCATGCACTCATACCCGAGACGAGCTTCATATAGCCCGCTGCACGCTGTTCCGCTTATATATTGTGCTATCAGGGGATAAAAATGATAGCAGGAAAAAGCCTTTTGCGCAAGCAGTATCTTAGCACCAGTACGTTCCTCGACTCCATGGAGGATCTCGAGATTGCTGAGAAGTTTTGCCTCATCGATTATATAGCATGGTGTCGGAATATTATTGGTATCCAGCAATTATTTCACCTCAAATTTAGTCAACTAATACAGGATTGAAGTCCTCTTCCCAAGGAAGTCCCCACCTGTTGAGAGCATCCATAAACGGATCGGGATCGAACTCCTCGATATTGTAGACGCCAGCCTTGTTCCACTGACCAGTCATGATCATCATTGCACCGATCATTGCCGGAACGCCTGTTGTGTAAGAAATTGCCTGAGAGCCAACCTCCTTGTAGCATTCCTGATGGTCGCATATATTGTAGAGGTAGTACGTCTTATCCTTGCCATCTTTCTTGCCCTTGAAGATGCAGCCGATGTTTGTCTTGCCGAGAGTTCTGGGGCCGAGAGTTGCAGGATCCGGAAGAACAGCCTTGAGGAACTGAAGCGGAACGATCTCCTTGCCCTCGAACATGATAGGCTCGATAGAAGTCATACCGACATTTTCGAGGCACTTCAGATGAGTGAGATAGCTCTGACCGAATGTCATGAAGAAGCGGATGCGCTTGATTCCGTTGATATTGAGAGTGAGCGACTCAAGCTCCTCATGGTGGAGGAGGTACATATCCTTTTCGCCGACGCCTTTGAAGTTGTATACACGCTTGATCTCCATCGGCTCAGTCTCAACCCACTTGCCATCCTCGATATAGCTGCCCTTGGCAGTAACCTCACGGATATTGATCTCAGGGTTAAAGTTAGTCGCAAACGGATAGCCGTGGTCACCGCCGTTGCAGTCGAGAATGTCGATGTAGTTGATCTCATCAAAGTGATGCTTCATGGCGTATGCAGAGAAAACTCCCGTAACTCCTGGATCGAAGCCGCTTCCGAGGAGAGCAGTGATTCCAGCCTTTTCAAATTTCTCACGGTAAGCCCACTGCCACTTGTACTCGAACTTTGCAGTATCAAGCGGCTCATAGTTTGCAGTATCAACATAGTGAGTCTTTGTTGCAAGGCAGGCATCCATGATAGTGAGATCCTGATAGGGAAGAGCGAGATTCAGAACAACGTCCGGCTTATAGGACTCAATAAGAGCAATAAGCTCGTCCACATTGTCAGCATCGACCTGAGCAGTCTCGATTACAGTTTTAGTAGTCGGCTGAAGCTTTTCCTTGAGTGCATCGCACTTGGATTTTGTACGGCTCGCAATCATGATTCCCTCGAATACCTCGCTGTTCTGACAGCACTTGTGAATTGCTACGGATGCTACTCCTCCGCAGCCGATTATCATACATTTTTTCATATTTATTCTCCTTTAATTATCTTAATATAGTAAATCCGAATTTGTCAGGAAAGTATTTTCGCAGCGTATTGAGGGAGACCCTTTTGAAAAAGGGTCTTCCCTCAAACTCCCTCCCTAAAACTTCCAATTAAATTTCACAGATAGGGGCTTCTAGCCCCTATCTGTGAAATTTGTTTAAAAGTCTTTGGAAAGGGGTCTGGGGTGACTCCCTGCGGGGCAGGGAGATGTCAGCGAAGCTGACAGAGGGTACGGGTGCCGGTTAGGCAGAACCTTTCTTCAGAAAGGTTTTCCCCAGTAGGTTACGAAGATACTTTCTGTCAATTTCTGATTTATATAATCATGACATAGCGATCAGCATTTCTCTGATTATCTTGCATGCAACAGCAGTAGAGACGCCGCTCTGGTCGTACTGGGGACTGAGTTCATTCACGTCGCATCCGACGATATTCAGTTTTGTGCAGGCAAGAGTGAGCGCACGTCTCAGCTCATCAAAAGTAACTCCGCCTGCCTCAGGAGTACCAGTGCCTGGAAATACCGACGGGTCGAGAACATCAAGGTCAACGGTGAGGTAGACGTTTTTGCCTTTGAGTTTTTCAACAGTTTCTTCAAGTCCGTTGAGATTGAATTTATTCATGAATGTATGTCCGTCAGCGAAGCGGAACTCATCTCTGTCACCGCTTCTGATGCCGAACTGGAAGATATGCCCGTCACCGAGAATATCATGGCAGCGTCTTAACACGCAGGCATGGGAGAGCTTCTGTCCGAGATAATCCTCACGCAGATCAGCGTGAGCATCGAAATGTACGATATAAAGATCATCATATTTACTGCTTACAGCTCTTACTGTGCCAAGCGTAACAAGATGCTCTCCGCCGATCATGAAGGGTATCTTTCCGTCATCGAGAATAGTCTGAGCACGCTCCTGAATGTCGTTGAGTACGCCTTCAGTATCGCCGAAGGTCAGCTCAAGGTCGCCGCTGTCGAAATAGCTGTAGTCGAGCATATCCTTGTCCTGATATGGCGAGTAGGTCTCGATGCCGAACGACTCGTTTCTTATTGCAGCCGGAGCGAATCTTGTACCGGGACGGAAGCTGGTAGTGCCGTCGAAGCCTGCGCCGAAGAGGACTATTCCGGCATCCTCATACTCAGCATCACAGGCAATAAAGGTCTGTATATTTTTATTCAACATCTCTCAGCAGCTCCTCTACATAGCACGGCAGCGCAAAAGCACCCGTGTGAAGTCTTGTATTGTAATAGCGTGTCTTTATTCCAAGCATATTCCATTTTGTACCGTTGTAATCATTTGTGGGATGATATTTTTTTGAAGCAAAGCCAAACAGCCAGTGTCCCGAGGGGTAGGTTGGGATATGTGCCTGATAGACCTTGCTGATGGGGAAGCTCTCGATAATGCGCTTGTGCGAACGCTGCATAGCAGCAGCATCCTCGTCATAGAACGGACTTTCATGCTGGTTTACCATAATTCCGTCCTCACGGAGAGCCTTAAAGCAGCTTCCATAGAATTCTTTTGTAAAGAGTCCCTCTCCCGGACCGAACGGGTCGGTTGAGTCGACGATGATAATGTCATATTTATTCTCACATCGGCGGATGAATTTTACTCCGTCCTCGTAGAATATATTGACTCTCGGGTCATCGAAGCGGCATGCCGTAGTCGGCAGGTACTGCTTGCTGACCTCAACTACAAG
This sequence comes from Ruminococcus sp., assembly GCA_045128995.1. Taxonomy (GTDB): domain Bacteria; phylum Bacillota; class Clostridia; order Oscillospirales; family Ruminococcaceae; genus Ruminococcus. The sequence continues at coordinate 15,371 of JBGVIW010000054.1, forward strand.
TTCGTCGATCTCGACGAGGTCGATGCTCTCAACGGTCGGATATCTCGTCAGCTCACGCACGACTCCGCCGTCGCCTGCGCCGATAACGAGAATATTTTTTGGATTAGGATGCACCGCCATCGGTACATGAGTGATCATCTCATGGTAGATGAACTCGTCCTTTTCGGTAAGCATCATGTAGCCGTCCAGAGTGAGGAAGCGTCCGAATTCCTTTGAATCGAAGATATCGATACGCTGGAATTCGCTGTATCCGCTGTAGAGCTGGCGGTCTACTTTTATTGAAAATTTAACATTTGGTGTATGTCTTTCGGTGAACCAGAGTTCCATTATTATCCCTCCTGTTGGTTTATGTATTTACGCGGCTTATTGAGGGAGACCCTTTTGAAAAAGGGTCATCCCTCAAACTCCCTCCCTAAAACTTTCAATTAAATTTCTCAGATAGGGACTTCTAGTCCCTATCTGAGAAATTTGTATAAAAGTCTTTGGAAAGGGGTCTGGGGAAGAACCTTTCCTCAGAAAGGTTTTCCCCAGCAAGCAGTGTAAATACCGTAATGCTTTCTTTAATTATTTCAATACATTCAGCCGTTCAATATTGATATCCTCCGTACCCGTCATTGAGCAGCCTTTCTTCTTGGCGTATTTGATATACCGGATGATTTCATCTGTGATAAGCTCACCCGGCGCAAGAATCGGAATTCCCGGAGGATAGCACATAACAAACTCACTGCACACTCGTCCGACTGCCTCATCAAGCGGAAGTGAGATCTTATCCGCATAAAATGCCTTTCTCGGAGTCTCGGCAACGATAGGATTAATATACTCCTGCGTGAGCATATCTGCACCTGATTTTCCGAAGCGGCGTTTTATCTCTGCAAGAGCGCTTATAAGACGCTCGATGTCACGTATCCTGTCGCCTACGGAAATGTATGCAAGGATATTTCCAATATCTCCGAATTCGATCTGAATGTCATATTCATCCCTCAGCAGGTCATAAACCTCAATGCCGGCAAGACCTATCGGAAGAGTGAATATCGAAAGCTTTGACACATCAAAATCATAGATACTGCTGCCATTGACAAGCTCCTTTGAGTATGCATAATATCCGCCGATGGCGTTTATTTCCTCACGGGCATACTGTGCAAGCTCGACAGTGCGTGAGAAGATCTCACGACCTTGCAGTGCGAGCTTTCTTCGTGAGATATCAAGACTTGAAAGCAGGAGATAAGAAGCACTTGTAGTCTGAGTGAGGTTTATCACCTGACGCATATAATCGGAGTTTACACGCTCTCCCATCAGCAGGAACGAGCTTTGTGTAAGGCTTCCGCCCGACTTGTGCATACTCACGGAAGCGATATCTGCTCCGGCAGCCATTGCCGTGACAGGGAAGTTATCGCCGAAGTAAAAGTGAGTTCCATGCGCCTCGTCAACGAGCACGAGCATTCCCTTTGAGTGAGCAAGCTCAGTTATCCTTCTGAGGTCTGAGCAGATGCCATAGTAGGTTGGATTATTCACGAGGATCGCCTTAGCATCGGGATTCTCCTCGATCGCCTTTTCCACCTGTTCGATCGACATTCCAAGAGCGATACCAAGCTGATTATTTACATCGGGGTTGACGTATACTGGCACAGCGTCACAGAGAATCAGAGCATTTATCGCACTGCGGTGAACGTTTCGTGGGAGAATTATCTTATCTCCGCCTTTGCAGGCATACATGATCATGCTCTGAACGGCAGAGGTAGTACCTCCGACCATGAAGAAGGCATTAGCCGCTCCGAATGCCTCGGCAGCGATCTCCTCAGCCTCCTTGATAACAGAAACGGGATGGCAGAGGTTGTCCAGCGGCTTCATGGAATTGACGTCGACGTCCATGCACTGCTGACCGAGAAAATCGGTAAGCTCGATATTTCCTCTGCCTCGCTTATGTCCAGGAACATCGAACGGAACGATCCTCATTCTCTTGAACTTTTGGAGTGCGTCATAGATGGGCGCATCATTCTGGTTGAGCATTAATAAACATTCCTTCCGCTGAAAATTTCGATCATCTCTCGTCTGAGAGCCGTACTGATTTCGAGTCTGCGCTGCGGAGGAAGCTCATCCACATCGGTATTAAAGAGATAATTCTGGAGATAAAGCTCCTTTATGAGCATCTTAGTATGGAAAATATTAGCCTGATATACATTAATATCCATAGCGTCATAGCGATCGAGCGTAGCGTTGTCGATGTAGTCCTGAATCGAGGTGATATCGTGGTCGATGAAGAGTTTTTCGCCTGCCACATTTCGTGTAAAGCCTCTTACACGGTAGTCCATCGTGATAATATCGGAGTCAAAGCTTCCGATAAGGTAGTCGAGTGCCGTCAGCGGAGTTATCTTACCGCAGGTAGCAACATCAATATCCACACGGAATGTAGCGATACTATTCTGGGGGTGAAATTCCGGATAGGTATGAACTGTGACATGACTCTTATCGAGATGCGCAGCGATCTCGTTTCCGCCGGCAGGGATCATCGTATCGTCGGCAATAAGAAATGTAGCAGACGCACCCTGAGGATCATAATCCTGCTTGGAAATACTAAGAACCTGCGCACCGATCATTTCGGTGACATGAGTCATGATATCGCAGATACGCTCAGAGTTATACTGCTCATCGATATAAGCGATATAATTTTTCTGCTCTTTTGGAGTCTTTGCGTAGCAGACGTCATAGATATTGAAGCTGAGAGATTTTGTAAGGTTATTGAAGCCATATAGCTTCAGTTTATTCTCCATAAAATTCACCTCTGTAATATTTGTACATAATAAAAGCGCACAAGAATCAGTTCTTGTGCGCAGAAGGTCATATTATTGTGCAGCAGAAAGCATAACACATAAGCATACGACATTACAGGTTTCAGAGTCTATATAGCAAATAACACTTTTACTACTCTTATTGACCGTTTCACAAGTTGATTTGGCTGAAAATAAACTTATAAAATGAATTTCAATAAGGCAACAGAAGTTGCCGATCGGCTCTTGACCCAGCTGTCCGTATGGCTTAAACTTCAGAAAGAAGTGGTCAACATATCTGCTGTATGATGAATCTCCGAAACGAAACATCACTTTGCAGATACATTTTAACATAGAAAAGTGATTTTGTCAAGACATAAATTTGTAAAATCTACCTCATTTCGCCGTCAGCTGTCTGATATAGACTCATCCCCGAGCATTTCGATTGCATTAAGGCGGCGGTTTATCTGGCGGGTGCGGACTCCGACGAGCTTTTCGAGGTCGTCATCGACCTTTTTAATATGCTTCTGAGCGTCCTCGAGTGCCTTTGAGAACACGCCGAATTCAGCCTTTACAGCGCCGAGGATCTCCCAGACCTGATTGCTTTTTTTCTGGATAGCAAGCGTCTGGAATCCCATCCGCAGTGAGCTGAGCATTGCTGCCATGGTCGAAGGCCCGGTGACGGTAACGTTGCAGTCACGCTGAAGAGTTTCGATAAGACTGCTGCTTACCACTTCGGAGTACAGCCCCTCGAACGGCAGGAACATGATTCCGAAGTTTGTGGTGTAGGGCGGCTGGATGTATTTTTCGCTGATATCCTTTGCGCACTTTTTCACAGCTGCGCAGAGGTTTTTTCTTGCAGCAGCGACAGCGTCGGGATCGCCGGAATCAAGTGCATCCTGAAGCGCAGCGTATGTATCTCCGGGGAATTTTGAATCTATCGGCAGGTATACAGCCTGACTGCCGCCGCCGGGGAGCTTCACAGCAAATTCCACTCTGTTGGCACTGCCGGGAATAACAGCAATATCCCTGTCATACTGCTCAGGCGAGAGGATGTCCTCGAGGATAGCACCGAGCTGGATCTCGCCGAGGATACCTCTATTTTTTACGTTCGACAGTACCTTTTTGAGATCACCGACTCCGGCGGCAATAGTCTGCATCTCGCCGAGTCCCTTATAGACCTGTTCGAGACGCTCGCTGACGAGCCGGAATGACTCATTCATTTTATTCTCGAGCTTTTCACTTACAGTCGACTGGATTGCCTCGAGCTTTTTATTATTATCCTCCTGAATTCCGATAAGGTGGCGGCTCATAGTTGAGCGCATCGCCTCAAGCTTCTGCTCATTATTTGCCTCAAGAGTTTTTAGGCGGCTTTCCATGGCACGGAGCTGTTCGCTTACGCTGTTTCCGGAAGCTTTCTGGCTTGCGGAGAGCAGCTCTCCCATATTCTTAACAGATGACTGAACGCTCTCGCTCACTTCTTTTCTAAGCTCACGTTCTGCGGCAGCGCTGTCGGATCTTATCTGAGAGATGATCTTCTGAAGCTCTTCATCGGATTTTCTGCCGCTGATCGTGTTGACTCTTGCGAGGATAACAAGTGCCAGAACGATCAGAAAAACGCAGAGTATAAGAATAGCAATATCCATAAAAATCTCCTTTCGTGTTCGTACTTTTCACATTGCAAAAGCATGGAACAAGCATTCTTTTTCAGTATTATACCACATCTGCAGAAAAATTACAACCATATAAAAATGGCGGTATTCATATTACAGAATACCGCCGGTTTATGTCAGACAATACATATCACACAGCAAATTGCTCAGCCTGTTTTATGAGCTTCACGTCAACGAGTGCGTCTATCAGCGTACCGGATTCGGTGTATTCCTCGCTGAAAACCTTTCCCTCGATGCGTATCCTGCCGATAAGAGCTGTCTTATCATACGGGATGAGGAGCTTCATCCTTCTGGCAGTTTCCGGAAGATGACGAATGATGCAGTCAAGCAGGCGATCGAAGCCTGAGTGATGCTTGGCGCTGATAAGAACCGTGTCATCGTTTTCAAAAACAGTATCAGGATCAAGCGCAATATCAGCCTTGTTAAGGACATTTATCTGCGGGATGCCGTCGCATCCAAGCTCTGAGAGGAGCTGTCTTGTAACCGCAGCCTGCTGTTCACGTTCAGGTGAGGAAACATCCTGCACGTTTAGGATGATATCCGCAGCCGCAGCCTCCTCGAGAGTTGATTTGAATGCCTCGACAAGATTATGCGGAAGCCGTCTGATAAGTCCTACAGTATCGATGAGCATCACGCTTCTTCCATCGGGAAGCTCGATTGAGCGAGATGTGATATCGAGCGTAGCGAAAAGCTTGTTTTCCGCAAGAACTCCGGCATCAGTAAGTGCATTTAGCAGTGTGGATTTTCCGACATTGGTATACCCGACGATTGCTGCACACAGCACGCCATCCTTTTTACGTCTTGAACGTGAGAAGTTACGATGCTTTTCGAGAGCCTCAAGCTCGGCTTCAAGGTAGGAGATTCTCTTTCGGATGTGTCGCTTATCGGTTTCGAGCTTTGTTTCACCGGGACCTCTTGTGCCGATACCGCCGCCGAGACGTGAAAGGGACGTACCCATTCCGGTCAGGCGAGGAAGGCGGTATTTCTGCTGCGCAAGCTCGACCTGAAGCTTACCTTCCTTAGTTCGTGCACGCTGAGCAAAAATGTCGAGTATGAGCGTAGTGCGGTCGATTACTCTGACATCGAGGATATCCTCGATATTTCTCACCTGAACTCCGGAAAGCTCGTGATCGAAAATAACAAGCTCAGCCTCCAGCGCCTCGAGCTGTTCCTTCAGCTCATAGAGTCTGCCTGTACCCATGCAGGTAGCGGAGTCGTAGGAAGCTTTTTTCTGCATAATAACGCCTACGACCTCAGCATTGGCAGTAGCGGCAAGCTCTGCAAGCTCATCGACAGAAGCTTCGGCGTCAAATTCACCGGTATCGACAGAAGCGAGAACGGCTTTTACAGGGATCTCTTCGGTTTTATTTTCGTACATATTATTTACCCTCACAAAGGAAAAGTTTATCACTGAACATGATCAGTTGAAGTTTTTCGCCTCACGGAAGTCGAGTGACTGTCCGAACGGGTCGAGGAGGATATCCTCGTTGCCTCTTTCGGCGATGAGATAATAGTTTTTATAGAATACAGGGATGAATAAATATTCATCGAGGATAGTTTTTTCGGCGTCGCTGAGTCTGTCAACAAGCTCAGCTGCCTCAGGGCAGGAGCGCAGTGAATTTACTGTTGCCTTGATATTGCCGGAGGCGTTGATATAACTGGAGCCGGCGAGCTGTTCGAGGACGGATATACCGCTGTTGTATTTTCCTTTAAGCGGATAGAGAGCGATCTGATAATCGCCTGCGGCGATGCGCTCGTTGAATTCATCAGTAGTCACTTCCTCGATGCTGACATAGAACCCAAGAGCATCCTGCCAGTTTCTGGTGATAAAGTGCAGGTATGTTGAATCAATGCAGTCGGTTGCAGCGAGGAGCTTGATAGTACCGAAGGATTCGGCGTTCAGGTCACTTTTTGCAGCTGAGCAGTATTGAGATGCCTTTTCGGTGTTATAGATATCGAATTCTGAATCAGGAGCAAGCTCACGATATGATCGCCCGAGGAGTTTTACTGCCGGAGGGATGATTCCGCTTGCGGCAGATACATCATTTCCGATCTCATTACTTAGCGATTCACGGTCGATGCTGAAGGCGAGAGCCTTACGGAAATTTGAGTTTGCACAAGTTTCGTCGCTGCTGTTGAAAATCAGCCCGAGCGTAATACTTGGCAGGGGAGTGAGTGTATATTTATTCTTCTCGAATGAATTTTTATTCAGCGTCGAGAAGCAGTCGATCTTAGCGTCTCTGAACATTTCTCTTACATCGGCGGAGCTTTTTTCGATGGTGAAGCTCAGAAATGTAGGGTAGACACGCTGCTCCTCGGAGCTGTTGGGATAGTTGCGCTTCATGTAGAGGATATTGTTTTTTCCGTAGGGATCATAGAACCACTGCCTCACGAAAAATCCGCCGTTTGACATGACTGAGTTATCATCAAGCCCATATCTGCCTTTGGTTGAGATGAAGAATTCCTTGTTGCATGGAACGGCAGCGTTTGTAGCCATGAGGTTTATGAAGTCAGCGGAGGGATATTCAAGCTCGACCACGAGGGTATGCTCATCGGGAGCAGATATTCCGGCGGATTCGGGCGAAGCCGAGCCGCTGAGCACTGCACGTCCGCCTTTTATGCAGGAAAACTCCGACGCATACGGTGACTGCATTTCCGGATCAAGGATTCGCTGGAGGGCGAATACATAGTCCTCAGCGACGACAGGAAAGTACTCATCCTCGTCAGCGGAATCATCGTCATCCGTATCGAAGAACCAGTAATTATCCTCACGCAGCTCAAACGTGTAAACAAGTCCGTCGTCCGAGACGGTATAATTCTCAGCGTTCCAGCATATGACGTTTCCGTTCTTATCGAATTTCATAAGACCGCTGTAGAGGTTAGCGATGACGGTATTTGAAGCCTCATCGCAGGCGAACTGCGGGTCGAGACTTTTTGGATTATAGGGAAGAGAAGCGTTGTACATCATACCGCTTCCGTCGCTCTGGGACTCGCTTCCCTCGCAGGAAACCATTCCTGCCGAGAGTGCGAGTGAGCATAAAACAGCGCAGATCTTTTTCACATCAGGACTCCTTATTAGTAGCTTTTGTTCAGATTTATTATTTATATTATAATGGATTCAGAAAAGGGACTGTGTTGAAGTGTCACAGTCCCTTTTGTTTCTATTAAATTAAGCCGCAGTCACAGTAACAATAAATCCGTCGATATTGTTTCCTGAAATAGTATATGGCTTTGAAGCCGGCACAGGTACACCTGTTACACTGTTGGGGTTAGCAGCAACGTAATATACCTCATACTGAGAAGTACCGCTTGTAATTCTCAGGGGATTAGTGTTATTATATGCCTTGATCTGTTCGATATACTCCTCGAGGCAGAGGTTGTTCTGCTTCATATAAACAGCGTGCGGGATTCCTACATAACGGAAAGTATAAGCTCTTGCCTCCTCACCCGTAACAGCGTCCTTTCCCTCAGGGAAGCGGACGATAAAGCCATAGCTTGCAGCGTTTTCGTTGAACCATGCGTAAGTATCAGTAGGGGAATATGCATTTGAAGTTCCATCGGGAAAAACAATCTGAACATCAAAAGTTCTTCCTGTATGGTAATCAGAATATCCGCCCGGGAATTTTGATTTTGCCTCATTATACTTTGTAGTCTGCTCCTCAGCGGTACGATATCCGCCGTATATACGGAGGTAGTCATTTCCAGTAGCGCCTGCATAAGCCTGCATGATGGAGTTTATAGCAGTAATAGTATTGAGATCGAGTGAAGTGATATTATCGCTGACGCTGTAGAACTCATTGCGGTTCTCATAAATGGGAACGATATTAGTATCGCCCTCCTGGAACTTATATGCATAGAGTGAATTTACAAGAACGAGGTCACCGTTGTTGACCTGAGCAAACTCGACGTCCTGAGTAGTGAACTGAGCGGCTGCATTGGGATCGGTAGTCTGAGCGGCAGCATTCGGATCCGCAGCAGGAGCGCCTCCGGCGTTCTGGTTTGCAGCATTAGGATCAGTGATGACCTGACCGAGGGCATCGGTAGACTGAGGAGTACTTCCAGCGAGGTTGTCCACGACTGAGTTCTGAGAACCAGCAGGCTGTTCGTCATCGCTGCAGCCCTTAGTGCAGGCAGTTATAAGTACGATAAGTACGATAAGCACGAGAACCGCCGCAAAGACTCTGTCATATCTGACCTTATATCTTTTACGGTTTCTTCTGTAATTTCCGTTATTCATAAAAATAATGTTCCTCTCTGTTTCTCTTTTTAATATAATTATATATTATACCACACAATTCGACGCTTGTAAAGCACAAAAAACGGATTTTTGCACAGGTTTTTAGGGCATTCTTCACAAAAAGTCCCAGTATGGCGCAGGCTGTGGAAATGCGTGTCATTTCTGATCCTGAGAAAAGCTTTTGCGGTATTTTGAAGGAGTGAAGCCTGTGTGCTGCTTGAACTGGCGCATGAAGTATGAATCGCTTTCGTACCCGCAAAGCTCAGCGATATGGCTCACCGAATCATCGGAATTCACGAGAAGCTCCTTAGCGAGACTTAGTCTTGCATCGATGACATCCTGAATGCAGGTTACACCGAATGCAGCGAGATATATTCTGTGCAGGTAATTTTTGCTTATATTCATAGATCTGCATATAGAGTCTATATTCCAATCGTAAGCAGGATCTTTTCTGATTTTTGTTCGCAGCTGCTGGAGCTGGCTGTAGTAGGGAAGCTCAGAAGAGAGAGGCTTTTTCGCATCGTTGAGCTGATGGCTGATGTCGATGAACATCATCTGCAAGGCGTAGCTGTTGAAATCGGCAGAATACTTTCCTGGTGATGCAGTCCCCGACTGGATACACTTCATCAGATTACGCAGCACGTTGATGTCTCTCAGTGAAAAGGGCTGACCGATGGGGATATTTAGTCCCGAGAGCCACTGCTGTTCAGTAGAAGTGAGCCTGAAGAATATGACATCGCAGGAAAGATATCCTGAGCCTGCGCTGCGGCAGAAGCATTCGGATGAGCCTGAGCATATAATAGCTGTATTTTCGGGATAAGTTTTTGCCAGACGCTGTTTTGCGAATGCGGCTGGAGAACGCAGAAGCAGAAGTATCCAGTCGCTGCCTCCATCAGAAATGAACGGTTTATCCATCCGGCAGTTGAATTGATAACTGATAATTTTCATAAAATTCCTCTGAAGATGTACATTTAGGCGAAAATGATGGAAAAGCTTATTCTTCCTCAGGTCTGAAAGAACCGTGAGTCCATGTGTCTATATCAGGCTCACGGCAGGCTATGAAATTCACAAGAGATGCCGCAAGCGTGAGGATAGCGGTGAGTGGGATGCTATGGGCATAGCCATATACGGGAACTGCCTTTTCGCCTGTGTCAGCGGTAAGCTCCCATGTTATACCCAGTCTGTTGAAGCGTTCGATTATCTCCTCAACGGTTTTATCGTCCAGTCCGAGACGCTTTGAAATACACTCCTTAGAGAGGAGGTAATTTCTTCCGAGAGTTTCCGCATAATAGATAACCTTCAGCGCATTTTCATCCGACAGCAGCTTGAAAAGCTCGAGCATTCTCGGTGTTACGGCAGCGTAGCTGTTAATGCCGTTTTCGGGTATTTTCAGAAAAGTAAAATACTGCATATCCGGATTAAGGCGAGCGATGGCAAGCTCGTGGTCGGTAAAAAGATGAGCAAAAGTCTCACGGGAAAATTTCTGCGGGAGGCTGGAGATATCCTCAGGGAGGTTGCGGCTGTAGGCGAATATCATCTTATAGCAAAGCTCCATAACACGATTTGCACGCTGCTGAGGAGGAAGCTGACCGATTTCATTCATTATGAGAGTAGACGTATCTGTCTTTTTTGATTCATCCTGAATTCCGAAAAGCACGTCGAGGGAGACTCCGAGTATTTTTGCAAGTTCTGGCAGAAGCTCACTGTCAGGATAGCTTCCTTTTTCCCATTTTGAGACAGCCTGAGGAGTAACTGAAAGCAGTTTAGCGAGCTGTCCCTGAGTCAGACCCTTTCTGCGGCGGAATTTTACAAGATTATCGCTGAAATTCGGTTTCATCATAAAGCCTCCTTTGGTTCGTCGTTGACATTACTCTATATTGTATCATATCCTCCGCAGCATTTCAAGCACATTACGTGAAATAAATGATGAATAAAAATCAAAGCCTCTCCGAAGCGGAGAGGCTTTATATGTTATTTTACCGCAGTAAGAACATATCCATCGGAATTATTTCCAGAGATCGTGTAGTTACCGGAAACAGGGATCCTTACAGAAGTTGAGTCGCCCATTGAAGCGGTGTAGTAGATCTCGTACTGAACTCCGTCAAGCTGATACTGAAGCGGAGCGGTGTCGATGGCATATGTCTTGATCCAGTCGAGGTACTCCTCGAGGCAGAGATGGTTTTCAGTCATTATCGCAGCATGAACCTCGCCAACGTATCTGAGGTGCCAAGTGCAGTATGCCTGACCTGTCAACGAAGCCTTATCAGCAGGATATCTGAGGATAAAGCCATACTTTGCGCAGTTCTCGAGGATCCATGCCTCCTCGTCCTTTCCGTCGTATTCAAGAAGTTTCTGAGCGCCCTGAATAGCGAGGTCGACTGTATATCCCGTAGCTGATTCGGGGAAAGAAGCCGGACAGAGCGAATCCTCTCCGAGATGGGGCTGAGTAGTGCTGTAGACAACGAAATCTGAAAGTCCGGTAGCAGCATTGTAGTCCTGCATCATCCTGTTGAGTGCATCCGCAGCGTCAGCATTCAGGACGATATCCTCAGTAAAGAGCGAATAGTATTCATTTTTCTCTTCGAGGAGATCGACAAAGGATTCAGAGTTATCTGATGCCGGATGAGTCTGATCCACGAGGGTAAGGAATCCTGTTGATAGACTTGAAGCTGGAACAGCAAGTTCTGAGTATCCGAGGTAGGATATCCCCTGAGTTGACTGCTGGAACTGCTGAGAGCTGCTCATAGCAGAAACGCTTGAGCCGTTATTCTGAGCGGAGTTTCCTGAGCCTTTGAAATCTCCTGTTACGACAATAGTAGTATCTGGTGTTACGAAAAAGTTTCTGCGAAGACTGTCAGCAGCGACAATAGTGCCGACAGCAAGAGCGAAAGTCATAATGACTCTGCCCTTGTTAAGACGTTGTTTTCCCATATTTGTCCTCCGTATTCAATTATTCTACACTTTATAAAAATTATATTATATCTTTATCAAACCGGCGGCGGATCATAAGCCTGTCCGCCGACACAGAAGATGCTGTATCCGCTGAGGGTATCGTAGATAGTTTTCCATCTTGACGTACCGCCGGAAAGCACCATTATATATGTTTTTCCATTAGCCTCAGCGAAGGTGCAGAGGCACTGTCCAGCCTGATCAGTGAAGCCGGTTTTTCCGCCTTTTACAACAACTCCGGGCATTTCGTTGCCCACCATGCGGCTGAAAACAGTACTGGTGAGGAGGAGTCCCTCGGGGTTATATTCTGTAGGCGGGATCTGGTACTGATAAGTTTCAAGCACCTTCCGGCAGGTTTCGTTTCTGATAGCGTATTGCAGGATCAGAGCCATATCCTCGGCAGTGCTGTAGTGATTCTTATCATGAAGTCCGACAACGTTGGTGAAATGAGTATTTTTAAGTCCCATTTCCTCAGCCTTGGCATTCATCAGCTTAACGAAAGCCTCCTCGGAGCCTGCGACATAAGCTGCCGCAGCAAGAGATGCATCAGCACCCGAAGGAAGGATCATGCCATAGAGAACCTGTTCAAGAGTAGGGGTTTCGCCTGCGCAGAAGCCAGCTCTTGAAGCCTCCATATCGATCATCGGATCGATCATATCGGCAGTGATCGGAACGGTAGCGGAGAGGTCAGAAATATTTTCGACTGCAACGATGAGAGTCATTACCTTTGTAAGGGAAGCGGGATACATTCTCGTGTTGTAGTTCCTGTATGCGAGAACCTCATTGGTATCAGCATCCATGAGGATACCGTATTTGGCGTCGAATTCTACCGGAAAAGTTGGTGATCCGGCAGCCACCTGCGGATAGGGAACAGTAGTTGGCAGAGGCTCAGTAGTCGGGACTGTAGTATCAAATTCAGAAGCGGCAATAGCAGAACTAACGTCAGGAATTTTTCCGGCGGAAATATTCTGGGTATCGGAGTCGTCTGAGCATGACCTGAAGATCATCACGATTCCGACGATAATGATCACCATCAGGAGAGCCGCAGCGGCAATCCGGAAATAATGGATTTTAACTTTTCGTTTTCTTTTTTTCGCCATCACGCACCTCGATTCATCCGTAAACATTATTATAATACATAAAGAAACTGATGTCAACTAAAATAGCAAAATCTTCCGTATTGCACAATTGGGAGAGTCGAAATTTGTCACAAGTTGCGTAAAATAAATCAGCGCACTGTGCATAGAATATACATATATAATATGTATAATAACTGGAGGGCGTATGATAAAGAAGCTTAAAAACTTAGCAGGGATGCTGAGTGCGTGGGTGATAATGGTTGTCTGTGCAGGCAGCAGGATGACTGTTTATGCGGAGGAATACAATGCGCAGGCATATATTCTCATAGAAGCAGGAACCGGAACTGTACTCGAGGAGAAAAATGCCGATGCGAGGCTGAATGCTGGATATTTGTCGAAGCTGATGGCGCTGCTGCTTATTGCTGAGGATATTGAAACGGGAAAATATTCTGCCGGAACTGAGCTTACTGCCTCGCAGTCGGTTTACGGCACAAAGGGCGCAGTGATCTGGCTCGAACCGGGAGATAAGCTGAGCGTGGAGGAACTGCTAAAGGGGGCAGTCATAGGAAATGCGAACGATGCGATAACTGTCCTTGCGGAGAGATCTGAGGGCACGGTTGAGGATTTTACTGCACGTATGAACAGCCGAGCATTTGATCTTGGACTGAGAGATACAGCATTTTACTCGCCCTATGGCTACTATGATGAGCGGGAATATACGACAGCTCATGACCTTGCGGTAATTTGCTCTGAGCTGCTCAGGTACGACTTCATGCAGCCTTATTTCAAGACGTGGCGGGATTTTATCCGTGAGGGACAGACTGAGCTTGTGAATGAGAATACGCTTTCCCGCACGTACGACCGCCATGCAGGCTTTAAGGCAGCGCACTCCGATGAATCGGGCTACTGTATCGCCGAATGCGGAAAAGATGAGGAAGGCACAGCGTATATCGCTGTAGTTCTCGGAGCGCCGGACGAGGATTCGATGTATGCAGCGGCAAAGGGACTCGTGAAGTCAGGCTTCAGCGGCTATAAGGTAACCACGCCGGGCTTTCTTGATGAACTGCTCAGACCGGTTAAGGTGAAGAACGGCGTTGACTCAGCAGTGGAGGTATGCCTGAAGAGTCAGAGTACAGTCGTAGTCCCGAAAGGCGTCAGCGAGCTTTCAAACGTGATAGTTATCCCTGATTACCTCAGCGCTCCTCTCAGAAAAGGTCAGAAGATCGGTACGGCTGCGTTCTATAATGGCGATACGCTCGTCTATGAAACTGATATTGTCGTAAAAAATGACGTGAAAAAGCTCACTTATGGTTATATTTTGCGGAAAATGTTGTTAAACCTCATAGAAAATTAAGTTTAAAATTGTGCGGAATGTACAATTTTAAAATTCCACTTGAAATCAGTCGCAAAATATAGTATTATAATAGTGGTAAACTATATTGTATAAGGCTTTTCCTATCGAGCCTTATCTTAGTACAAACTGGAGGTATATTAAAATGTCTTTAAAACTCAATACCAAATATCTCGAAGGCTTTGTGAATGCTGACGAAATGGTTGGCATTAAGGCTCAGGTAAATGCTGCTGCTGATATGCTCCACAGCAAGACTGGTCTTGGAAATGATTTCTTAGGATGGGTTGAGCTTCCTACAGATTATGACAAGGATGAATTTGCAAGAATCAAGGCTGCTGCTGAGAAGATCAAGTCCAATTCCGATATCCTTATCGTTATCGGTATCGGCGGTTCCTACCTCGGCGCAAGAGCTGCTATCGAGCTTCTCAAATCGCCCCTTTACAATAATATGAAGAAGGATACACCTGATATCTATTATGTCGGAAACAGCATTAATCCCACTTATCTCAACGAAGTTATCTCTCTCTGTGAGGGTAAGGATTTTTCAGTAAATGTTATTTCCAAGTCCGGTACAACTACTGAGCCTGCACTCGCTTTCAGAATCTTCAAGAAGCTCGTTGAGGATAAGTACGGCAAGGAAGGCGCTAAGGAGAGAATTTTTGCTACAACTGATAAGGCAAGAGGAACTCTCAAGAACCTTTCTGATACAGAAGGCTACGAGACATTCGTTATTCCGGATGATGTAGGCGGAAGATTTTCCGTTCTTACAGCTGTAGGTCTTCTTCCGATCGCTGTAGCTGGCTGCGATATCGATGCACTTATGAAGGGCGCTGCAAAGGCTCAGGCTGACTTCATGGCTGACTTTGACAATAACGACTGCTACAAGTACGCTGCTCTCAGAAATATCCTCTACAGAAAGGGTAAGTCTGTTGAGATGCTCGTTTCGTACGATCCCAGCTTCGTTATGATGTCTGAGTGGTACAAGCAGCTCTTCGGTGAGAGCGAGGGTAAGGACAATAAGGGTATTTTCCCGTCATCTGTTGTATTCTCAACAGACCTCCACTCAATGGGTCAGTATATCCAGGACGGTGCAAGAATCATGTTCGAGACTGTCGTTGATATCAAGAACCCCAAGCAGGATTATTTCCTCGAGAGCGATGAAGCTAACCTCGATGGACTTAACTTCCTCACAAACCAGAATATGTCCGTTGTAAACAGAAAGGCATTCGAGGGAACTGTTCTCGCTCATACAGAGGGCGGCGTTCCGAATATCATCCTCGAGCTTGATGATACAACAGAGGAGAGCGTAGGTTATATGATCTACTTCTTCGAGAAGGCTTGCGCAATCTCAGGATACGTTCTCGGCGTAAATCCGTTCAACCAGCCCGGCGTAGAGAGCTATAAGGCTAATATGTTCGCTCTCCTCGGCAAGCCCGGCTACGAAGGACAGAAGGCTGCTCTCGAGGCTAAGCTCGGCTAAGCAGCTTGAAATAAAAATCACACTGCCGGAAACGGCAATGGAAGGAGTAAATTATGATTAAGCTTATTACAGGTAAAAAAGGTACAGGAAAAACTAAGATCCTTATCGATATGATCAACGACGCTGTTAAGTCAACAAACGGCAGCCTCGTATGCATCGAAAAAGGCGAGACAATCAGACGTTCTATCAGCTACAAGGTAAGATGGTGCGATACAGAGCAGTTCAATATTGCTGGCTATGAGTCAGTATACGGCTTCATCGCAGGAATGCTCGCTGGCAACTACGATATCAAGGAAGTTTTCGTTGACGGTATCTTCAGAATCGGCGGACGTGACTACGAGGAGTTCGGAAAGACTCTTGAGAAGCTTGACGCTCTTACAGGCGACGATACAACTGTTGTATTCACAGTTTCAGCTGATGAGTCTGAGCTTTGCGACAGCGTAAAGAAGTTCATCAAGTAATTTTTGCAAAAAGAAAATTTCAGTAAATTTTCTTCAGCCTATTGACAGAAATTGTTGATTGGTGTATAATATAATTTATGGTGCTCTAAAGGATTAATAGTATGATAATTAACTTAAAACAGCTTTTGAATATTGTCGGAGAAAAAAAGGAGATAGATACGCTTATCGAAAAAGATGAGCTTTCTGATATCCGAGGCTGCAATTTCAGCTCTCCGGTGCATGTAAAAGGCAGGATCTTCAACCGAGCCGGAGTGGTTCATCTTGAATTTTCTGTGGATTTCACTCTTTTTATGCCCTGCGACAGGTGCATGAGTGAGTTCGAGAGAGATTATCATTTCGATTTTGAACATATTGTCGTTCCTTCATCAAGCAGCAATAATGATGAGTACATTATCGCTGAAGGCGAGAGCATTGATCTGAGTGATATCGCTGTTACAGATCTTCTCCTCCAGCTGCCGACAAAATACCTCTGCAAGGATGACTGCAAGGGTCTTTGTATGGTGTGCGGCTGCGATCTGAATGAGTCTGAATGCGATTGTCTAAAATAAACTGGGCTGAGAAAGCTCTGTAAGGAGGTGCCAGAATGGCTGTACCGAAGAGAAAAACTTCCAAGGCTAGACGTGATAAGAGACGTTCTGCTGTATGGAAGCTTGATGCACCGGCTATGTCAAAGTGCAATAACTGCGGCGCATACAAGGCTCCGCATAAGGTTTGCAAAAACTGCGGTTTCTATAAGGGCGTTGAGGTTCTTAAAATGGACGCTGAATAATCGGCTGTATCCGATACATGAGGAGGAGAGGAGGAGTATTCCTTCTCTCCTTTTTGAGTTTCCCTCAATAATTCGCCTGCGGGCAGAATTGGAGTTAATTATATATGGTAAAAATTTGCGGCATCGATGCCGGAACTCCTGCGGATAAGGCAGGGATAATTGCCGGCGACTGCCTGATTTCTATCAACGGACATGAAATAAAGGATGTCCTCGATTATATGTTTTATGCGGCAGAAACCTCGCTGAAGCTCGAGATCATGAGGTCGGGACAGGCTGTCAGCTTCTCTGTTGAAAAGGATGAGTACGATGACCTTGGTCTTAATTTCGACACCTTCCTCATGGACAGCAAGCAGTCATGCCGCAATAAATGTGTGTTCTGCTTTATCGACCAGATGCCGCCGGGTATGCGTGAAACGCTCTATTTTAAGGACGATGACGCCCGGCTTTCATTTTTACAGGGAAATTATGTCACCCTTACTAATCTTGAGCAGCCGGATATTGACCGCATAATCCGTATGAAGCTCAATGTAAATGTCTCAGTCCACACGACCAATCCCGAGCTGAGATGCAGGATGATGAACAACCGCTTCGCTGGAGAAAAGCTGAAATATCTGCGCCAGATGGCGGAAAACGGAATAAAGCTCAATTGCCAGATCGTATGCTGTCCGGGACTTAACGACGGCGAGGAGCTGAGGCGTACGCTGACCGATCTCGGAGCGCTGATGCCCAATATCACCAGCATCGCAGTCGTTCCTGTCGGACTTACTAAATTCCGTGAGGGGCTTTATCCGCTTGAGAGCTTCACTAAGGAATCTGCGGCGGCTGTGCTGGATATAATCGAGGAATTTCAGCAGGATTTCCTGAGGAAATTCGATACCCGCACCGTTTTTCCGTCCGACGAGTTCTTTCTTATCTCGGGAAGAGAACTGCCGGATGTGGAGTATTATGAGGATTTCTCCCAGTACGAAAACGGCGTAGGAATGCTGCGTTCGCTTATGGATGAGTTTGAAAAAGCACTCGAACTTGCTGAG
Organism: Ruminococcus sp.; assembly: GCA_045128995.1. Lineage (GTDB taxonomy): Bacteria > Bacillota > Clostridia > Oscillospirales > Ruminococcaceae > Ruminococcus. The sequence goes on from JBGVIW010000054.1 coordinate 33,166, forward strand.
TGGGATGGCGGAGGGCGCCATGTCTCGATCGCCTGCGGATATGCTCCGTTTGAGGTCATCAGCTGGCTTGCACGCTTGGCTGAGGATAAATTCTCCGGACTTAAATGTGATGTGTACCGTATCCGCAATGACTTTTTTGGTGAGACTATTACTGTAACGGGACTTATCACTGCGCAGGATCTTATCGCTCAGCTCAGGGATAAAACGCTCGGGGAAGAGCTTCTGATCTCGTCGTCAATGCTCAGACGTGATTCCGAGGAGTTTCTCGATGATCTTACCGTTTCAGATGTCGAAAATGCCCTCGGCGTGAAGCTGAAAAGTACTGAAAATGATGGCTATGAATTGCTCGACGCAATTCTGGGAATAACATATTAAAATTTGAAAGGAGATGCTGACTATGTCATTACCGATCGTTGCAGTTGTGGGACGTCCGAATGTCGGAAAGTCCACACTTTTTAATAAGCTCATCGGTCAGCGGCTCTCTATCGTGGAGGATACTCCCGGTGTAACGAGAGACCGAATCTACTCAAAATGTGAGTGGGGAGGCAGGGAATTCATGGTTGTCGATACAGGCGGAATCGAGCCTGACAGCGATGATGTGATCCTCTCTCAGATGCGCCGCCAGTCGGAGCTTGCAATCGAAAAGGCAGACGTTATTGTCTTCGTAACCGACCTTCGCTGCGGAGTAACTGCTGATGACTATGCAGTTGCTGATATGCTTATAAAAAGCGGCAAGCCGATCGTGCTTGCGGTGAATAAATGTGATACGCTCGGAGAACCTCCGCTTGAGCTTTATGAGTTCTATAACCTCGGACTCGGTGATCCCTATCCGATCTCGTCCGTGCATGGTCACGGTACCGGAGATATGCTCGATGAGGTGATGAAACACCTCAGCGACAGCAAGGAGGAGGAGTACGATGACGATGTTATAAAGGTTGCTGTTATCGGAAAGCCTAATGCCGGAAAATCTTCGCTTATTAATAAAATCTCCGGCGAGGAGCGTGCGATCGTTTCAGATATCGCCGGAACTACCAGAGATGCTACAGATACTGTTATAGAAAATGAGTACGGAAAGTTCGTGTTTATCGATACTGCCGGAATCAGAAAAAAATCCAAGGTAACCGAGAAGATCGAGCATTACAGTGTGCTTCGTGCATACATGGCAGTCGACAGAGCTGATGTCTGCGTGATCATGCTCGATGCGCAGGAAGGCTTTACTGAGCAGGATTCAAAGGTTGCCGGCTATGCTCATGAGCAGGGTAAGGCGTGCGTCGTTGCAGTCAACAAGTGGGATCTCATCGAGAAAAATGATAAGACTATGCAGGAATACCGCACCAAGCTCGAGAACGATTTCAGCTTCATGTCCTATGTTCCGTTCATTTTTATCTCTGCAAAGACCGGACAGCGTATCAATAAGCTCTATGAGCTGATAAAATATACCTACGGACAGAATAGTATGCGTATCTCAACGGGTATGCTCAATGATGTTCTTGCCTACGCTACAACAAGAGTTCAGCCGCCCTCGGATAAGGGAAGAAGACTTAAGATATACTACATGACCCAGCCTTCAACAAAACCGCCGACATTCGTTACCTTCGTAAACAGAGCAGATCTATTCCACTTCTCGTATAGAAGATATATCGAAAATCAGATCCGCTCGACCTTCGGTCTTGAGGGAACTCCGGTACGTTTCATCGTACGTGAAAGAGGAGGAAACGATAAATGATAAATTATGTGCTGGCGATAGCAGCAGCTGCGGTTATCGGATATCTCCTCGGAAGCTGCAATAGTGCGATAATTGTCGTACGTCTGCTGAAAGGTGAGGACGTGCGCAGTAAAGGAAGCGGAAACGCCGGACTTACTAACACTCTTCGCTGCTACGGAAAAGGCTGCGCTCTTGCAACCCTGATCGGAGATCTTGCAAAGGGAGTAGTGGCTGTACTTCTGGCAAGGCTCATCTGCCGCCTCCTTGAGGCAGGTCTGATGCCCGGAAATGATACTCACTATATCGGATACATCGCCGGACTTTTTGCAATACTTGGACACGTTTTTCCGCTGTATTACGGCTTCAAAGGCGGAAAAGGCGTTCTTGTGGGAGTATCAATATTCATCATAGTAAACCCGATCGTATTCGGAATCCTTATTGGAATCTTCGCAATAGTTCTTGCGATATCAAAGTATGTATCGCTTTCATCCATAATCGCAACGATCTGCTGTCCGCTTCTTACAGTTCCGGTGGGAGTGTTTATCTGCGGAGACTCATGGCAGCGAAGTCTGCTTTATGCGATACTGTCAGTTCCGATGGGAGCTATGATAGTGTGGATGCACCGTTCAAATATCCAGCGTCTCAAAGATGGCTGTGAGAATAAGTTCTCATTCAGCTCATCAAAGAATAAATAGATTATATAACTGCTTCTGATAAAACAGCTATGCAGAAATCATATCCCTGAAAGGAGACAGCGTATATGGCAAATATAGTAATTCTCGGTTCGGGAGGCTTCGGACTCAGCCTTGCGGTAATGGCTGAGAAGCACGGACATAACGTAACAGTATGGTCAAAGTTCCAGCCTGAGATCGACAGCATCAGAGCTAAGGGAGAGCATATCCAGAAGCTTCCGGGAGTTCCGGTGACTGAAAAAATCGGTCTTACAAGTGACATCTCATGCATCAGCGGCTGCGATATGCTGATTTTCGGCATTCCTTCGATCTTCGTGCGTGACGTTGCTAAGGAGGCTAAGCCCTATATTGACGATAATATGGTGATTGTCAATACCGGAAAGGGCATCGAGGACGGCTCGCTAAAGTTTCTCAGCAAGGTGCTTGAGGAGGAGCTTCAGTCCGATAAGATCGTAGTCCTCTCAGGGCCTTCCCATGCGGAAGAGGTTGCAAGAGGCATCCTTACCACAATCGTTGCATCTTCAAAGAATACTGAGGCTGCAAAATATGTTCAGTCTACACTCTGCAACGAGGCACTCAGAATTTACCTCAGCAACGATGTTACCGGCTGCGAAATAGGCGGTGCACTCAAGAATACCATCGCCCTCAGCGCAGGTATCTGCGATGGACTGGGATTCGGCGATAATACAAAGGCGGCTCTCATGACACGAGGAATCCATGAGATCGCACGTCTTGGAGTTGCAATGGGTGCGCAGATCGAGACCTTCAGCGGACTTACAGGTCTTGGCGATCTCATCGTTACCTGTACAAGTATGCACAGCCGTAACCGCCGTGCAGGCATCCTTATCGGTCAGGGCGTTACTCCGGAGGATGCTGTAAAGAAGGTCGGTACGGTAGAGGGCTACCACTGCTGCAAGACAGCGCATGATCTCTCTGAGAAGATCGGAATCGAGATGCCCATAAATGAACAGCTCTACGGCGTTCTCTTCGGCGGAGCTGATGTAAGGAACGCTATCAATGAGCTTATGGCTCGTCCGCAGAAAAATGAAAAGGAAATATAATATTATTTGATTCAGGCAGGTGTGACATATGAAGCTCGTAGCGGTGCTCGGCAGCAGCAGAGAAGGCTCACTCTCTGGACGTGCTGCAAAATATTTTATATCCGGAGCAAAAGCTGCCGGATACGATGAAGTGATGATTTTCAACGTGAATGATATGCTCATTAAAGGATGTACAGGATGCGGTACGTGCAGAAAAAATGACTGCGACTGCGTTATCAGCGACGATTTCCAGAGCTATCTCTCAGAACTGAAAACAGCAGACGCACTTCTTGTGACTGCGCCGAATTATTTCTCTCAGCCTGCCGGGCAGATGATAACATTCATGAACCGCCATTACTGCCTCAAAAAGCTCGACAGAACAAGCCGACTCAGATCCGGAATACGTCTGTTCGGAATTTTCTCTCAGGGCGCTCCTGAGGATTATGCAAAATATCCTCCGGTATATGAGTGGTATATGAGCGTTTTTGCCGGATTCGGAATGGAAAACATGGGCATGATGATCATCGGCGGAGACAGCGATGTCGCTGCAAAGCTCGATCAGGCTTATGAGCTTGGCGCTGGCTTAACTGCTGACTATTAATATCTAACGCCTCCCGCAGCTGGGAGGCGTTTTGTATGAGTCTGCTATTGACAAAAGAATAACATAGTGATATAATTTATGTGATGATCTTCAGGGCAGGGTGAAATTCCTGACCGGCGGTATAGCCCGCAAGCCGATATGGCACGATTCGGTGAGATTCCGAAGCCGACGGTCACTCACAGTTTCAGAGTGAGTGTACCTCGTTCAGTTATGCTTGAGCGAGGATATAGTCCGGATGAGAGAAGATCGATCGGCGATATATTGCCTGATGCTGTTTTACTGCCCTGAAGTACAGGGCAGTTTTTTGTTTTTTGGAGGTGCAGAGTAATGACCAATGCTGAATATATGCGACAGGCGCTTGAATTAGCACGCAGAGGAATGGGATATGTAAATCCTAATCCGATGGTCGGTGCAGTGATCGTAAAGGATGGCAGAATCATCGGAAAAGGCTGGCATCAGCGCTATGGTACGCTCCACGCAGAGCGTAATGCCTTCGCTGACTGCAAAGAAAGCTGCGAGGGAGCAGAAATATATGTTACACTTGAGCCATGCTGCCATTATGGAAAAACTCCGCCGTGTACAGAGGCAATAATAGAGAATAAAATCAGGCGTGTAATAATAGGCTCGCCCGATCCGAATCCGCTTGTTGCCGGAAAAGGAGCTGCAATTCTGCGTGAGCATGGGATAGAGGTCGTAGAGGGAGTTCTCCGTGAGGAGTGCGATTCGCTCAACGAGATATTCATGCATTATATTACAACAGGACTGCCGTTTGTAACCATGAAATATGCAATGACGATGGATGGCAAGATCGCCTGCTTTACGGGAGAATCAAAGTGGATCACAGGTGAGGCTGCAAGACAGAATGTTCAGCGAGACAGACTCAGGCACGCTGCCATCATGGTCGGAGTCGGAACAGTTCTTGCGGATGATCCGATGCTTACCTGCCGTATGGAGGGCGGACGTGATCCGGTCAGAGTGATATGCGATACCCGACTGAGAATACCGCTGAGCAGTAATATCGTCCGCACAGCAAAGGATGTTCCGACAATAATTGCATCCTGCTGTGATGACAAGATGAGAATCTCTGAATACGAGGCGGCAGGCTGCCGTATTATAAAAGTAAATGAAACCGAGGGTCATGTCGATCTGCGTCAGCTGATGCAGATCCTCGGCGGTGAGAAGATCGACAGTGTTCTTCTGGAGGGTGGAAGCGAAATGAACTGGTCAGCGCTCAGAAGCGGGATCGTTACAAAGGTGCAGACGTATATTGCTCCGAAAATTTTCGGCGGAGCTGAGTCAAGATCACCTGTTTCCGGAAAGGGAGTACCGCTTCCGGCTGAGGCGTTCATGCTGACAGGCGGCACTGTTACGCAGATAGGTGATGATATTCTGATTGAAAGCAGGGTGAGGACTGATGTTCACGGGAATAATTGAGGAGGTCGGAACTGTACGTACTGTTCAGAAGGGCTCTTCCTCGTTCATAAAAATACAGGCGTCAAAGGTGCTTGAGGACGTTCACATCGGCGACAGCATTGCTGTAAATGGAGTTTGCCTTACAGTGACTGAATTCAGCGGAAATGTTTTTCGTGCGGATGTTATGAACGAGACGCTCAGCCGCTCATCTCTCGGACAGCTTAAAAACGGCAGTCCGGTAAATCTCGAGCGTGCAATGGCTGCAAACGGCAGATTCGGCGGACATATCGTCTCCGGACATATCGATGGCACAGGTACGATCTCAGGCATTGAAAATGATGGCATTGCTGTGTGGTATACCATTTCAGCACCGCCTGAAATAATGCGATATATCGTTGAAAAAGGTTCGATAGCAATCGACGGCATCAGCCTTACGGTAGCAAAAGTCACCGGAAGCAGCTTCAGCGTTTCGATAATCCCGCATACGGCATCCCAGACCATCCTATCGACCAAGAAAACTGGCGATATCGTGAATCTCGAGAATGATATAGTGGGAAAATATGTGGAGAAGCTTATCACTCCGTTTAATGACAATAAAACTAAAAGTAATATATCAAGAGAATTTCTTGCAAAATATGGATTCTAGGAGGTAAATATGTTCAAGTATAATACTGTCGATGAGGCGCTCGAGGCGCTCAGAAACGGCGAGATAATCCTTGTTACTGACGATGAGGATCGAGAAAATGAGGGCGATATGATATGCGCTGCGGAGTTTGCTACGACTGAGAATGTCAACTTTATGGCAATGCACGCAAAGGGACTTATCTGTATGCAGATGAGCCGTGCTGTCTGCCGCAGGCTCAATTTCCCGCAGATGGTCGATCTCGGCGAGAATACCGACAATCACTGCACTGCATTCACAGTTTCCATCGATCACGTCGATACCACAACGGGAATATCTGCCTATGAGCGAGGATTGACTGCACGCATGGTCGTTGATGAAAACTCAAAGCCTGAGGATTTCCGTCGTCCGGGTCATATGTTTCCGCTTATGGCAAAGGAAAACGGCGTCCTCGAGCGTGATGGTCACACTGAGGCTACGGTTGATCTCATGAAACTTGCAGGACTGAAGGAGTGCGGTCTTTGCTGCGAGATAATGCGTGATGACGGTACGATGATGCGTGCGTCAGAGCTTCAGGAAAAGGCTCAGGAATGGGGCATGAAGTTCATCACGATCCAGGCAATAAAGGAATACCGCAAACGTCATGATATTCTTGTTGAAAGAGTTGCCGATACAAAGCTTCCTACGAAGTATGGCGAGTTCCGTGCCATTGGTTTTGTAAACAAGCTCAACGGAGAGCATCATGTTGCGCTTGTCAAGGGTGATATCGGCAGCGGCGAGGATATACTCTGCCGTGTTCACTCGGAGTGCCTTACAGGCGATGCCTTCGGCTCACTGAAGTGTGACTGCGGTCAGCAGTTCGCTGCCGCTATGACGCAGATCGAAAAAGAGGGAAGGGGAATTCTCCTCTATATGCGTCAGGAAGGACGTGGAATCGGGCTTATCAATAAGCTTAAAGCCTACGAGCTTCAGGATAAGGGAATGGATACTCTCGACGCCAATCTCGCACTCGGCTTCCCGGGAGATATGCGTGAATACTATATCGGCGCTCAGATCCTCCGTGACCTCGGCTGCAAGACACTGCGCCTGCTGACTAACAATCCCGATAAGGTCTACCAGCTCAGCGGCTTTGGTATCGAAATCAAAGAGCGTATGCCTATCCAGATGGATGCTACCGCCTACGACCTCTTCTACCTTAAAACTAAACAGGACAGAATGGGTCACATTCTGGATTATTGATGTAAAATCCAGGTTGCAAGGAGTGTCGTTTTCCCCAGTAGGTGGAGATAACATTCCTAGAAAGCTGGAATTCACCATAAATAAAACAAAAGGAGTAATCACAATGAAAATTTACGAAGGAAAAATGATATCAAAGGACATGAAGATTGGAATCGTTGTTGCACGATTCAATGAATTCATCACATCAAAGCTTCTTGGCGGAGCTATTGATGCTCTTACACGTCACGATGTAAGCGAGGACTCTATCGATGTTGCATGGGTTCCCGGAGCGTTTGAGATCCCGCTTATCGCTCAGAAAATGGCAAAAAGTGGCAAGTATGATGCTGTAATTGCTCTCGGAGCTGTTATCAGAGGTTCAACCACTCACTATGATTACGTATGCAGCGAGGTTTCAAAGGGCATTGCTAACGTTTCTATGAACAGCGATATCCCTGTAATGTTCGGCGTTGTAACTACTGAAAATATTGAGCAGGCTATCGAGCGTGCTGGTACTAAGGCTGGCAACAAGGGATATGATTGTGCCCTCGGAGCTATCGAGATGGTAAACCTCATCCGTGAGATCGAAGCGTAATGACTAACCTTATTTTTGATTATGACGGCACACTCCATAACTGCCTCAAGACCTATAAGCCAGCGTTTCTGAAGGCGTATAAATGGCTGGTGGAGCATGGCTGTGCTGAGGAGCGGAGCTTTACTGACTACGAGATAGGCTACTGGCTCGGCTTCAGCAGCAATGATATGTGGAGGATGTTTCAGCCTGAGCTTGAGCAGGAGAAGCGTGATATCTGCCGTGAGATCATAGGAAGTGAGATGGGGGCGCTGGCTGAGGCTGGCGAAGCTGAGTTATTTCCCGGTGCAGAGGAGGTTCTTGCTGGACTGAAAAAAAGCGGATACAGACTCATTTTCCTCAGCAACTGCCGCCGGAAATATCAGCAGAGACATAATAAAATGTTCGGGCTTGACCGTTATTTTGATCATTTCTACTGCGCTGAGGAGTATGATTATATTCCAAAATACGAGATATTCCGCAAGTTCAGGGATAAGCATGATGGTGATTTTATCGTCATTGGCGATCGTTTTCATGATATGGAAACAGCCGAAAAAAATGGTCTCAGGGCTATCGGCTGCGCTTATGGATATGGCAGTCTTGATGAGCTGAAGGCTGCGGATATTGTTGTAAATTCAGTATGCGAAATTCCTGAGGCTGTTGCGGCACTTTGCAATAGGTAATATGAGGGGAGGAAATATATGAGAATGAAACGTCTCATTGCTGCACTTCTGGCAGCGGCGCTGCCAGTGGCAATGACAGGCTGCTTTGATCTTGATCTTGACGAGAAGAATTCATCTTTTTCTTATGATGAAGAGAAAGATGAAAAAAAGGATAAATATGATGATGACGACGATGATGACCGCTCCGGAGCTGACAGCGGTGAGTATCTTGACATAACGCTTGATACCATCAGGGAACACGCTCAGAAAACTCTGGATGACGCTGAGATCTCCGGCAATGCGGAGGTTCTGGAGGAGGATATCGACGTGCTGCTTAACGATGTCGATACTGCCTTTCAGGCGTATTCCAAGGTCATGCTCGATTATTATACTGACTGGGACAGCGAAGAGCTGGAGGAAGCTTATGACGATTGCTATGAGGTTTTCTATGTAGGCTATGAGCTTGCCAGCTATGCATTCCATAACTGCTACATGAATGATGAGTATAAAGAACTTTTTGAGCCGTATATAATCGAGGACTACCTCGAGTATTATACCACCAGTGCAATGTCCATGAAGCGCCTCGAGGGGTATGCAAAGGTAGACTACGAAACGATGTATGATACTCTCGATGCGTACTATGAGATCGTTGAGGACGAGGAGCTTGATGATGATGAAAAGAATCTGAAGGCTGCACAGATATATCTGGATGTGCTTTCAGTTTATACACCAGATACTTTCTATGATTCTTTTAACCGAGATTTTTCACCGGATGTTACACTTGAGCTTGGAAAGATCGTATCTGAGAAGATCCTGCCTGCACAGCTGGAGCTGGGAGAGCTGTTCTATAGCCAGCCCGAGAGCGAGGATGTGTATGATGATCCGGTTCTATTTGATGAGCCGTTTGAGACGATAAATGAATATGCCGGACGTATATCTCCTGAGCTTGGCCAATCTGCGCAGAGAATTCTCGATAAGCAGCTCTTTGCGATGGCAAGCGGCGATGACAGTTATAACGGCTCGTTTAATATTGATCTGCCGCTCGATAATGAATCGCTGATATATCTTTACAGAAATAATGATTTCTATGATTTTACTACTGCGGTTCACGAGTTCGGTCATTTCCATGCTTCATTTGCAGATGAAACACCTATGTATCTTGCACGCAATAATATCGATATTGCTGAGGTGCATTCTCAGGGACTTGAGATACTTTTTATGGAGTACTACGATGAGCTTTATGGCGATCAGTCTGAGGAGATGCAGCTGATGGAGATATATAATCTCCTCGATTCAGTGCTGAGCGGATTTGCTATAGGTGAATTTGAGTATACAGTTCTTCGAGATTATGATTCAATGACTCCTGAGAAGGTGGTTGAGTGCTTTGATTCAATCATGGAGAAGTATGGCTACGGCGGAAATATAATCGAATTTTATTATATCACCCATATTTTTGAGCAGCCGGGATATTATATCAGCTACGGCGTTTCAGCTCTTGCTGCGCTCGATATATGGCAGACGGCTTTGTCTGATTATGATAAGGCTTCTCAGATGTACTGCGAGCTTGCTTCAATTCCAACTAATGCTCCCGAGGTTCACTTTATGTCTGCTCTCGAGCAGTGCGGCTTCGAGGATGTGCTCAATGAGGACTACATCATCTCCCTCGCCGAGGATGTAGAGGAATACTGCGGAAAGTTCTGATAATTTATAGTTGAATTAATAAAGCTTCCGGGAGTAATCTCGGCAGCTTATTTTTTGAAATATAGTTCAAGCTGTGCAGCATATTTTGATATATATAATCTGCACGGAGGTATTTTATGCTGTTTGAACTGCTTAAAAATCTGGTTTTCTTTGCCCTGCATATCGAAAGCAATACTGTTTTTCCGAAGCCGCTGTCCAAAAAAACTGAGGAGGAGTGCTTCCAGCGGCTTTCGCTCGGCGACAAAACTGCTAAAGATATGCTTATCGAGCATAATCTCAGGCTTGTTGCCCACATTGTGAAAAAATATACTTCGCCTGCCGTCGATCAGGAGGAGCTTATTTCCATCGGCACCGTTGGACTGATTAAGGCGGTCACTACCTTCGATTACTCCAAAGGTACTCGTTTTGCTACGTATGCAAGCAGATGTATTGAAAAAGCAACACTATCATTACGGCTCTCATAGCTACACAGGAAGCAAAACGAGAGCCTTTTTCTCATGTGTGGAAAATTCATCGGAAAATCAATGAAAATTTCTATGTTCTCTATCGTTTCCAGAAAGGAAAAGTTCTGTATGCTCCCTTGTATATTCATTCATTCCGATTTCTGACCAACCGTCACTTGACAAAGGCTCAGATGTATTTGTATGAGAATCCGAATCCCGAAAAGCTTACAACTGTATCGGACAAGCTGAAATGGTATCGTTATCAGAATGGTTTGTTGCAATCCCAGGTTGCAAAAGCGATTGGAGTGAACAGAACGACCTACTCACATTATGAAGAAAATGCTCTTGAATCGTACCCTCCGGACAAGCTTTCAAAAGCTGCTGAGCTGTTCGGAATTGATGTGACAGCGTTACTTGATGAATACAACCTGTTTCTCTATTATGGTCAGGGAGCACAAATAAAAAGACTGCGTAAGTCAATGAAGCTCACGCAGTCCCAGTTTGCGAAATGCCTAAATACTCCCCTCGGTACTCTGAAAAAGTGGGAGCAGAATCGTGTCAGCATTCAGAAAAAGACTTTCAAAAAGCTTTCCGAACTGTCAACCGCTCCTTTAGACGTCTGACAAGCGTGTGAAGCGTTTTCAGAGCTTTCGGCGGAACCCTTTGCCCTTGGAAACAGAACGCCTTAACGAACGTCTGAGAGGTTTTGAGAAGTTGAAGGTAAGGAAGGTGTTTTCAGAGCGTACTTTGCATTTCTAAAGATTCAGGTTGTTTATTTGTAGTTCGTGTCAGTTCAGATATTCATTCACAATAATGGATGTGGGACGATTGGTGTCTCCCCATGTCTCAATATGTATCATTCCATTTTCAAGAGTTAATCTGCCTGTTCCTCTGCCGTCAAGCATATCACGGAATTCGAATTCAGCAGTATTATCAATAAGTTGAGCAGTAATATTTCTTGCAGAAACCGTATCAGAAGCAAGTCCGCTTTCATTGTACTGGACAATGGAGAATGTCAGCGTAGTATCTGTGATTTCCTCTATCGTCAGGACAATACCGCCCATATCCTCATAACCTCCATAGCCTTGAATTTGACTGAGCGTTTTTCCTTCTGTGATGTAGTCTCCGAGTTGAAATTGATTTACTTGTGACATGGTTGTTTCAGGTGGTACTGTAGTTATGATAGTCTCTGTAGTTGTGGCATGCATTTCAGGCTTGGCTGTTGATTCGGTTTGAGTTGTTACAGCAGTAGTTTCTGTGGTAGAAGTAGTAGTTTCAGCTTGTGTTGTGGTAGTTACTGTAGTTGAAATTGGTTCTGTTGTTGTAGTTGTAATTGTAGTAGCTTCCGTGATTTCGATTGCAATATCGGAATGATTCTCAGGGATTTCCTTGTTTTCACGCATAAGAAAACAGACAAGTACAATCAGCAAAGCAAGCAATAATCCAATGACCAATAAATACAGCCATTTTCCTGACTTTTTCTCATGAATGACGATACCTTTCTTTTCAATCAGACTTTTCATACAGTAGGGACAGAAGCTTGCATTTTCATGGAGTTCCTTTCCGCAGTAGTTACAATGCTTCATCATGCCAGACTCCTTTTCAATTCCTGTACCGTCTGAAAACGCTTGTCAGGTGAAACCTGAATACATTTTTCAATGACCTTTTGCAGCTTTCCTCGATATAGCTGTACAGAGGGAGTTTTTCCAGTCAGCATTACATTCATGAGTACACCTACCGAGAATATATCAGCTCTCGTATCCGTTGCAGTTTCATCATACTGTTCGGGAGCAGCATATCCCGCTGTTCCGAGATATTCCGTATCTCGCGGATAATATGGCTTGTAGATCCTTGCTGAGTCGAAATCAATCAACTTAACGGTCTGGCTGTTATCAATCATGATATTTTCAGGTTTGATGTCCCTGTGTACGATCCTGTGAGAGTGAAGAATTGATAGTACATCACAAAGCTCAGATACAAGAGCCTTTACAGCGTTTTCCGTGTAGAGTTCATCCTGTAAAAGCTCAAACAAAGTTACGCCGTCAATGTATTCTTCCAGTACCGTTACTTTTCCGTCATGCTCTGTGACCTCTAAAACCTCTGGAAAGCCTTTATGCCGTATGGTAAGCAGTTCACGATATACCTCGGTATTCCCTGTAAAAATCCGTTTGATAATACGTTTATGAAGCGTTTTATGTTCCAGTACCACAATTTCATTTTTATCGGTATTTCTAAGACGTTTTATGAATGTGTACTGTTCATTCAGCACACTTTCAAGCCATGTATGCAAATAACTCACCTCACAGCACTTGTTTTTTCTATTATACCATGTTATAATGAAAAAGTAAATCATCATTTTGTACGGAGGCATACTATGAAGCAGAAGGACACGGATAAATTACTGGAACTGCTCAGAAAATCGGGAAGCATTGACAGCTACCTCAAAGAAAATGTCGATTTTCTTCTGGACTGTACGTTGAAAGAGTATCTGGGTGCCTTGATTCAGAATAAAAAATTGACCGTTGCACAAATCAGCCGTGACGCTGACCTTTCGGACAGGTATTGCTATCAGTTTTTGTCTCCTTCGAATCCTCGTAATCCGTCCAGAGAAGTACTGCTCTGTCTTTGTATCGGTATGCATATGAATCTTGATGAAACGCAGACGGCTTTGAAGATCGCTAAGTATGCACCGCTTTACCCTAAGGATGAAAGAGATAGTATTATTCTGTTCGGCATTGAGAAAAAACAGTCACTTGTGGAAATCAATATGGCTTTGTATGACCATGGATTCAAATGCTTGTGTGAGAAATAGGAAAAGACGGAGTTTTTACGCTCCGTCTTTGTTTTTAGTTATGTATGCATTCAGGTTGATTCACTCTGTCGCATATCATAGTAATCAGCTTTTTTGTATCTTCCTCCGAGAGCTGCATTTCCTTGATTCGATTGATAATGGATTGAGCATGAATTTCAGCGATATTCTTGCTTAACGCTTTCTGTGCAGCTGCGGATTTCGGGTAATGTACAACCACCTGCATGATGACCACCAGCTTTCACTTTCATCATATTTTCTTGGGGTTGTACTTTATTCTTTTCTGAAGCAGTAATAATCATGTTAATGATAAAAAAACACTTCACGTGATGTGAAGTGCTTTTATATTTTAATTCCTGTTTTATTCGAATAATACTTCAACGATTTCGACTATTTCGTACATATCGCAAGATTCTCCGTCAACGTCCATATAAACGATTTCAAATTCTTCATCATCAACCTCGAACTGGATGCAGAGGTCAGCTTCAGTTTCCTTGACTACGCCATTATACTCAACGATAGTTTCATCATTTTCACCGGTGAAGGATTCCCATTCGCCTTTTTTACAGGTTTCATCCAATACCTCGCCCCATGTTTTATCAGGATAATCGTATGGACTTCCATCCTGTACAACTGAGATATCTGAATCGCAGCCAACAAGTGTGACTGACATAAGTAAAGCTGTTGCACCTGTGAGAATAGATTTGAAAATTCTTCTTTTCATAGTAATTTCTCCTTAATGATATAATTTAACAACAAAACATATCAGATTGAATTCTGGAATTCCGATTCGATCTGATTAAATGCTTGTTCATTATTAACAACGAATGTTCTTATTGCAAGCAGGTAGTATATTGATCCTGCGACACCAATTACTCCTCCGAAAATCAGATTATAAACAAGTGTGATAATTGGTTCGGTGATCGGTTTGTACTTTTTTACAATTCCTACAGGCTTTGATGATATAGTGTTGATATACTGTATATCTTTAATAGCAGATATTATATTCAATACGCCGATAATCAGGAACATCCAATTTATGAGCAGTCCGAGAATAATTTGCACAGCTGCAATTGCTAGCCATATAATTGCATTGATCTTAATTTTCGAAATCAGTTCGTTTATAAGGTTGTTTTGTGTATTTGATAAAGCAGAACTTACGTTTGAGTTTGATGTAACTTCAACACCACACTCAGAGCAGTGCGAGGAATTGTTTTTAATTTCTTTTCCGCAATTTTTACAGAACATAATAATACCTCCGTTTTTTCTTATTATATCATGTTTGTTTCTGATTGTCAAGATTATTCTGTCTGAAAGACAAAAAAAGTGCTCATTTATTTATAAATTGAATTCTTCCAGTCCATTAAATCTGCACCTGAAATGCGGTATAATAATACAAAGGAGTGATGTTATGGAACAGGAGCTTGATTATACCGCCATTGGTGACCGAATCCGCAGATACCGTGAGCTATCCAGAATGACGCAGGAACAGCTCAGCGAGCTTTGCTCATTATCTACAGGATATATCGGGCATCTGGAGCGAGGAACACGTTCACCGTCTCTGGAAACGCTTGCAAAAATCTCTCAGATTCTCCGTGTAAGTTTGGACGACTTGGTATTCGGAGAAGCCGAAATCAGCAACAACATGATCAAAATTCTTGCACTCACCTTGGAGGAGAAAGATCCTGAAAAAGTGAAAGTGTTTCTCAAAACAGTCTGTGCCCTCGCTGATAAAATTGATGAATTTTAACTAACACAAATGCCCTATGATGATTATAACACATCACAGGGCATTCTTTTTGCAGCAGGTTGCTTCAATTTCAAAGTTTTTTCTCAATTTCAAAAATAACTTTTGCTTTTTTACGAAATCTGCGGTATAATGGTCTTAGGGGGCAAAAGCCGTAATGTGATAAAACCAAATCAACATATACAAAGGAGCGTACTTATGGAAGATTTGAGAAAAGTAGCGATTTATTCAAGAAAATCAAAGTTTTCTGGCAAAGGTGAGAGTATCGGAAATCAGATTGAAATGTGCAGGCAGAGTATTTACAATACTTTTGATAGCATTTCCGATGATGACATATTGATTTTTGAGGACGAGGGATTCTCAGGTGGTAATACCAATCGTCCACAGTTTCAGAAAATGTTAAAGCTATGCCGTGAAAAACAGATCAGATGTATTGTTTGTTATCGCTTAGACCGTATCAGCAGAAATGTCGGAGACTACTCGAATCTGATTAACGAACTGAATAAGCTTGATGTTTCCTTTATTTCCGTTACTGAAAAATTCGATACTACAACACACATGGGCAGAGCAATGATGTATATTGCTTCTGTATTCGCTCAGCTTGAACGAGAAACAATGGCAGAGCGAATCCGTGATAATATGATTGAACTTGCAAAGGACGGAAGATGGCTCGGAGGAAATCCACCCACAGGATATAAAAGTGTTGAAACAATAGGAAGTATTGCCATTGATGGAAGAAAAAGAAAAGCAAGAAAGCTTGAAATCGTACCAGAAGAAGCAGAAATTGTAAAACTTGTTTTCGCAAAATTCCTTGAATATCGTTCCTTGACTAAAACGGAAACTTATCTGATTCAGAATGATTACGTTACCAAAACAGGAAAACCGTTCTCACGCTTTGCGATTAAAGTAATTCTTATGAATCCTGTCTACTTAATTGCTGATGAAGCCGCATGGAATTATTTTGAATTCAAAGAGGTTGATATATTTGCTGAGAAGAGCAATTTTAACGGAACGCATGGTATTATGGCTTACAACAAAACTAGTCAGCAGGTAGGACATTCCAATGAGATCCGTGATATGAAAGAGTGGATTATTGCAGTCGGCAGACATAAAGGTCTTGTCAGTGGTGAAGATTGGGTACAGGTACAGAAGCTTTTGGAGCAGAACAAATCGAAAGCTTATCGTAAGCCGAGAAGCAATGTTGCTTTACTCTCCGGATTACTTTATTGCGGAGACTGCGGAAGCTTTATGCGTCCGAAACTTTCACAGAGAGTCAATAAAGACGGTGAATTGATTTATGATTACCTTTGTGAGTTGAAAGAAAAAAGCAAGAAACAGAAATGCGATATAAAACGTGCTAACGGCAATGAGCTTGATAAACTTGTTTGCATGGAAATTCAGAAGCTTACATCCGATAAATCAGAGTTTATGAAGTCTCTTAAAAAAGAGCAGAAACAACTGAACATCAATGATTCTTCCTATCAGGACACATTAAAAAATCTTAGAAAGAGCAAATCCGATACAGAATCAAAAATCAAGAATCTATTGCAGACTCTGGCTAAGACAGAGGGAACTTCTGCTCAGGACTACATTCTGAATGAAATCAATGAGCTTGACAGGAAAATCAAAGCTTTGGAAACTCAGATTCAGGAACATGAGGATTTAGCAAATGCAGGTAATATGTCCGATATCGAATTCGTTAATCTTGCAGATATGCTTTGTTCCTTTGCTGATTCTTTTGAGACTATGCCGATAGAACAGAAACGTCTTGCACTTAGAGCTTTTATAAAGAAAATCATCTGGGACGGCGACAAAGTACACATTTATTTCTTTGGAAGTGAAGAAGATGAAATAGACCTTTCAAATGACGAGAATTCAGAGCCGCAGCGAGAGGGTTGCAAATGAGATACTTATGAATTTTCGGGCGATGAAAAAATCTGCTGGGGATGTATACATCAACGATCCTATCGAAACTGATAAGGATGGAAATGTCCTGACGCTCATGGATCTGATGGATGATGGTGTGAATATCGATGATCAGGTTGATCTGCATATCCGCTCGCGCCAGCTTTATGATTTTCTTGGACAATGTCTTGATAAGCGTGAATTGGAGATAATTATATATCGCTATGGATTATATTCCAGTAAGCCGCATACTCAGAATGAAACCGCTGAAAAATTGGGGATTTCACGGTCGTATGTCTCCCGTATCGAAAAAAAGGCTATTGGAAAGCTAAGAAAAAAGTTCGATACTACCCCGTTCTGATTATTTGTCATATCGCACATCCGTATCTGTTTGAAATTGTTGAAAATGCCATGGTGACAATCAACTGAAAATGTGTTATAATAAATATTACATCATTTTCAGGAGGGGTAGTTTTGGATTTCAGGGCAAACAGTGGTATCTGGGGGACTATGTTCGGGGTGCCGTGCATTGTGGCGGATAATTTCCTGAAGCTTGCTACGGGCGAGCAGATAAAAGTCTTGCTGTATATTCTGCGCTGCTCCGGCAAGGATTGTACCGACGAGGAGATCGCTCTTAATACGGGGATCACGCCTCAGGCAGCTTCGGATGCTATACTTTTCTGGCAGCAGGTAAATGTGCTGACAGCTGATGCTCATAATGCGTCACCAGCGCAGAGCCAGATCATTTCTCCGCCGCCGACACAGCCAAGAGAAGCTGCTCCGCCTGTGGAGAAGGCTGTCAATGCTCCACGAAAGAAAACTACGCTTTCCGGAACAGAGATTGCTGGACTCATGAAGGATTCATCGGATATTTCAGAGCTTCTTAAGACCGCCGAGGGTGTATTTGGGATCATAAATCATACTCAGCAAAATTCATTGATATGGATGTATACTTACCTCGGACTGAAGAAAGAGGTCATCATAACGCTGATATCGTACTGTGCGTCGATCGGGAAAACTAACTCTGCCTACATCGAGAAGATCGCCTGCGCATGGAGCGAAAATGAGATCAATACGCTGAATGCTGCTCAGGAAGAGGTCAGCAGGATGTCTGCTTCAAGAGAGTATACTGCTCAGGTGATGCGTGCATTTGAGATGAACCGCCGTCCTACTGCAAAACAGGCGGACTTTATCGCTCAGTGGAAAAAGAACGGTTTCACTATAGAACTGATGCATTACGCTTATGAAAAAACGATCGAGCAGATCGACAGGCTTTCGTTTGAGTACATAAATAAGATCCTGCTCTCGTGGCGTGACAGCGGATTTGTATCCGTTCAGGATGTAAAAAATGCGGAGAGCGCTTATAAGAAAAATAAAAAATCATCCGCTGCAAAGCAGGAGGATGACTTCGATGTGGACAAATATAAGATATTTATCAATGATTTCTAAGAGGTGAGTTCAGTGGACAGCGAAATCTATGAGAAGGCAAAGGCGATCATCGCCGGACGCCGCCTTAAGGCTGTTAATCAAAATGAAGCACGTACAAGGGAAATAAATGAAAAACTCCCTCAGATACGTGAGATAAATAATCAGATCTATAATACCGGTAAGGAGCTTATAAAGATCATCTCCTCAGGAAGTAAGGACGATGTCGCAAGAAAGATCGAACAGCTCCGCCAGTTTAACCTAAGTGCTCAGGAAATGTCACGCAGAATGCTTTCTGCCGCTGGATATCCTGAGGATTATTTAGATATGCATTATACCTGTCCGGAATGCAGCGATACTGGATTTTGCGACAACCAGTTCTGCGGATGCTTCAAAAAACTCTGCGGTATGCTTGCGGCTTCGCAGCTCAATCAGAATGCCCAGCTGAAACTATCAAATTTTGATACATTTAGTCTCAGCTTCTACAAAGGCGATGATTATTTCACGATGGAAAGGATACTGAACTACGCACGCAGCTATGCTGAGAATTTTCATTCCGGTTCGGAGAGTATACTCATGTTCGGAAAGACCGGACTGGGCAAGACTCATCTTTCACTTGCTATCGCAAACAAGGTTCTCGAGCGTGGATTTACAGTGATATATGACTCGATCATCAACATTCTTAGGAAAATTGAACATGAGCATTTCAGCCGTGATCATAGCAGTGAGATGATCGATCTCGTGATGGATGCCGAGCTGCTTATCCTCGATGACCTCGGCACAGAGTACGAATCTCCCTTCTATAACTCAACGATCTATAACATTATCAATACCCGCCTGAACAGCGGAAAACCTACGATAATCAGTACGAATCTCGATTATCAGGGAATCCGCCGCCGATATGATGAGCGTGTCGTGTCGAGAATTACTGCGGTTTATAAGTGCATGGAGTTCAAGGGAGAGGACGTCAGATTCCAGCTTAAGCAAAATTCAAGAAAGTGAATTTATATCATTACAAAAATGACCCGTGAAGATTTCTTCACGGGTCTTGTTGTTTAATTAAGCTTCAGCATTAACTGCCATGATAACCTCTGAGAGGAGGTTAGCCGGAAGCTGCTCGTATCTCATAAATTCGAGAGTAAAGCTGCCGAGACCTCTTGTTGTCTGGCGGAGGTACATTGCGAAGTCATGCATTTCACGCATTGGAACCTCAGCCTGAATCATAGTAACGCCGTGTGAAACAGGTTCCATACCGAGAACTCTGCCTCTGCGTTTATTAAGCTCGCCCATGATATCGCCGGTGTTGTCGTCAGGAGCAGTAACCTTAAGCTCGCCGATAGGCTCAAGCATAACGGGATCAGCCTGTCTGAGACCTTCCTTATAAGCGATAGAAGCGGCAGTTTTGAATGCCATTTCGGATGAATCAACCGGGTGATATGAACCGTCCACGAGGATAGCCTTGAGTCCGACAACAGGGCAGCCTGCGAGAACGCCCTTCTTTACGGAATCCTCAAGACCCTTCTGAACAGCGGGGAAGTAGTTCTTCGGAACAGCACCGCCGAATACCTTTTCCTCGAATACGAGTCCATCGCTTACGCAAGGCTCAAACTCGATCCAGACGTGACCGTACTGACCGTGACCGCCGGACTGTTTCTTGTGCTTACCCTCGACCTTGACCTTTTTGCGGATAGTCTCACGGTAAGCGATCTTCGGAACGGAGAGTGCAACATCAACGCCGAACTTGCCCTTGAGCTTAGTTGCGGCAACCTCGAGATGCTGTTCGCCGAGACCGCTGAGGATCTGTTCCTTTGTATTTTCGTCCATAGCGTATGTAAGAGTGGGATCCTCTTCGACGAGGCGCTGCATACCAGTAGAGATCTTAGCCTCATCGCCCTGAGCCTTAGCCTTTACAGCCATTGAATAGCAAGGCTTCGGGAATTCCATAGCGGGAAGAGCGATGACTTTTGATGCAGCAGCGAGAGTATCGCCTGTATTTGCTGAAATTTTAGCTGCAACCACGATGTCGCCAGCCTCAGCGTAGTCGACCTCGATCTGTTTCTTTCCGCAGAGTGTATAGAGCTTGCCGATTTTTTCAGCTGCACCGGATGAAGCGTTTACAGCCTCGCTGTTGGAGTTGAGCTTACCGGACATAACTCTGATCATGGACATCTTTCCAACGAATGGGTCAGCGATAGTCTTGAAGATGTAAGCTGCGAGCGGAGCGTCAGCGCTGCACTCTATCTCAACGGGATTTTCATCAGCGTCAGCAGCCTCAGCAGCGGGAACTTCACAAGGTGAAGGAAGGAGGAGTCCGATCTCCTTGAGGAGCATATCAATACCAGCCAGTTCAGTAGCTGATGTGCATACAACGGGAGTGATGATACCTCTGTTCATACCGTCGTGGATACCGTCGATAAGCTCTTTCTGAGTGAAAGCCTCGCCCTCGAAGAATTTTTCCATAAGCTCATCTGAAGTCTCAGCAACAGCCTCAGAAACAGCGGCAATAAGTCCGTCGATACGGTACTCGAACTTCTCAGAGATCTCAGCAGTGGGCATATCAGTCTCGATAGCGTTGCCATTTGCATCGTATTTGTAAGCCTTCATCTCGATGAGATTTACATAAGAAACGATAGCACCGTTCTGGATAACAGGAACAACTACCGGGCATACAGTCGGGCCGAATACAGTTTTAAGTTCTGTGAGGACATTGAAGAAGTTAGCGTCCTTATCATCGATCTTTGTAACGACGAACATAGTGGATTTGCCCTGTTTTACAGCCTCAGCGTAAGCCTTTCTTGCGCCGACCTTAACGCCTGATTTAGCGGAGACAGTGATCATAACAGTATCCGCAGCATGGATTCCCTCGATCATTTCTGAAGCAAAGTCAAACAGACCGGGAGTATCGAGAAGATTTATTTTATAATCGTTATATTCAAAAGAAGCGAGGGAAGTGCTTATAGAAATATTGCGCTTTATCTCCTCGGGATCGTAATCGCAGATAGTTGTGCCGTCTGAGGTTTTTCCGAGACGGTCAGTAACGCCAGTCTTATAGAGCAGAGCCTCAGCAAGTGAGGTTTTACCGGAGCCGTTGTGACCAGCGAGAGCGATATTTTTGATTTTATTGATATCATAGTGTTTCATGTCGGGTTTCTCCTCATAAAAAGTATTGTGCAAAATTGCTACTATAGGATTAATTATAAAGTATTTTTGTACAAATTGCAATATGCAGCTAAGGTTTTCTACATTTTATATCACAAACAGCACTGATCATTGTGCATTTTTCACAAACAGCTGCCTGCTGTTTTCCTTTGAATTTGCAGTTTCCTGACGAAATGGAGAGAAAAAACTGAAAATTGCAAAATATCCTGCCGCCCATAACAGAGTGAAGATGACTATCTCCACAATGCTTCTGCCGTCTGCGCCGACCAGCCTCATTAGCAGCTCTGCTGCGCCCATTGTCAGAAATGCATAGCAAACCGGCATAACCACTGTTTTCATAAGACTCAGTTTGATTCCCGTGCAGCGGACTGCTTTAAACAGACGTGAACAGTTTCCGATGATGTTGCTTGCGTAGTATGATGCGACGATTCCGTAAAAACCAAAAATCGGTACAAATATCAGCACGACCGAGATCCTCACTGCATACTCTGCAAGATAGTTCAGTGACGAAAAGCCCTGAAGTCCCATTCCTTTGATCATAGCTTCAAGGATTATCTCGAGGTAAATGAATGGTATAACGGGTGAAATTATGCTTATCATCCGCCCGGCAAGCTCGCCTCCGCCGAGGATCTGACCTATTTCAGAGCCGAATTTCATAAGCACTGCCGCTGCAAAAACGGCAAAAATCAGTGTGCAGGTGATCAGCCGCTCAGCGATATAGCGGATACGTTCCCTGTTCCCTGAGCCTGAGGCACGGGCAGTTTCGCTGACGATGATTCCTGACATTGAGCAGAGGACTACTGATGGAAAAAAGAGTGTAGGAATGACGATAGCCTCAAATATTCCGAAGCGGCTGAGCGCCTCGCTGACCGAGTCGCCGTACTGGCGCAGGGTGTAGGGAATAAGTGCATCGTTCGTACTGCTGAGTGCCGAGGTGATGATCCCTCCAGCCATTATCGGCAGGGCATAGGTGACATAACGCCGGAATGAGAGTGTAGAGCGTCCGGAGTATTTCTGGTGACTGCGTGCGAACATGATCAGGAAAAATACGAGTGAAAACATATTTCCGGCAATAATTCCTGAGATAAGTATCCTGCATACGCTGCCATCGGAGGGATGCTCTGCTGTGAGCGTGAGTATCATTATTGCAGCCGCCTTGACGATGAATTCAAGGATATCGCCTGCGGCTGTTACTGAGGACTTGCGGAAGGCATTGAAATAACCCTTGAAGCACGCCGAAAAAGCTCCTGGGATCAGTGCAAGCGGCATCAGCTGGACGGCAATGCTCATCTCACTGCTGCTGAAGAATCTGCCGCCGATAACATCAGAAAATCCCAGCAGTATAAGCGAAGTCACAGTGCTGAGTATCAGGCAGAGGAGAAGTCCGTTAAGCAGCACACGGTTTGGATTTTTCTGCGGTTTGCCAAGCTCCTCGGATATGAGCCGGCTTGTGCAGAGAAATGCGTTGCCGTTTGATATAGTCCCTGCCAGCACGAGAAATGAGCCTGTCAGCGAGAGTATTCCTATTGCCGATGTTCCGAGACTGCGGGTGATGAATACATTGAGCAGCAGCGCTGCCGAGTCGAGAAACAGCTGCATGACCGTAAGCATTGCCGTATCCCGTATAATTTTGTTCCTGAAAATCATGATCTCCCTCCGAATCTGTATAATGCATTATATTAGGGAAGTCCTGTTTTCATGCCGGATCTGCAATAAAAACGCTCCGGAGGTTTTATCTCCGGAGCGAAGTGATCATTATTTATAAAGAGGGCCGTAAGCTTCACATGCACGGTAATCAGCTGATTCAAGCTCCTTAGTGCCGAATGCTGCCCATGTATGCGGACGGTAGATCTCGTTGTCGCTTACGTTGTGCATGGATACAGGGATCCTCAGCATACTTGCAAGGGTGATGAGATCCTTACCGATGTGACCGTATGTGAGTGAGCCATGATTTGCTCCCCAGTTAGCCATTACGGAATAAACATCAGTAAACGCTCCCTCGCCAGTGAGCTTGGGCACGAACCATGTTGTCGGCCATGCCTTGTCAGTACGCTCGTCGAGGATCTTATGAACCTCGTCGGGGATGACTACAGTATATCCCTCAGCGATCTGGAGGAAGGGCTGTGTTCCGTTGAGGATGTTGAGACGGATCATTGTGACGGGCATCTCTGCCTGAGTTTTGAAGTGTGAGGAATATCCGCCGCCTCTGAAGTAGCCCTGATTTGCAGGACACCAGTCTGTAGCCTTGAGCATAGCGTCGATATCTTCCTCAGTAACATCCCACCACTTTTTGATAACACCGCTGCCGTTTTCATCCTTGGAGCAGCCTGTAGCATCGAGAGCGGCAGCTCCTGAGTTGATGAGGTGGATGAAGCCATTTTCAGCAAGGCCATCGGGCTTCCAGCCTGAAACTCGCTCAACAGCGTCGGGACTCCAGTATGTACGAACATCAGCAAAGATGCTTGCTGTACCGGTGAGCAGTCTGCCGAGGAGCATTGAAACACCGTTCAGACCGTCATTTTCTGTTGCTACAGTAACAGGCTCCTTCTTTCCGTTCCAGTCGAAGCTGGAGTTGAGGATCGCCTCAGTGAAGTCACCGTTAGGCAGCCAGTCAGTCCACTGTCTCTGACCCTGGAAACCGCCGAGGATACCGTTTCTGCCACGGCTTTCCTCGAGCCATCCCATCTCGGCAAGCTTCGGGTTGCCCTGAAGGATATCTCTTACGATGAGAGTCATCTTGATGCAGAATTCCCAACTTTCTTCCTTATGCTCAGCGTCGTGAGGGATCTTGAAGCCAAACGGGTCGATCTGGGGATCAACAGGAGTTTCCTCGTTGACATCCATTCCCTCGGGACATCTGAGCATAGCCCATTCATAAGCCTTCTCATACTCGTCATGATCGTAGATCTCGAGGTTGATTCTGCGGAGGATCTCTGTCATATCCACCCACTCAGCACGGATTCCAAGGTAGTTCTGGAAGAAGTCACTGTTGCAGTATGATCCGCCGATGCCCATTGAAACTCCGCCGATTCCGACGTAAGCCTTGTTTCTCATCTGACCGGCAGCGACAGCGCAGCGTGCAAAGCGGAGGAGCTTTTCGCTTACATCAGCAGGGATGGACTTGTCGTCAGCGTCCTGAACGTCTCTGCCATAGATAGCGAATGCCGGAAGACCTCTCTGTGCATGGGAAGCCATAGCTGCTGCGAGGTATACAGCACCCGGACGCTCAGTTCCGTTGAATCCCCATACAGCCTTGATAGTGAGCGGATTGAGATCCATCGTCTCGCTTCCGTAGCACCAGCAGGGAGTTACTGAAAGTGTAGCGCATACGTTCTGAGTGGAGAAGTACTCTTCGCACTTATAAGTCTCAGCGCCGCCGCCGATAGTGGACGGAGCGATAATGCACTGAACAGGAGTGCCGTCTGAGTAGAAAACATTAGCTTCGATAAGCTCCTTAGCGGCATATGCCATGCCCATAGTCTGAGCCTCGAGGCTCTCTCTTATGCCGAACTGACGGCCATCTATAATTGGTCTTATTCCGATTTTTGGATACATATTTATCACCTTTCGTTGATTATATTTTTGAACGCTTTATATTCGTCATTGTAATTTTTCTGAGGCTTGCAGCGGTAAAGTTCATTGCTTATCAAAGCAGTACTTTCGACAATGCGGCGCTTATAGACCTCAGCAGGGATCACGCCGTTTCTGATAAGCTGGATCAGTGCGTTTCCGAGCACTGTAGCCTCAATTGGTCCAGCCATGACCTCAGCTCCGCAGACATCAGCCGTAAGCTGGCAGAGCAGGGTATCTCTGATTCCGCCGCCGACCATATGAATAGCATCAAAGCTTTTTTCTGTAAGCTTATCGAGCTGCTCGACGGCAAGGTGATATTTCATTGCAAGGCTGAGGTAGATGGTACGCATTACCTGACCGAGATTTTCAGGCGGAGTCTGTCCTGTTTTTTTGCAGTAATCCTTTATGCGCTGAGGAATATCTCCGGAAGAGGAAAACTCTGGAGCGTCGGGATCGATGAATGCAGTGAAGCTTTCTTCCTCACGAGCAAGAGCCTCAAGCTCAGCGAATGAGTATTCCTGTCCCTGAGCCTCTAGGAAGGCTTTTGTTTCCTGAACCAGCCAGAGTCCGGTGATATTTTTCAGCAGATTTATCTCACCATTTACCCCGACCTCGTTAGTGATGCCGAGTGTACGTGCCTCGTCGGTGAGGATGGGCTTGTCAATGATTTTTCCCACGAGAGACCATGTTCCGCAGCTGATTATGATGCGGTTGTTTGAAGTAAGCGGAGCTGCATAGTATGCGCACTGCGTATCGTGTCCGCATACGGCGATCACCTCTGCCTGAGGGATATTAAGCTCCTCACAGAGCGCAGGAAGAAGCATACCTTTGCTTTCGCCGGGCTTTACTATCTTCGGGAAAACTTCCTTTGGCAGTCCTAGTGCGCTGATAGCTTCATATGACCAGTCCAGCGTATTCGGGTCGAAAAGCTGGGTAGTGCTTGAGATCGAAAGCTCAGCAGAGATCTCTCCAGTGAGCATATACGCCAGCAGATCAGGAGTCGGCAGCAGTGCAGCTCCGTTCTCGAGAATATATGGACGCTGCTTTTTCTCAGCAAGAAGCTGGAAGGCAGTGTTTATCTCCATTATCTGATTTCCGGTCAGCTTATAGAGCTTTTTAAGCGTGATAAGCTTTTCAGCTGCCTCGATCATTCCGGAGGTACGCCTGTCACGGTACTGTACGGGATTGCTCATGAGGAAGCCGTTACTGTCGATCATTCCATAGTCGACTCCCCAGGTATCGATGCCCACCGAGTCGAAGCCTCCGGCTTTATGAGCCTTTACAAGACCGGTTCTGATCTCACTGTAGAGCGAGAGAATATCCCAATAGAGAGTTCCGTTGACATTGACGCTGCGGTTTTTGAAGCGGTGAACCTCTTCAGTGCGGATGCAGAGCGATTCGCTGTCGAACCATGCCAGAACGGCACGTCCTGAGGATGCCCCGAAGTCAAAGCATAATACACGCTTGCCCATCACTTTACAACTCCCTTTTTGAGCAGGATGTTGGCATAGATCGCCGTTTCGCCGGTGGCGATGACAGCATAAGCCCTGCGGGCACGCTCATAGAAGCCAAACCGGTCGATGAATTCGATCTTGCAGTTTTCAGGCTCGTACTTATTTATTATGCTCTTGTACTCATTCCAGATCACCGGATCGACGTCATCGCCGGGAACGACGGACATAAGCCCTACGGGGTTTTCTGTGTATGTATCGAGAGGGAAGAATTTCATAATGGCATCCAGGATCTCAGGTACGCCGTGACCGTCGAGACGTACCAGCCGCTGAGCGATCTCAGCAGAAGGAAAATTACCGTCTGCTATGACGATTTCGTCGCCGTGACCCATTTCCATAAGGATCTTCAGCAGCTCTGGTGAGAGGATAGAGGGAATTCCTTTAAGCATAGCCGCCTCCTACTTATTATATTTTTTATAGCCCGGATGCTTTCCGGTAACGCCGTACTGTGCACGCATATTGCAGAGACGGTCGATGTTTTCACGTGAGATCTCCTGTGCACCGCCGAGAAGGTGAGCGGTAAGGCTGATCTTTGCGAAAAGCTCGAGTGTTTCCATTCTGTAGTATGCAGTTATGAGGTCTGCGCCTACTGTAAGTGCGCCGTGATTCTGGAGAAGCATTACGTCATGCTCCTGAAGATAGGGGGTGATCGCTTCGGGAACCTCGTCGGTTGAGGGAGTGCCGTATGGGGTCACAGGAACTGAACCGATGGCGATAACTGATTCGATCATCGTGTACTCGTCGAGAGCCTTGTTAGCGACTGCATAGCCTGTAGCAGTAGCGGGATGAGCGTGAACTACAGCGCCTACGTCGGGACGTTCTCTGTAGCAGCGCAGGTGCATTTTGATCTCAGATGAGGGACGTCTGCCCTCAGAGGCTTCGAGCACCTCGCCCTTTTCGTTGATACGCACGAGCATATCGGGAGTGATAAAGCTTTTGCTCACGCCAGTAGGCGTAGCGAGAAATGTGCCGTCGTCGAGCTTGACTGAAACGTTGCCGTCATTGGCAGCGACCCAGCCGAGCTGCCACATTTTATGGCAGACGTCACAGATTTGTTCTTTGATCTGGTCGATATTCATTTTTAAACTCCAACCGCAGTGAGAGTCTGCGGACCGCATTTACGGCAAGCGGCACGCCGAAATATGTACTATTTTATTATACAATTTTTTCAGATAAAAATCCAGTGGTTTTGATATTTTTTCACAAATTTATCCAAATAATATTCTGGCTGATATATTTTAAAAGTAGCACCATACGCCGTCGGCGCATAGAATGATAGGGAAAATACCAAAAAAGGAGTGAGCTTATGGATAAGGTAATGGTAACGTCGGTGATAATTCTTGCGGTGATTGCGGTTATCGAGGGAGTGAGCCTGTTCTGCGGCTCGTCCAGAAGAGTGCGCAAGCTGTCGTTTGCGGCAGTCGTGCCTGTGTTTCCGGGAGACAGTGATCTGCGTGAACGGCTGGAATATCTCAGCAGAAAGCTCTCCGGCGGAACGTACTACATCGAGGAGATAATCATTATAAACTACGGTGCAACTGTTGGTCAGATGGAAATATGCGAAATGTTCTGTTCGGAGCATCAGAACGCTGTGATGACTGATCCGGCGGGACTTGAAAAAATATTGTCGAAAACATTTGCAATTGAACGCAAAACATAGTATAATATAAAGTGACTATGTTCAGGATTCTGATTGCAGGAGGATGAAAAATGGAGCACGATATACTTCATATCGAGGGCACGGTTGAAAATGTGCTTTTTAAAAATGAATCAAACGGCTATATTGTGCTTGATCTCGATGCCGGAGGCGAGCTGATCACTGTTGTAGGCGAGCTTGGCGATATTGAGTCCGGCGAGGGGCTTATCCTCGAGGGAAAATATGTCACGCACCATAAGTTCGGTACCCAGTTTTATGCAGAGTATTGCGAGCGAAAGCTGCCGGATACGGTCGTGAATATCGAGAAATACCTCTCCTCCGGAGCAATTAAGGGAATAGGCCCTTCGCTTGCGAAGAAGATCGTGAACGTTTTCGGTGATCAGGCACTCGATATCATGGAACATGATCCATACAGACTCAGCGAGATCAAGGGAATATCTGCAAAAAAATGTGAGGAGATCGCTGCTGAGGCGAAGAAGCTTTTCTCTCTCAGATGCATCATGTCGTATCTCTCACAGTATGAGATAAAATCCCAGTTTGCAATGAAAACCTATCAGAAATTCGGAGAGCATTCGATGGATCTGCTTCAGCAGAATCCGTATATACTCTGCGGAGACTCAATAGAGCTGGATTTCCGCAAGGCGGACGCTATTGCACATGATATGCGGATCGAACGCAACGATGACAAGCGTGTTATCGCTGGAATGCAGTATGTGCTGAAGATGAATACGACGCTCGGGCATTCCTGCCTGCCGCTCAGCACGCTGCTTGTGAAAACTACGGCGGCGCTTAATGTTGGTGAAAGTGATTTCTACAGCTCCTATAACCTCGCTCTTGAGGAACATGAGCTGTTTGAATACATAAAAAATGACCGTGAGTATGTCTATCTTCCTGATTATTACTATGCGGAGCAGTATATTGCAGACCGCATAAAGATCCTGCGTGATTTTTCGTCTCCGGAAGATTTTGACTTCGATGCGATGATCGATATCGAGGAAGAGGAAAATAATATAAAATACGAAAAGCTCCAGCGAAAGGCGATAACCTCAGCTCTTTCACGAGGGCTGATGATAATGACCGGAGGTCCTGGTACTGGTAAGACCACAACGCTGAATGCGATCATTTCCATATTTGAAAAACAGGGCATGAAGGTTCTGCTTGCCGCTCCGACAGGGCGTGCAGCAAAGAGGATGTCTGACCTTACGGGTCGTGATGCAAAAACTCTCCATCGCCTTCTCGAGGTTGAATTCGACGTGGGAGGAAAGCTGAGATTCAAGCATAATGAGAATGATCCGCTGGATTGTGATGTTTTAGTAGTCGATGAAATGTCGATGGTCGACGTTATGCTCTTCGAGAGCATGCTCAGGGCAGTACGGCTCGGCTGTAAGCTCGTTATGGTCGGTGACAGCGATCAGCTCCCGTCGGTAGGAGCTGGAAATCTGCTGCGTGATATAATCGACAGCAAAACTATTGCCGTTATCGAGCTGAAGGAGATCTTCCGTCAGGCTAGAGAAAGCTGCATCGTCACGAATGCGCATAAAATCGTCTCGGGCGAATATCCTGATCTTACACAGAAAAATAATGACTTTTTCTTTTTCAAACGTGAGGATTATGACAAGGCGGTCCGGCTGATCGTTGACCTTGCGAAAACAAGACTTCCGAAGGCGTATGGATTTTCTCCGACGGAAAATATTCAGATACTAACTCCGTCACGAAAAGGAACACTCGGTACGGTCGAGCTGAACAAGGTGCTTCAGAACGAATTGAATCCGCCTGATAAGTCCAAGCCTGAGCATAAGGGTTATCTCTATACGTATCGTGTGGGAGATAAGGTTATGCAGACAAAGAATAATTATGACATCGTCTGGCGCAAGGATGATGAACAGGGATCAGGAATATTCAACGGCGACATCGGCAGGATCGTTAATATAAATACTACTGCAATGACGGCGGTGATCGATTTCGACGGAAGAGTTGCTTCCTACCCGTTTGATCTGCTCTCACAGGTTGAGCTGGCTTATGCTATCACTGTCCACAAAAGTCAGGGCTGTGAGTTTGATGCTGTGATAATGCCCATACTCGGCGGATTTGAGAAGCTGTATTACAGGAATCTTCTGTATACGGCTGTAACACGAGCTAAACGCCTGCTGATACTCATAGGCTCGGAGGCAAAGATAAACAGCATGGTTGACAATAACAGAAGAACAAGAAGATATACCTGTCTCAGGAGTATGCTTGCAGAAACCGGCGGCAGCAGGAATGACCTGTTCGGCGGTTTGCAGCTTACAGAGGACAACGAAAACGAAAGAGAGGAATTTTAAATGGCAAATTCAGATATCGGTATCGACCTCGGAACGGCGAATATCGTAATGACAATGGGAAATAAGGGCGTCGTGCTTAGCGAACCGTCGGTGATCGCTTATAATACACGTACAGAGCGTATCCTTGCAGTAGGCAAGGAGGCGTATGAGATGATAGGAAAGAATCCGGATTATATAGCAGTGGTGCGTCCGATAAGCGATGGCGTTATTTCGGATGCTGATCTTGCTCACAGCATGATCCGTGAGTTTATCATCAAGGTTACGGGAAAACAGCTCCTCAAGCCGAGGATAGTAATATGCGTGCCCTCGTTTATCACTGATGTTGAGAGCAGGGCAGTTGTTGAGGCGGCAAGAAGTGCAGGCTCACGTCAGGTCTACCTCATTCAGGAGCCGATCGCTGCTATGATAGGTGCGGGAGTGAATATCTCCAAGGCGAGAGGTCATATGCTCGTCGATATCGGCGGAGGAACGACTGATGTGGCGATCGTTTCCATGAACGGCGTTGTAACATCACATTCGATCAGGATCGCAGGAAATACGATCGACAGATCTATTATAAAATACATCCAGAATAAGTATAAGCTCCTCATCGGAGAGCTTACGGCTGAGCGTGTAAAGATCGAGCTTTGCAACCTTTATGACCCGAGTGACGAAGTGACTATGACGGTGAAGGGAAGAAGTCTGCTCAAGGGCTTGCCGTCGCAGATAGAATTCAGCGAGAATGAGCTTTTTGAGGCGATCGAGGATGATACCTTTGCCATTATGGAAGCTATCCGAAAGGTGCTCGAGGATGCTCCTCCGGAGCTTGTGGGAGATATCTACGACAACGGTCTGATCCTCACCGGAGGCGTCTCGCTCATGGGTGGTCTTACTCAGCTTATAAAGAGAACGCTTGGTATCAACTGCAATATTGCAAAGGATGCAATAAATTGTGTCGCAAAGGGTACGGGCATGGCGTTTGATAAAACTACCACCCTCCTCGATGGCTTTGAACACGCTCCGGTACATAAATATAAATAATTCGTACGCAGCCGGAATTTTATTGATTTCGGCTGCATATAATATTTTAAAAGAAAAAAATATCTACTGAAAATAACGCAGAACAGGGAAAAATCACCCTTGAAAAAAATTTTTTGAAAAAAATTGAAAAAAGGGGTTGACAAATCTCAAAAAGGGTGATATAATAATTAACGTCGTCAGGGAACGACGACAGAAATAATGAATGGGAGCTTAGCTCAGCTGGGAGAGCATCTGCCTTACAAGCAGAGGGTCACAGGTTCGAGCCCTGTAGCTCCCACCATTATTGGCCCGGTAGTTCAGTTGGTTAGAACGCTAGCCTGTCACGCTAGAGGTCGTGAGTTCGAGCCTCATCCGGGTCGCCATTGCGGATTTAGCTCATCTGGTAGAGCGCCACCTTGCCAAGGTGGAGGTAGCGAGTTCGAGCCTCGTAATCCGCTCCAAAAGCGGCGCTATAGCCAAGTGGTAAGGCGTGGGTCTGCAACACCCTGATCCCCAGTTCAAATCTGGGTGGCGCCTCCAGATTAACTCCTCACTCGGTGATGGAGTTAATTTTTTATCCTGATTTAAGGTTAAATATTAAAACAAGCCTGCACGCTGTGCAGGCTTTTAATATGTAGAAAAGACTGCCCATAAGGGCAGTCTTTTTATATTACTGATCGTCGCCGAAGTCAGCGGCATAGGCAGCGGCAAGCTTCTCAGGCCAGTCTGAAACAGGCTCAAGTCTGCCGGTGAAGAAACGAAGTGTCTTTGGCTCGTGGACGAATCTCAGACCGCCGATAAGCTCACGGTGGTCATAGAGCCACTTAACTCTGTCAATTACATATTCTGTCTGGGAAAGTGTGAATACACGTCTTGGGAATGCGAGACGAACCATTTCTACAGATGCGATACGCTCGCTTCCGTCAGGGTTGCGTTCCTCGGAGAGTGTTCCTCGCTCCATTCCTCTGATGCCGCCGCAGATGTAGAGAGCTGCAACAAGTGAGCCAGCGGGATATTCCTCAGACGGGATGTGAGAAACTACTTCTCTTGCATTGATGTGTGCACCGAGACCGCCTCCAGGAGTGATCATCGGAACCCCGTAAGCATCAAGAACATCCACGCAGTGTATGATGAACTGAGGTCCCTGTGAGATAACGTCGAAGTCCATTGACTCTTCAAATCCGATAGTCATAGCCTCCATTTCCTTTACAGACATACCGCCGATAAGGTTAGTACCAGCCTCGAGACGGAGATATGCAATATTCTCAGCGCCTTCCTTCTCGATACAAGCTTTAACCTTGTCGAGGTCGATGTCTCCCTTGAACGGAAGAGTGCTTTTTTCGATAAGTCCCTCGTCCTTTACAAGCTCCTCAACGTGACCGCCGAGAGTTGTGACATGAGCCTTGGAAGTTGTGAAGTGGTAGTTCATGATAACACAGCTTCCGGGCTTAACAAAGTGACGAGCGAGGATGTGCTCGCAGGCACGTCCCTGATGAGCGGGAAGAAGGTTCTTTATGCCGAATATCTCAGTGAGCTTGTCGTTCATTCTGTAGAAAGTCTCGCTTCCAGCGTAAGCATCATCGGCACGAAGCATAGCAGACTGCATTTCGTCGCTCATTGCGTTTACTCCGGAGTCGGTGAGCATATCCATGAAAATATCTCCGTTATGGAGCAGGAATGTGTTGAATCCGGCAGCCTTCATTTTTTCAAGACGCTGCTTTACGGGGAGAAGGTTGAGCTTCTGAACGATCTTAACTTTATGCATTTCCATCGGGATGGGGTCGTGTTTATAGAATTTGATTTCCGGCATTTTTATTTCCTCCTGATTCAGAACTTCGAGCGTGAAGTCTGGATTTGTGTGTTGTTGTAATTACATTTTAAAGCGTTAAATCGCATTTGTCAAATTGATAAAGATGATGAGCATCATCGAAAAAATGATGATCCTTGTTGCAATTTGTGGTAATTTCTGATATAATAGAAGCAATTTCCAAAATGGAGGGCGTAAAGCAAAATGGAAATCAGAAATCTTAAGACCTTTATCCAGGTTGCCGAGCGGCAGAGCTTTACAAAAGCTGCTGAGGCGCTGTGTTATACTCAGTCTACTGTATCAGCTCAGATAAAACAGCTCGAATCTGAGCTGGGAGAGCAGCTTTTTGAGCGCATCCGCAACACGATCGCATTAACAGAGCGTGGTGAGCTTCTGCTGAAATACGCATATCAGATAATGAAGATAGTCGATGAGATGAATAATGACAAGTTGGATACTGATGATTGTGGAGGAGTGGTTCGTTTTGCGATGGCACCGTCCGTAGCGAGCGTCATGATGGGGAAACGTTTATGAAATTTCATGAAATGTATCCTAATGTTCAGGTGGAGATCGTTGAAGCAAATACAGATGACATGATGGAAATGCTGAATCAGAATGATGTTGATCTGACTTTTATTGTCGATCGCCATGTGTACAGTAAGGATTTTGTGGTGATTTCCGAGAAACGAGTGGAGATGAATTTTATTGCCGGCATAGATTATGACCTCGGAAACAGAGACAGCTTCAGTATTGAGGAGCTTGTGAAATTTCCGTTCGTACTTACAGAAAAGGAACTGAGCTGCCGCAGGATATTTGAAGAAAAGCTGGCGGAGCTTTCGCTTGAGGTAAATCCTGTGGTTGAAATCGGAAATACATATCTTCTGCTTGAACTTATCGAGCTTGGTGCAGGAGTCTCGTTCCTGCCGGATTATGTGACG